>DRQW01000157.1 GCA_011371305.1 Anaerolineae bacterium | reverse complement strand
CGCGCCGATACCGACGAAAATGGGAACGCAGATACCCGCGGATGCTTCGCAACGCAGATTGCCGCAGATGATTTTCACAGATTTTTTCTTTTTATCTGCGTCAATCTGCCTCTATCAGCGTTCATCTGCGTTCTCCAACCCTTATTTTCATAGCAGTCCGACGGCGGGCCACCCCGCGCCGATACCGACGAAAATGCCTCGCGGCCAGGGCGGCGTGACTCGTATTCCGTATTGCGTATTGCGTGCCGACCGGACGGAATACGGAATACGCAATACGCACCATGGCAGACTCGCCCAACTTGGGCTTTGCGAACCTTCAGCGGCCAGCAAGCATGCTTTTTTCAGAACAAACTCGGCGAAATGATTATATCACAGGGCATACCAGCCTCGATGCTCGCCAACGCCCCGGTTTCCGTTCCGATTTTTCAGGTCGTTTGACAAGCCCCATGCCAGCCAGTATAATTTTCCTTACTTTTGCCTGGTGGCAAAAGGATGGTCGGTCTTTCCCTTTTTCGTTGTCTCTTTTCACAAGGAGGAGAATCTGATGTCTAATCGTCGATTATTGCTTCTGCTCAGCGTGCTTTTGCTGGCGGCCATGGCGTTTGCGGCTTGTGGTGGGCAGGCCACCCCGACCGAAGCGCCGCAGCCCACGCAAGCGCCCGCGGAGCAACCCACCCAGGCGCCCGAGCCCACGAAAGCGCCTGAACCCACCGAACCTCCCCAAGAGGAGATGATGAAGGTGATCGTGGGCACCAACGCCGAATATCCGCCCTTCGAGTATGTGGATGAGAACGGCGAGATCGTCGGCTTCGACATCGACCTGATGAAAGCCATCGCGGAGGAAGCGGGCCTGGAGGTCGAGTTTGTGAACACCCGCTGGGACGGTATCTTCGTGGCCCTGGCCAGCGGTGAGTTCGATGCCGTCATCTCGGCCGCGACCATCACCGACGAGCGCAAGCAGACCGTGGACTTCAGCGATCCCTACTTCAACGCCGGTCAGGTGCTGGCCGTGAAGAAGGGCAGTGATATCAAGGGCGTTGAAGACCTGGCAGGCAAGAAGGTGGGTGTGCAGCTTGGCACCACGGGCGACATCTGGGCCACCGAGAACACCGACGCCGAGGTCGTGCGCTATGATGAGATCACCCTGGCCATGCAGGCCCTGGCCAATGGCGAGGTGGACGCGGTGATCAACGATGGTCCCACCACCGCGGACATGATCCAAGCCAACCCCGAGTGGGAGGTGGAGATCGTGGCCGGGCCCTTCACCGACGAGTTCTACGGCATCGCGGTGCGCAAGGACAAGCCCGAACTGCTCCAGGCCATCAACGAAGGCCTGAAGAAGGTGAAGGAATCGGGCAAGTACGCGGAAATTTATGAGAAGTGGTTCGGCACCCCGCCGCCCGAGATGGGTGAAGAGGAAGGCATGGAGGGCGAAGGTGAGATGGCGTATGGCGAGACCGAGGAGAATGGCTTGCTCACCGTCACCGCGCCTTGCAAGAACAACAAGATCAAAGAGATCAAGGCGGTGGACGAGATGACCGTCCGCTTCACCATGTGCAAGCCCGATCCCGCGTTCCTGGCCAAGGCTGCGTTTACGCCCTTCTTCATCCAACCGCGCGAGTGGATCGAACAGACGGGCGGCACCGGCGAACTGCTGGAGAAGCCCATCGGCACCGGCCCCTACATGCTGGATAGCTGGAACCGGGGCGACAGCATCATCTTCAAGCGCTTCGACGATTACCATGGTGAGCCCGCCAAGACCGAAACCCTGGTCTTCCGCTGGGCCACAGAGGGCGCAGCCCGCCTGCTGGAACTGCAATCGGGCACCGCGGACTACATCACCAAGCTCAGCCCCGATGACTACGACACGGTCAAGAACGACCCCAACCTGCAGTTCCTGCCCGTGCCCAACCCCAACATCATGTACCTGGCTATGACCAACACCTTCGAGCCGTGGGATGATGTGCGGGTGCGCAAGGCCATCGCCATGGGCATCGACCGCCAACGCATCGTGGATAACTTCTATCCCGAGGGCTCGGAAGTCGCGTCGCACTTCACGCCCTGCTCCATCCCCAACGGCTGCGTGGGCGAACCCTGGTACGACTTCAACCCCGAAGAGGCCAACCGCCTGCTGGATGAAGCCGGTCTGCCTCGGGGCGAGGACGGTATCCGCTTCAAGACCAAACTCTTCTATCGCGACGTGTTCCGCGTCTATCTGCCCGAGCCGGGCCTGGTCGCGGTGGAAATCCAGACCCAGCTCAAGGAGAACCTGGGCATCGATGCCGAGGTCGTGGTCATGGAGTCGGGCCAGTTCATCGCCGAATCCACCGCGGGCAAGCTGGACGGCCTCTACATGCTTGGTTGGGGTGCGGACTATCTGCACGTGACCAACTTCCTGGACTTCCACTTCAGCCGTGCGAATCCGCAATTCGGCGAACCCTTCCCCGAGATTTACGAGGTCTTGGAGAAGGCTTCGGTCATCGCGGATCCTGAGGAAGCGCGGCCCCTCTACGAGCAGGCCAACAACGCCATCCGCGAGCTGGTGCCCATGGTGCCCATCGCCCACGGTGCCGCGGCCGACGCGGCCCGCGCGGATGTGCAAAATGCCAAAGCCGCGGTTCTTGGCCCGCCCGACCTGTGGACCTTCGTCCCTGGCGACCGCGACACCCTGGTTTACCTGAAGGCGGCCGAACCCATCAGCCTCTACTGCATGGATGAGACCGATGGCGAATCCCTGGACGCCTGCAAGATGGTGACCGAGGGCCTTTACAAATACAACGCGGACGGCGAAGCCGTGCCCACCCTGGCCACCAAGTGCGAGGCCAACGAGGATTCCACCGTGTGGACCTGCTACCTGAAGGAAGGTGTCAAGTTCCACGACGGTTCCACCCTGGACGCCAACGATGTGGTCCGCTCGTGGGAGGCGGGTTTGAATGCCCTCAGCCCCTATCACAAGGGCAATACCGGCGCCTTCGAATACCCTGCTTACCTCTTCGGCTTGATGAATGCGGAAGAGTAAGCGCGAGCTCGTTGGATGAGCTTCTCGCGGGATGGTCTCGGCCTTTGGGTCGGGGCCATCCCGTATGCTACTTTGACAATAGATTTGGTAGGCCGGGACACCGGTAGACCGGTAGACCGGGTGGAGGAGCGAATCGGCCCGGTTTCCCTGGTTTCCTGGTTTCCAGGTATACCGGGCTACCGCCCACGATTTTCGTCCGTATCGGCGCAGGCGAGCCTGCCGTTG
>DRQW01000156.1 GCA_011371305.1 Anaerolineae bacterium | reverse complement strand
GCCTAGGGAATGGCGGTGGGATTCGCCCTTTTACCCAAAAACCGTGTATGATTGAGGTGAAAAGTTTCTTTATCTGCCAAACCCACTTCGGCATGATCGCGTTGGTTGCCAGCAGGTAACGGCGCTCTTCCTTAGGCCAAGCAAGGAGAATGCATCATGACCATTGTTGAAATCCTTGATATCCGCGCCCGGGAGATCCTTGATTCCCGCGGCAACCCCACCGTGGAAGCGGAAGTTTTGCTGGATGACGGCTCTATCGGCCGCTCGGCCGTGCCTTCGGGCGCGTCCACCGGCGTCAACGAGGCTCTGGAACTGCGGGATGGCGATCCCGACCGTTTTCTAGGCAAAGGCGTGCTCAAAGCCGTAGCGAACGTGAACGGCCCTATCGCCAATGAACTCATTGGCATGAACGCGTTGGACCAGCGGGGGGTGGATCAAGCCATGATCGAGTTGGATGGCACGCCCAACAAGGCGAATCTGGGAGCGAATGCCATTCTGGCCGTGAGCCTGGCCGTGGCCAAGGCATCGGCCAGGGCCACCTTTCAGCCCCTCTATCGCTACATCGGCGGCGCCAACGCCCATACGCTGCCCGTGCCCATGATGAACATCATGAATGGGGGCGCGCATGGCGGCTGGGTGACCGACTTCCAGGAATACATGGTCATGCCCGTGGGCGCACCCAGCTTTCGTGAGGCCCTGCGCTGGGGTGCGGAGATCTATCACAACCTGAAAGCCGTGCTCAAGGAGGCCGGGTACAGCACTCGCGTTGGAGATGAGGGAGGCTTTTCCCCCGCGTTCAAGTACGGCAACCGTGAGCCCCTGGACCTGATTCTCAAAGCCATCGAACGTGCCGGCTATAAGCCGGGCGAAGAGGTGTTCATCGCCTTGGACCCGGCCACCTCGGAAATTTACGAAGATGGCAAATACCACCTGAAGACCGAAGGCCGTGTGCTTTCCAGTGAGGAGATGGTCAAGCTCTGGGAAGCGTGGGTGAGCGAGTATCCCATCATCTCCTTAGAGGATGGCATGGCCGAGACCGATTGGGAAGGCTGGATCATGTTGCATCAGGCCCTGGGCAACCAAGTGCAACTCGTAGGCGATGACCTGCTGGTTACCAACGTGCAGTTCCTGAAGAAAGCCATCGATCTGAACGCGGCCAACAGCATTCTCATCAAGCTGAATCAGATTGGCACCCTGACCGAAACCATCGACGCGGTACGCATGGCTCAACGCTCGGGCTGGACCGCGGTGGTTTCCCATCGCTCGGGCGAAACCGAAGACACCACCATCGCGGACCTGGCCGTGGCCTTGAACGCAGGCCAGATCAAAACAGGCGCGCCCGCCCGTTCCGACCGGGTGGCCAAATACAACCAGCTTCTGCGTATCGAAGAGGAATTGGAGGAAAGCGCCGTCTTCCCGGGCTTGAGCGCTTTCTACAATCTGCGCTGAAAATCGCGTTGCGTTCGTCTGCAAACCAGCGGCACGCAAGCCCGCGCTGATGCGGATGAAAATGACGGGCTACGTAGCCCAGTAACCCGGTAGACCAGGAAACCAGAAAACCGGGGAAACCGGGCCGATTCGCTCCTCCCCCCGGTCTACGGGTCTACCCGGTTTCCCGGTTTACCAACGCTATTTTCATAGCAGTTCGCATTTCAAATCATGCCCCGAAAACGAGAAGCCAAAGCTCCCGAAAAACTCACGCCCAGGCAGGAGGCCATCCTGGAGTGGGTTGTGCGCGAGTTTGTGGCAACCGCTGAGCCCGTAGGCTCCAAACGCTTGGTCGAAACCTACCGACCGGGATTTTCGCCCGCAACGGTGCGGAATGAGATGAAACGTCTGGAGGAGATGGGCTATCTCACCCATCCCCACACCTCGGCCGGTCGGGTCCCCACCCACAAAGGTTATCGCTATTTCGTCCAGCATCTCCTGCCCGAGACGCGATTACCCTCCACCTTGCGGCGCACTATTCAGCATCAGTTTTTCCAGGTGCAAGGTGAGATGGACCAATGGGTGCAGCTTTCGGCCAGCGTTTTGGCCCGCACCGCGCGCAGTGCGGCCATCACCACTGCGCCACGGGCCGAACACGCACGTTTTAAGCACCTGGAGCTTATCAGCCTGCAACCCCATACCGTGCTCATGGTATTGGTATTGCAGGGCGGCTCGGTGCGGCAGCAGATCCTCACGCTGGATGAACCGCGAACCCAAGCCGAGCTGACCAAGATCAGCAACCAATTCAACGAGCTGTTGGCAGGTCTGGATTGGACCGCGATCCAACGATTGGAGGTGGAGCAAGATGGGTTCGCGCGGCGCGTGCTGCAATTGGTAAGCGACATCCTTTATCATGAGGATCAACGATTGGATGAGATGTATCATGAGGGGTTGATTTACATCTTGCGTGCCCCTGAGTTTTCCGAGCAGGCCGCAGCGCAACAAATTGTGGAGGTGTTTGAGAATCCCATTCTGCTGAAACCGTTTTTGACCGAAGCGCGTTATCTGCCAGGCGTGCAGGTTATCATCGGCGGCGAAGGCCCGTATGCCCGGCTACCCAACGTCAGTTTGGTGCTCTCACGGTATGGTCGGCCCCAATACAGCGCGGGGGTGGTGGGCGTGATTGGGCCGTGGCGTATGCCTTATGCCCGTACCATCTCCGCGGTGCGCTTTATCGCCCAGTTGCTGACCGGGCTGCTGGCGGAGATTTATGGTTATCCTCTGGAACAAGAAGACATTGAGGAGCAGGAGATCATCGTCACCCCAGACGCTTGACCGCATGGTTGCCACTATCCATCTTCTCACGGAGTCACCGCATGAAGCAATGGATGCGTTTGCTGTTACTCTTTGCACCAGTGGCCCTGGCCGCTGAACTGCTGCATTGGTCCCCCATGTTCATCTTCGCGACCTCTGCATTGGCCATCATTCCCCTTGCTGCGCTGCTAGGGGATGCCACCGAGGCTTTGGCAGCAAAAACGGGGCCGCGCATCGGTGGGTTGTTGAATGCCACCCTGGGCAATGCGGCTGAGTTGATCATCGTGATTATCGCGGTGCGTGCCGGACAGCTCTCCCTGGTCTCAGCCTCGATTATCGGCTCCATTTTGGGCAACATCCTT
>DRQW01000155.1 GCA_011371305.1 Anaerolineae bacterium | reverse complement strand
CCTTCTCCGGTCGCTTTCTTGGGCGCAGGCTGCTTCGTGGCCGCGGCTTTTTTGGCTTTGGCGGCTGCGGCCTTTTTGGCCCGAGCCCGTTTGCGTTCCTCTTTGAGTCGCCGTGCTTCCTCTTCCGCGGCCCAGGCTTTGGGATAGAGGGCCGCGTAGTAGGTCGTGGGCACCGAAAGCTCTTCCAGGTCTAGGATCAGCCCTGGATAGCGGTCATACACTGCCAGCTCATAGTCATGATTCATCTTGATGGAGTCGAAGGGACAGAACTCCGCGCAGAAGCCGCAGCTCATGCAGATGCTGGCATCGATGTAGAATTCCTTGGGCCGGGGGATGGGCTTGCCCTCTTTCGTTTGATCGCGGACGATCCAGATGCATTGGGAGGGACACACCTTGCTGCAAATGCCGCAGGCCGTGCATCGCTGCTTGCCCGTATCCGCTTCATAGACCAGCATGGGGATGAAGCGGAAGTTTTCAGGGAGTTGCCGTTTTTCTTCGGGATATTGGATGGTAAAAAGGCCCTGAATCTCGGGCGGTTGTTGCAAAATTTTCCCTGCGGGCGTGTCGATGCTGTTGATGTAGCGGCTGGCCTGGCCGATATCATCCACAAAAGTGGTGACGGTGCGTTTGAGGGTGGTGCTCAGGCCGCGAAGTATGCCGATTCCGAACATGGGAGGGTTCCTTGAGCAAAAATGAGGGCGTGGTTTGAAAGTCGTCCTTGAAACCAGGGAAGATTCGGGAAAATCGGAACCGTAATGCGTAAGACGTACTCCGTAAAGCCCTTACGCTTCACGCATTACGCATTACGACATTCACTTCCCGCACAAAGTCGGCTTGTGGTGATTCCAGGAGGGTGGTGTGTGATGCGTCTATCGATCCACCTCGCCTAGCACGATGTCGATGGCGCCGAGGATGACGATGGCATCCGCCACTTTGTAGCCGATAGACATGTGCTCGAGCGCGTTCAGGTTGATAAAGGAGGGGGAGCGGACGTGATACCGCCAGGGGTTGTCACTGCCATCGGAGACGATGTAGAAGCCCAGTTCGCCTTTGGGCGTTTCCACCGCGGCGTAAGCATCGCCTGCGGGGACTTTGAACACATATGCGGGCTTCTTGTTCATGATCGGCCCGCCGGGTAGGTTGTCCAACGCCTGTTTCAGGATGCGGATGGACTCCCGGATCTCACGCAGGCGCACCAGGTAGCGGGCGTACACATCGCCTCCATCCTCGGTGACCACATCCCATTCGAAGTGATCATACACACTGTAGGGACGGTTCTTGCGCACATCGTAGGGCACGCCCGAAGCCCGCAACATGGGGCCCGACATGCTCGTGGCGATGGCATCTTCCGCGGAAAGATAGCCCACGCCGATGCAGCGCTCTTTGATGATCTCGTTTTCGGTGAGATAACGGTCGAATTCATCGACCTTCGCGGGCAGGCGGTTGAAGACCAGGTCCCGGGCCACCTTCAGCCAATCCTCGTCCACATCGTTGCGGACGCCACCAAAGCGCATGTAATTGACCATCATGCGGCTGCCCGAGACTGCCTCGAACAGGTCGAGGATGAGCTCGCGTTCTTCGATGGCATACAGCGCGGGGGTGAAGAACGCGCCCAGGTCGTTGAGCAGGAAGCCGATGCCCCAGAGATGGCTCTGCACACGGGTGAGTTCCGCCATGATCACCCGCAGATATTCGGCTCGTTCTGGCGGTTTGGCCTTATCCCCCAGTAATTTCTCCACCGCCAGCACATACCCGAAATTGTTGGCCATGGCCGTCAGGTAATCGAGCCGGTCGGTGAAGGGGATGTTCATGAGCCAGGTGTTCCGCTCGCCGATCTTCTCGTGATTGCGATGCAGATACCCCACTTCGGGCTCCAGGCCCACGATGGTTTCCCCATCCAGGGCCACGATCATGCGGAACACGCCATGGGTGGAAGGATGCTGGGGCCCCATGTTCACCACAATACGGTCTGTCTTCACATGTTCTCGCCCCGCGATCACGGGGGGCTCGTGGATTTTGGGCAAGGGAGGTGGCGGCGCCACAAAGGTATCCGGGTCCCAGCCCTTGGGATAGTTGACGTTATCCCCCCATGGCGCCCGATCCTCTTCCCAGGCGAAGTGACCTTCGGGCCAGCGGCTCTTGTAGGGCTTATGTTCTTCCTCGTAATAGGCTTCCTTCCAGTCCTTGCGCATGGGGTGGCCATGGAAGCCTTCCCACAGGAAGATGCGGCGCAGGCGGGGATGGCCTTTGAACTTGATGCCGAACAAGTCGTACACTTCCCGTTCCTGCAAGTCCGCGCCCGGCCAGACCAGGATCATGCTGGGCACTTCGGGGTCCTCTTCGGGCAGGCGCACGCGCATGACCAGGCCCTCATCGCCGACCTTTTTCGTGTTGAAGAGATGATAGACGACCTCGAACCGGTCTTCGGGCGTGCGGTCCTTGTAGCCCAGGTAGTCCACCGCGGTCAGGGAGGAGAGGTAATCATAGCCCGCTTCGTTCCGCAGATAAAGGGCGAAATCGACGAGCTTGTCGGGGTGAACGACAACGCTGTTCCCCTCGGCCTCGATGACCGCGCCGGGGACGGCATCGGCGAAAGGCAGGGGGCTTTCGACGGTCACATCACTCATGATCCATGCTCCTCCGTAGGGGCCGCGGCTTCAGCTTCCGCCGCCATGGTATAGAGGCGGATTTCCTCCGCCCGTTCGGGGTTGAAGATGTCGGGGCCCAGTTGGGGGATGGGGATGGCCTTGGGCGTGTTTTTGCGATACCAGGGCACGGTCTTGATGGATTGCTGAGCGATCTTTTCCTGCAATTTCATCAGGCCATAGAGCAGGGCTTCGGGGGTGGGCGGACAGCCGGGGACGTAAACATCGACAGGGATGAGCTTGTCCACGCCCGAGACCACGTTGTAGCCTGCCTTGAAGGGCCCGCCGCTGGTAGCACAGGCGCCCATGGCCACCACGTACCGGGGCTCTGCCATCTGGTTGTAGAGCCGCACGATGGTGGGAGCCATCTTCTTGGTCACCGTGCCAGAGACGATCATCAAGTCCGCCTGACGCGGCGAAGGCCGCATGACCTCCATGCCAAACCGGGCGAGGTCGTAGCGGCCTGCGGCAGTGCTGATCATCTCGATGGCACAACACGCCAGACCGAATAACATGGGCCACACACTGTTCTTGCGGCTCCAGTTATACATGAAGTCCAGCGTGGTCAAAAAAACGTTGTTCTTGACTTCTTCGGGGATAGAATTGTCGTTTGCCATACCCTGATCATTCCTCGTCTATGTTGGCGGTGGGCCAAGGAAACACCTTACTCTCCTCATCGCCACCGCCTTTGGTTGGCCCCATGCTGTCATAGCATGAGACCACGGTTGCAGATTCGGATGAACATGCTTTGCAGCCACGTTGGCGCAGGAAGCTGATCTCGTATTCCGTATTGCGTATTGCGTGGTGACGGCTGGACGGAATACGCAGTACGCAATACGCACCATGGCTGACTCGTCCAACCTGGACTTTGCGAACCTTCAGCGACCAACGATCATGCTATTTTT
>DRQW01000154.1 GCA_011371305.1 Anaerolineae bacterium | reverse complement strand
TCCACATCGGTGATGTCATATTCGGGCAGGTCCATGCCCAACAGTTCGTGATCCGTAGGAAATCGGAACAAGGTGCGGCCAAGCTGGCCTTTATGTCCAACAATGAGAATGCGGGTCATGGCAAGTTGTGTACAAAGTCGTTAGCGGAAAAGTCATAAACGAAGCAGGTTTGTAGGTTGGCAGGTTTGCGGGTGGCAGTGGACTTCGCAGCTTAACTTGCTACCTGCTACTTGCCACCTGCACACCTTATTCCCTTTGCGTCTTGGTGCCTTGGCGTGAGACCTCGATTTTCGGAACAGCACGGCGTCAGGATCCATCCTTGCCGTCCTGAATCTCGGCAGGTTTAATAAGGGGCACGAAGCGAACCGGCCCCAGAGACTCCTTGATGAGATTGCCGTCCACTTTGGTCACCAGCCACAGGATCTGGTTCCAATCTTCCTTTCCCACCGGAATGACCATCCGCCCGCCCTCGGCCAATTGGTTGATGAGGGCCTGGGGCCACACTGGCGCGGCCGCAGTGACGATGATGGCATCGAAGGGAGCCTCTTCGGGCCAGCCTTCCCAGCCATCCCCCACCCGAAAGTGGATGTTGGTGTATCCCAGCTCCTCCAGGATACGTTTCGCCCGTTCCTGAAGCTCGGGACGAACCTCGACCGTATAGACCTCTTTTGCCAGCTCGGCCAGAATGGCCGTCTGATATCCCGATCCGGTCCCGATCTCCAGGACCTTGGATTCAGGCGTGAGCTGCAGCGCCTGGGTCATCAGCGCCACCACATAGGGCTGCGAGATGGTCTGCCCCGAGCCGATGGGCAGGGGCCGATCGTCATACGCGTATGGTTGCAGATGCTTGGGCACGAATCGATGCCGGGGCACGCGTTCGATGGCTGCCAGCACGTCGGGATCGGTGATGTCAGTCCAGCGTGGGGGCCATGTAGGCATTGCTTTCCTGGGTTTGGAGGGCGAGATGTGCGGCGATGGGTGGCCGCTGGAAATTCTTGAACACGCGCTGGGCAACGACTTCCTGACCCCGGGCGGTGAGATGGACGCCATCCCCTTGCCACGACCCCTCGGGCATGAGGAAATCGATCTCGATGAGCGCGGCTTCCATCTCCCGGGCCGCGTCGCGCAACGCGGTTTGATAACGGGAACAAAGCCCGAAGTGGGGATCATCAGCCAGATCGGGCGCCAGGGGAGCCATGGTCACCAGCGCGGGCAACGCATCCATGGCCCGGGCCTGACGCATCATCCAGCCCAATATCGCCAGGAAGGCATCCAGCGGGACCTGGGAACTGGTCTCGCGAGAGGGTTGGGTCTCGGGCAGCGGGCTCAGCAGATACCCCAGCCGGCGCAGCATGGCGTTGCGCCCCCACCAGGTCTGCTCATTGCGATAGAACATTTCGATGCGCCGTGCGACCACAGGGCTGGCCGCTCGTCGACAATCGTTGATGCCCAGGGCAAGGATCAACAGGTCGGGGCGTAGTTGACGGGCCTCATCGAAGCGTACATAGGCATCCGCGACCGTGTCGCCAGGGACGCTGAGGTTATGCATACGCCAGCGCAGGTGGGGATAGGCCTCGGTCAGCAAGGAAAGGAGACGATGGGGCCAGGCGGATTCGGGCGGCAGGCCATAACCCGCGGCAATGGAATCCCCCAGTACGACAATGGTTCGTTGGGTTGTTGGGTGTGTGGGAGGGAGGTTTCGCATGAAAACATTGTAATCGAGACCAGGGTCCAGGGGCAAGCCATGGCCCAGAGCGGGTGCGTCCCAGATTATTGGCAGACACTTGCCGAGAAAACTCGAGCTCTTCAGGCGCTTCGCGTCGCTGGTCGCCCTTCGGCGACCATTGGTTGGCGTGATTCTGGACGGTGGAGGCCCTCTATTGGTCGCAGGCCTCAAGGGGCACGACTTCAGTCGGCCAGATGACGCCAAATTCCTGGGGTCCCCCAGAGGCACGTGCCCCGGCGCGATGTCGCAACCTGATTCCTAACCCGACCAAACCAGCACCAAAAAGCTGATCTCTCCCAAAATCGCCAAGCACGTTTGCGAAGATACAGGTTTGCTGCCGGCAAGTCGCGCTGGAGGTTCTGATGCCAAGATTTTTCCACCTGCTCCTTGCCACCTGCCACCTGCACACTTTATTTCCATTACGCCCTTAGCGCCTCGGCGGGAGAGATTTTCTGACCCAACGAGCAAGAATTCCCTTGTAAGGTACCACCTCACAGCCCGAGTTCGGCCTGGAATGCCTCCCACCACGCCGGGAGTGTTTCTTCACTGGGGCCGAGAATGGTTTCATCCGCGTAGGGCGAAAGGGGCGTCCGCGCCATGTTGAATTCGATGATGCGGCCCCCGCGCTCCCGGGTGTAATGGGGGAGCATGGCCGCGGGATATACAACTGCAGACGTGCCCACCACCAGGGCGATATCTGCCTGAGAGAATGCCTGCTCAGCCCGATGCAAGGTCACCGGGTCCAGGGCTTCGCCAAACCAGACCACATCGGGTCGCAACCATGCGGCGCAGCGAGGACAGGTGGGCGGCAGTTCGGGTAAGGGCACGCGACGATCCTCGGACCGATAATCGCACTCGGTGCACCGAACGTACCAGATATCCCCGTGCAGATACAGGATGCGACGATTCCCGGCCTCGCGGTGCAATCCATCGATGTTTTGGGTCACCAGGGTGAAATCGGGCAGGGCTTTTTCCATTGCAGCCAGGGTCAGATGGGCGGGATTCGGGCGGGCATTCGCCATCATCTGCCGCCGCCAATCGTAGAATTCCCACACCAACCTGGGATTGCGAGCAAAGGCTTCGGGGGTGGCCAGATCCTGGGGATTGTAGTTACGCCAAAGGCTGTCCGCGCCATCCCGAAAGGTGGGCACACCGCTTCCTTTGGAAACGCCCGCACCGGTCAAGACAGCGATTTTCGGCAATGTCATGGGGTCCTCCCTGGGGTGTTTTCGCTTAGAGCTATCGGTTACATGATTTCATTATACACCATAGCCCTGTCGGCTATTTCCTTTTTGGCGAATGATGTGCTTTATGGGTAGAATGAAAGGTGGGCTTGTCTTCCATCCTTCCTGTTCCCCTGGCATTTCCATCGTGTCCCCTTTGCTCAATCCTCCGAAAATTTCACGCGCGGACCTGCTCCACTATCTGTACGAGCATGCAGCCAAGGCCCGATGCGTCAGCCTGGTCGGGGTAAACAACATTGGAAAATCATGGCTCCTGCGGGACTTCCGTCGGCCCGAGGTGCGGGACAGGGTACGCCCCGACCTGACCCGGGGCATCCATATCTTCTACATCGACTGCAACCGCATGCTCGAGGTGAGCGAGCAGGCCTTCTATGAACTCATCTTGCGCGTGCTGATGCAGCATCTATCCGAGGAAGATGCCGCCCTGCGGGCGCGCATCGCCGCGGCCTATGACCAACTCATCGATCCTCCCAGCAAAATCCACATCCCTTTGAGCTTCAACCAGGCCATTACCGCGCTGGTCGAAAGCCGCTCCTCCCAGGCCGTGTTGGTCTTCGATGAATTCGACAGCGCGTTTCGGGCTCTGGATGGCCGGGTGTTTCTCAATCTGCGGGCGCTGAAGGACCGATACGGCGACGCGCTCAGTTATGTGACCGCAACCCACCGCCGTCTCATCCATCTGCGCATGGGCGAGGATGTGGATGATTTCATCGAACTGTTCGGCGCGAACGTGCGCTATGTGACCCCCATGAGCGATGCGGACGCCCGCGAGCTCATCCTCGCCTGCGGCCAGGAAATGGAAGCCACCTTTGATGAGGTGGATATCACCTTTCTGCTGGCCCAATCGGGCGGCCACCCGGTTTTGCTGGAGCTAGCCTGCCGCAAACTGGCCCAAATTACGGGCCTGCGCCAACGCACCGTGAGTGAAGACCAACTTATCCACCGCGAAGTACGCGACCTGCTGCGCCGCGACCCGGGCGTCATCGCGGAATGCCAGAAGCTCTGGCGAGACCTGACCGACCAGGAACAGGCCGCGCTGGAAAGCATGTTCTCGCCCGAACACACGGCCACGCCCGAAGCCGTGGATGAGCTCCGACGCAAGGGTATCCTCATCGGCGAGGATGACGCCCCCCAGGTGTTCGCGGCCCTATTTGAAGACTTCCTCGTCCGCCATATGGTAGGCCGTCGCGCGCCGCGCAAGGGCGTCCGCGTCGATGTGGAATCGGGCCTGGTGACCGTGGATGGCCGTTCGGTGGATAATCTCACCCGGCTGGAATTTCGACTGTTGCTTTTGCTCTATGGGCGCATGAATAAAATCTGCGACAAATACAGTATTGTCGAATCGGTGTGGGGTGAGGAGTATGTGGATGAGGTGTACGACTCCGCGATCGAAAAGCTGGTCAGCCGCCTTCGCAAAAAGATCGAACCTGATCCCGCCAACCCCCGCTATATCATCACCGTCCGCGGCCGCGGCTACAAACTGGTCGGATAACCCAGAAGAGGGCATATGCTGGCATGGCGGCCGAGCCAAAGTCAGAAAACACGGATAACCAGACACGGATAGTACGCTCAATCGCCTTCATCCCATCCGTGTTCCCTCATCCGTGTTTTATTTGAGCCCGTTTGCAAACCCATGCAAAACCAAGTTGCCAACTCTTACGTCGATCGACTCAAAAACATCATTTTTATCTTGGTGGAACCCCAGCACGCGTTGAATGTGGGCATGGCTATTCGGGCCATGATGAACACTGGGCTAACACGGCTGCGGGTGGTGCGGCCCCGGGAATGGGACCCTTTCATTATCAGCGCGGCCGCCCATCGCAGCGAGGCGTTTCAGGAACGGATCGAGTTCTTCGACGACCTGGATGAGGCGCTGCACGATGTCAACCTGGTGATTTCCACCAGCAACCGACGCCGCGAGCTCAGTCCCGAAATCCTCCCGCCCGATGAGCTGGCTCCCATCATCTTTGAGCATGCACGGGTAGGCACGCCCGCCATCCTCTTTGGCCGCGAGGATTGGGGGCTCCCCAACGAGGTGGTTTATCGCAGTCACTATCAGCTTTATATCCCTACCGATCCCAGCTACGCATCCCTGAACCTGGCCCAAGCCGTGCTGCTGACAGGCTACGAACTGCGACGATTTGCGCTCCACCCCCGGGCGGACCTCCCAACCGTGCAGGTAGATCCCAAAGACCCGCCCGCGAGCGAAGGGGAATTCCGGGCCGGGGTGACCATGATCCTGGAAGCCTTGGGCCGGGCCGGGTTTTTCAAACCGGGCCAGGAACCTGCCAAACGCATGAAAATCGATCGGCTGCTGCGCCGAACAAAACCCACCCGTTCCGAAGCCGCATTGTTGCGGGCCATGGGGCATGTGCTTTATCGGGAGCTGGCCTGCTCCAGGTTCGCCGAGAAGTGGGAACGCCAAAAGCAGGGGAAGCGACCCAACCGCGGGCACACCCACGCCGATACGGACGAAAATCATGGGCGGTAGCCCGGTATACCTGGAAACCAGGAAACCGGGGAAACCGGGCCGATTCGCTCCCCTCCCGGTCTACTGGTTTCCCGGTTTCCGGGTTTACCAGCTTTATTTTCAGAACAGGCACCACGCGCGGCCGCACGCCGATATCGATGAAAATGCCTTTCGGCCAGGTTGGCGCGGGAAGCCCATCTCGTATTCCGTATTCCGTATTCCGTATTGCGTGACGACTAGACAGAATACGCAGTACGGAATATGCACCATGGCAGACTCGTCCAACCCGGGCTTTGCGAACCTTCAGTGACCAGCGATCATGCTATTTTCATAACCCCCGCGAAAACGCCTCCGGCCAAACCGGAGGCGCCATAGGCCTCGGCGTTCGGGAGGCATCAGGCTGCTTGCTTTTCCTGAATCAACTTGGTGATGGTCGAGCGAGGTGCGATGTAAATCAATCGCTTTTCCATGCGTTGGAGCTGGCTTTCCTTGGAAAAATGCTTTTTCTCCAACGCCTTCTCCTTCTGAAACCATTGATGGGCTTTTTCGAAATTCATGGTGTGCCGTTCCTCATGATGAAAGCGAGCCTTGATCCGTTCGGCAGCCCTCTTTTTGGCTAACAGGACAGGATCCTCCTCAGGGGAAACCTGCGATTGAGCTTTGGGAGCGTCTGTCATAGCCGCACCTCTGCGGGCGAAGATGTCGGGGTGGTGGTGCGCGTCATTGCGCCTGCGAACACACCGAAAAGGCTAAGATCGATAGCGGCATTATAGCATGGGGATGAGACCTCCCCCAAGGCAGATCCCTTTGAAAATAGCAGGTTGCTGCAGTTATCCAAGGAACGGCCGGACGCCAGGAGACGCCCTTAAACCCGCACCGATTGCTTTTGCGGCACAGGCCGATAGAAATATCGCAAAGCCAAGACGATGACCACGATGTAACTCACATAAGCCAATGCTTCGGTGAGGGATGGGTTGCCATTATAACCAAACAAGGCGTTGAGCAATTCCCCCAGCGTGGATTTTTCATCCAGTACGTGGTTGATATTCCAGATCGGATCGATGACCGCGGGAATCCAGCCCACTTCGTTGAACTCGTGCACCCCGTGGGCCACCAACCCGGCCGCGAAGATCAACAGCAACACACTGGTGACATTGAAAAAGTGCTTCAGATTCAGCCGAACGGTCGAGGAATAGATGAGCCAGCCCAATACCGCGGCCGCGATCAGCCCCACACTCGCTCCCAAAATCACCTGCGAGCTTTCGGTGGAAAAAGCTGCCGCGGTCAAAAACAACCCCAATTCCACACCTTCACGAATGATGGTAATGAACGCGAGGAAGAAAAGGGATAGGAAGGGGGTGTGATCCCCCATCGTAGCGATCTCATCCTCCAGGGCCTCTTTCATCCCCGCGGATTGTCTTTTCATCCAAAAGATCATCCAGGTCAACACGCCTGCGGCGAGAAGCATGGTTGTGCCTTCAAAGATCTTTTCGGCGGGGCCTTCCAGCTCGAGCCCAATGCGATACAGACCCAACGCAACAAGCAGGCTCGTCAACCCGGCAGCCACAACGCCCAACCAAACCGCGGGCACGAGGCGCCCGCGTTGGAACTTGTAGAGGGCGCCGATAATAATGCCGATGATCAAAGCGGCTTCCAGACCTTCGCGCAAAGCAAGTAACGTGGATGCAAGCATGAATGTATCTCCTTTTGGAAAAGTGTAGTGGGATGGGTATAAGCGTGTAGGATGTGTTTGTAATGCGTGGAACGCAAGATCAAGATGAGAGATGGAAACGGATGGGGGGCTTCAGCGTCAGGGGACATGCGCCCGGGCCGGGGCAGGCCCGCAGCCCACAGGCGATGCTATGGCACACCCGCATCTCGCTAAGACCTCCCGCACCATCATCCACGACCAGGCGCCCCTTGCGCACCCAGAACTGGATCATGCCCTCGAGCGCGCTTTCCTGTACACCCAGCTTGCGACTTAGCTGGCGCAGGGTCAGGGGGCCGGATGCAGTTTGAAGTTCGTGAAGGATGGCATGAAGCATGGTGGGAAGCATTCCAACGAGGTCGTTTTGATGGGGTTTGTCTAGAGCAGCCCTTATGACAAGAAGATTTTGCCTGCCTGGAAGACAAGGAAAGCCGCCAGCCAGGCGATGGTGAGCTGACTGCCCACGCTCAGGAGGGTCCAACGCCCTCCCAATTCCTGGCGCATGGCCGCGACCGTGGCCATGCAAGGCGTGTAGAGCAACACAAAGACCATGAAGGAAAAACCTGCCAGCGCACCCCGTCCGCCGCTGGTCTGTTCAAACCCCTGGCGGATGGCTTCGCCCAGCGCGGGGGGCGCGCCCGGCTCCTCTTCATCTAACAGATCGATCCCCACGATGCCGGGAATGGCCTTGAGGGTGTCGGCGGTCGCACGAAAGAAGCTGATGGCGGCCAACCGGGCCTCAGCCCAAAAGCCCAGGTCCTCCTCCGGGCCGGGCGACTCCTGGGGAACGTGGTAGACCTGGGCCAACGTGCTCACCACAACTTCCTTGGCGATGAAGCCGGTGATCAGAGCGCTGGCATTCTGCCAATTGCCAAACCCCAGTGGTTTGAAAAGGGGGCTCATGACCCCGGCCACTGCCGCAAATGCGCTGTGTTCCACAGGCGTATCCGCAAAAGCGCTCTGGCCGTTCACGGGGATAGCCAGAAACAGCCAGATGACGATGCTTACGGCCATGATGATGGTGGCTGCGCCCTCCAGAAACGCGCGGGTGCGCAGGGTCATTTCCATCCACACGTTCTTGATGGTGGGCAGCCGATACGCAGGCACCTCGATGAGGAGGGCACTGGTCTCGCTGCGTTTGAACAGGGTTTTACGCAGGAGGAAGCCCACCGTCAGGGCCACGAGGACGCCCAGCAGATACATCACCAGCACCGCGGGCGTGCGAAAATGGGGGAAGAAGATGCTGGCGATGAGGACGTACACAGGCAGGCGGGCGCTGCAGCTCATGAAGGGTACCAGCAGGCCCGTAAGCAGACGATCGGTACGGCTATCCAACGTGCGGGTGGCGTAGATGGCAGGGACGTTGCAACCAAATCCCAGAACCAGGGGCACAAAACTCTTGCCCTGCAGGCCCAGATGGCGCATATAGCCATCCATGACAAATGCGGCCCGGGCCATGTAGCCGCTGTCTTCCATGATGGCCATGCCCATGTAGAGGAACATGAGCACGGGTACGAAAACGAGCACGCCCCCCACCCCGGCCAGGATGCCGTCGGTGATCAGGCTGGCGAACCAGGAGGATTCGAGATGCACCAGGGCCAGCCCTTCCAGCACCCAATGGGCCAGAAAACGATTGACGAAGAGATCGATCCAGGCCACAAAGGGGGCGGCCACGTCGGTGGAGAGTTTGAATACCACCCACATGATGGCCAAAAAGAGGATCAATCCCCCCACAGGATGCATGGCTACCGCGTCCACCCGGTCCGAGAGGGTAGGGCCCTGAGGGCGGCCCCGGATCACCTCTTGGACCAACCGATGGATCCAGGCATAACGCTCCTCCGCGATGAGCGCGTCGATATCCGTGCGGTAGCGGGCTTCCAGGCTGATGCGTGCTTCGCGGGCCTGTTGGCAAAGCGCAACCCCGCCAGGAAGATGGGCGATCTTCTCCTGGCAAAAGGTGTCATCCTGCAACAGTTGCAGAGCAAGCCAGCGCGCGGGATAGCCCTGAGCCAGCTGGGGATGGGCGCGAATGGCTTCCTCCAGCCGGGCGATGGCCTGTTCGATAGGGCGGCTGTAGCGGATGGGAGGAAGGAACCGCGTCGTCGGTGGGCCGGAGGCCACCTGCGCCGCGGTCGCCATGAGCTGGGGCAAGCCCTCGCCCGTGCGTGCGGTCAGTGGAACGACGGGCACCCCCAGGCGTTGCGACAACCCATCGATATCGATTTGCAACCCCTGATCCCTGGCAACATCCATCATGTTCAGGGCCACAATGACCGCGGGGGTCATCTCCAGGATCTGAAGGACCAGATAGAGGTTGCGTTCCAGATTGGTGGCATCCACCACGACGATGACCACGTCGGGCCGCGCTTCCACAATGAAATCCCGGGCGATGACCTCTTCCGCAGAAAAAGCCGACAGGCTGTATGTGCCTGGCAGGTCGATAATACGAAACCGGGTCTCGCCATGCCACCAGGTCCCTTCCTTTTTCTCCACCGTCTTGCCGGGCCAGTTGCCCGTGTGTTGGCGGGCGCCGGTCAGGCGATTGAAGATGGTGGTTTTCCCCGTATTGGGATTGCCCGCCAACGCGATCATAGGCATCGCCCGGCCCGGCGAGTGCGTAGGCGGGTCTGCAACCAGAACAGCACTTTCCTGACAATGAGCGCAACGAGCCATGTTCTATGACGAAACCGTGTGGTCCAGCTCTTCGACGAGGATCTTGTCGGTCACACCCCGGCCCAGGGCCAGGCGCGCGCCGCGCACCGCAATGAGCATCGGCCCGCCATTCTTATGCACGACCTGCATGACCACCCCGGGCGTGAGACCCAACTCGGCCAGGCGTCGGGTTAAGCGCCGCCCCGCGTCGATGCGCACCAACCGCACCGATTCCCCGCGCGGGACTGCACTAAGCGGGCGAGGGGCAATGTCAAAAACCAAAGTGGAGATGTTATGAGACGACATGGCTGACACCTTTGGCTTCAGGAAGCATGGGCCAGGCGTTCGCTTGGGGCATCCTGGGATGACGTCACCGAGGATTCCTCGAGAGGGGTGACATCGATTTTTTCGGCAATATCCATTGCCAGGGAAACATGCCTTCCGTTCACTTCGATCAGGATGGCTTTCTCGGGAGCAACGGCCAGTACCGTCATCACAGCCCCTGCACCGATGCCCTGGCCACGCAAAAACGACTTCAACGTCTCATCCGCAACGATATTGGCCACACTGACCTGATCCCCCACGCTCACTGCGCTCAAAGGCCGGATGACCTTCCGGCGCTGAACGCTGCCAAACCGGGGGGGGATGGGCTGGCGCTGGGGGCTGAGGGTGGGATTCCCCAGAAACTCCGCCAGCCGTTCCGCCAGGTCCTCAGGCGTCACGTGTTCGAAACGACAAGCCACATCCTCCGCGGTTTGTGGGTCCAACCCCAGCTTCTCGGCCAGAAACACCTCCCACAAACGCCGTTTTCGCAACACCCGCAGAGCAATAGCCTCGCCCTGCAACGTGAGGGTAACGCCCTTGTAGGGCTGATAATCAACCAGCCCCTTGGCCTCCAACTTGCGGCACATCTGATTCGCGGAAATGGGCGAAACATGCAGGGTTTCGGCTAACTTCGAGATGGGAACCGGCTCATCGCCTTCTGATAGGAGCGCGATGCGGAGCAGATACATCTCCGCCGCTTCAGTCATGGGATCCGTCATGGTTATGGCTTGCCATAAGATAAGAGGTGGATTTTTAGCTAGGCCAAATCTTACACGAAGGTTTTTGTGTGTGTCAAATTCCAATTGTTCTTTTATGCAGCCCGACATGAGAATTAGTTTAGACAGTTGCCTGACTAATTTAGACAAATTGATTTTATGGCAAGACACAACCCACCCTGCATATTCTATGGCATGCCATAAGAGAATCGGGCGGGTGTCCCGTTCTTCCATCCCCTTAAGATTGAGGTATAATTTCCCTATCACCTTTCAACATCCAGGCAACGTTGCCGGACAATGAATGTATGATTGAGGGATTGACCGTTCTCGTTATTTTAGTCATCGCGCTGGTGGCGTTCGCCACTGAACGCGTGCGAGTGGATTTGGTGGCGCTGGGCGTGATGGTTACCTTGATGGTGTTGGGCATTGTCACCCCGCAGGAGGGGCTTGCGGGGGTTTCCAACCCCGCCACTGTGACCATCGCGACCATGTTCATCCTCAGCGCGGGGTTGCAGCGTACCAATTTACCTGCACTGGCAGGCGAACGCCTGATCCACCTGGCCAACAAAAGCGAACGCAGGCTGATCTTTTGGCTGATGCTGAGCACCGCCTTGTTGAGCGCCTTTATCCTCAACACCGCGGTCGTGGCGGTGTTCATCCCCATTGCCTTGCGCATCGCCCGCGAAATGAAACTCGCGCCCTCGCGATTGCTCATACCCATTTCCTTCGGCGCAATCCTGGGCGGCACCCTCACCCTGATCGGAACCTCCACCAACCTGTTGATCAGCAGCATCGCGGCGCAGTCAGGTCTCGAACCCTTCAGCTTTTTCATGTTTGCGCCTTTTGGCGCCATCAGCCTGGCCGCGGGCGTGCTCTACATGGTCATCCTCGGACGCAAACTCCTGCCCGATCGTCCCATCGAAACCGACCTCCTTGACAAATACCACGTGCGTGAATATCTCAGCCAGATTCGCGTCCGGCCCGATTCCCCCCTTATTGGCAAAAAACTCGGCGAACTTGACCTGGGCAAACGTTTCGACATCACCATCCTCGACATTTTACGGGATGGCCGTACCATTCTTCTGCCCGGTGCATCGCGCCACATTCGGGCCAACGATGTGATCCTGGTGCGGGCGCCCCTTGATAAACTGTTGGAATTGCAAAAGATCGAAGGGCTGGAGATCGTCTTGCCCGAGGACTTGCCGCCGCATTTGCTGGAGAAACGTGAGGACCTGGGGATGGCCGAAGTGGTGGTTGCTCCCCAGGCATCGATCATCGGCTTCACCATCAAAGAACTCAACTTCCGCCAACGGTTTGGGGTTGTGGCCATCGGGATGTTGCGACGGGGTATGAGCCTGACCGGCAAATTCACCCATGAGCCCATCATGCCCGGCGACATGCTTCTCGTGGTGGGCGAGAAAAAAGACCTGATCCGTCTGAGCAACAACCCCGACTTCCTGCTGCTGGTGAATGTGGAGCCGCCATTTGCCTCTATCCTCAGCCCGCAACCTACCCAGGCCGTGCGGGCCATGGCCATTATGATCGGTGTGATGGTGGCCGCGGTCTTGGGCGCGCCCATCGTGGTCAGCGCCCTGGCTGGCGCGCTGCTGATGGTCATCACCCGGGTATTGACGCTGGATGAAGCCTACGCCGCCCTCGATAAGCGCGTACTGGTCCTGCTTGCCGGCATCCTCTCGCTGGAAGCAGCCATGGAAAATTCGGGGCTTGCATCGTGGCTCAGCCAGGCCCTGTTGCAATGGCTGGACCCCGCGCCTCCATGGGTCATTGTGGGTGTGTTCTATCTCCTTTCCATGCTTCTCACCAGCGCCATGTCGAACCAGGCCACCGCGGTGGTGCTGGCCCCGCTGGCTATCTCCGCTGCCCATATGATGCATGCCAACCCCATCCCGTTGCTCATGGCGGTCACCTTTGCCGCCTCATCGAGCTTCATCACGCCCGTGGGCTATCAAACCAACACGATGATCTACAACACGGGCAATTATCGCTTTCTCGACTTCACCCGGGTGGGACTGCCCCTGAATTTGCTGCTCCTCGTGCTGGCCACCATCTTCATTCCCATCATCTGGCCCCTCTACTGAAATCCCCTTATGTTGTCGCCAGCCATGCGTTTAATCTGCCAGTGCCTGTGCTATCCCTCCGCCTAACATGCCCACGACGCCGCCGAACAACCAGGCCCCACCGCAAAACAATGTGGCGAAGAAGATACTCCCCCCCACCGTGTTCATTTGCATGAGGTCAATCCCCATTGATAGGAAAAAGTCGATGATGGGCTGAGGCATGAGCACCAGGCCCGCGATCTGTTCACCCGCCAGCTTGAACGCCACGGGTGCCAGCGCGATATTGGCCAGCCCATCCATCAGCCCAGCGATGACACCCGCGGCCATACCCGCGGCCGCGCCGCCGGACCGGGCCCCCTGGCCGATGGCAATCCGCCCTGCCAGGTAACCGCCGAACGCCCAGGCTAAAATGCGCAAAGGGAAC
The DNA here is from genome assembly GCA_011371305.1 of Anaerolineae bacterium. Lineage (GTDB taxonomy): Bacteria > Chloroflexota > Anaerolineae > J102 > J102 > M2005. The sequence goes on along the minus strand of DRQW01000154.1, from coordinate 11,950 downwards.
GCAAAAAAGCCGAAAATGGGGATCACGCCCAGAAAGGAGAAGGCGACGGCGAGCAAGCCGCCCGCCAGGCCGCCACGCAAAATACCTCGGGCCATAACGCGTTAAAAGAGTCCAAAATTAAAAAAGCCGAAAAACTGCTGATAACCGAGCGAAGCCAGGATCATCGCTTCGGGGCTGATCGCGGACATCATCATCTCGACCGAGTGCGAAACCCATCCCCCGAACCCTGTGTAGAGGAAAAGCAAGAAGAAAAGGAAAATGCCCATGCCGCTCAACATATAGGCATACTGCAGGATGCTGGGCGGCAGCCAGGGCTCCAGGATGCCGAAGCCATCCAGGCCAGGCCAGGGGATGAGGTTGAGCACGAACGCGAAAAATTGAAAGAACGCTAGCAGTGACAACGCGCCCCAGAAGGCCGTGTGCTCCCGCAGGGTCATTTCGTCCAAACCAAAAAGCAAGGGTAAAAGCAAAACCAGGCCGAAAAGGAACGTCATCAACGGGCCCGCGGCCGAGACCGCGCTCTGCATCCAGGCTTTGCGGATGGCCGCCCGGTTGATGTAGACCGCGCCCCCCGGCAACGGAATCGCGCCCAGAAGCAAAAAGAGGATGGGGAAGACGATGCTCATCAGGGGATGGGTGTATTTCAGTGGATTCAAGGTGAGATAGCCCTGATCCACGACGCTCACATCGCCCGCCCAATAGGCCACGATGGCGTGCCCGAATTCGTGTAAGGAGACCGCCAGAACCCAGCCTGTCAGCACAAAAATAAAAGTGAGCAGGTCGGGATCGCCAATCCCTGCCCAAAGCAAGTAACCCAACCCACCAAACACAGCCACCAAGAGGAGAAAAATGGGGCTGATGGGGGGCCAGCGCAAGCTGCTATGGGCGTGCTGACGGGGTCGGGGAGACCTGACACGGGGCCGCGCCTTCAGCGGCTTGGCCGGCGCGAGGGGCTGATCCAGCTCTGCCCGGGCCAGAAATGCATCCGCATCCACCCCGAACTGACGCAAAATCTCCCCGGCCTCCGTGTCTTCCCGGCGCAACATGCCCAGGATCATCACCCGGGAATCGATGAAGGTCAGACCTTCAGCTTCGGCCGCGGCCACCGTCTCCGACATAGCCCGTGCGCCATCCTCACTCAGCGCGAAGCCGAAAAATTCGCCTCCATACGGCTCTCTATCCTCTCCCGCGTCCAGGCGGATATAGGCCCACAATCGTGATCTCAACTGGTCCATCTTAAAAGGAAACTGCGCCAAGACCTGGGCTCCCAAGCTGTCGCGCGTTTCCAAAATGCCGAGCAAAATGTGCTTGGAAGTGAGCCACTGATGACGATGGGCCGTCGCAATGGCCTGGGCCGTTACCAAGACGTTTAAGCCATCGGGGGCGAGGGAAAGAGGTTGGGGCGTCGATGGTTGCTGGATGCTGGCACTCATAGGGGGAACTATACCATATCCTGAGGGAGAAAATAAATTTCCCCACCGGCAGCGAACGGGCCAAGATGCCAGGATGCGGTTGCGAACCTACGCCATTTCCAGACTCGTCCGCACTTGCATTACAATACCTGGCATGGCCTATCTCCGACACTATCGCCAGCTTCCTGTGCTCATTACCGGAGGGCTGGGCTTTATCGGCTCTAATTTGGCGCATCGATTGGTTGGATTGGGCGCCCGTGTCACCCTGGTGGATAACCTCCTCCCGGACACGGGCTGGCACCCGGCCAACATCGCGGATATCCAACCGGTGGTGCGACTCATCCTGGGCGACATCGGCGATCCGGAAGTGGCCCAGGCCGCCGTCCGTGACCAGGCGGTCATCTTCAACCTGGCGGGGTCTGTTAGCCATATCGATTCCATGCGCAACCCCCTCATGGACCTGGAGGCCAACGCGCGGGCTCATCTCGTCTTACTGGAAGCAGTGCGCCAGGTGAACCCCGATGCCGTGGTGGTCTATGCAGGCACCCGGCAGCAGTATGGGGCGCCGCAATATCTACCTGTCGATGAAGCCCATCGCAACCTGCCCAACGACATCAACGGCATCAACAAACTGGCCGGCGAATGGTATCATCGCATCTATTATCGCGCTTATGGCATCCAAACCTGTTCACTGCGCCTGACCAACACCTACGGCCCACGGCAGCTCATCCGCCATCCTCGCCAGGGCTTCATCGGCTGGTTTGTGCGTCAGGCCATTTTGGGTGAGACCATCACCGTCTATGGCGATGGCCAGCAACGAAGGGATATGGTGGAGATCAGCGACGTGGTGGACGCTTTCCTGCGGGCCGGGGCCATGCCCGAAGCCTGGGGCCATGTCTTTAACCTGGGCCATGACCCCGTCCCGCTGCTGGAGATCGCGCAAATGTGCGTGGAACTGGCCGGGCGCGGCCAAGTGAGCCTCGTCCCCTGGCCCGAGGAGCGCAAACGCATTGATATCGGCGACGTGTATTGCAGCTATGAACGCATTCGCCAAACCTTGGGATGGGAACCGAAAACCCCCCTTCGACCGGGCCTGCAACGGATGATCGATTTCTATCAACGCTACGGCGATAGCTATCTCACCCCACCCGAAGCGAAAAACCTCCAGCCCAACCCACGTTAGCCGCGTTCCCCACCAGCCAGTTTGTCGATAAACGCATGAATGGTGGCATCGGCGGATTCGGTGATGCACGGTCCGTGGCCGAAGCAAGCCGTCTCGAATTGGAGCTTTTTCAGCTTGGCCAGGCTTTCGATGGCCTGCTCCATATTGGGTGTAAAGACACGTGGAGGGAGATCGAGCTTCCCGTTGATATAGACCAATGCGTCGCCCAGGATGAGCAGCCCCGCTTCCTTGTGGTGCAAAACGATGTGCCCGGGCGAATGGCCGGGCGTGTGCCAGATGGTGAAGCCTTCCGGCGTGGTCTCCTTCTCCAACAACAATTCCTGCACCTGCGCTACCCGCGGCTTATACACCCGTTCCGCGACGCGAACGGGAATCGTCATGAGTTTGCCTTTGACCCCACGGAAAGGTTTGAGCTGCCCTCCGGTCACATAGATGGCTTCGACCGTATGGCAGGCGATAGCCGCGTCACTGAGCTCGGTCAGCCCTTTTAGCCCACCGATGTGATCCAGGTCCGCGTGGGTGATGATGATGCGTTGCAAATCGGCAGGCTGAATCCCCGCGGCATTCAGTTGGTCAATAAGTTGTGCAAACGTCCAGGGATAGCCTGTATCGATGAGGGTAGGTCCCCCCTCACCCGTCCAAAGAAAGGCGTTGACGTTGCCCAATTCAATACGCTTGAGATGGGGATGGACGGTTTCCATAAGCCTCCTTGTGGCTGTCTTTCACGATTTTCACGCCCGCGCTGGCGCCGATGCGCGTCGCGCCGGCCTGGATCATGGCTTTCGCATCCTGCGCGGTGCGGATGCCGCCCGAGGCTTTCACCCCCATATCCGCGCCCACGACCCGACGCATCAACGCCACATCCTCCACGGTCGCGCCTTTGCCCGCGAACCCCGTACTGGTCTTAACGAAATCCGCGCCCGCGGCCTTGGCGATGACACATGCTTCTACCTTCTCCTCATCGGTGAGCAAAGCCGTCTCGATGATCACCTTCACCACATGCCCTTGGGCCGCCTCCACCACCCCGGCGATATCTCGCTCCACCAGACGAAAGTCCTTGCTCTTCAGTGCGCCGATGTTGATGACCATATCGAACTCGGTGGCACCCTCTTCCCGTGCGCGACGGGTTTCATAGGCTTTGACATCGGGCAGGGTCGCGCCCAGAGGAAAACCGATGACCGTGGCGACGACAGGTTTCGCAGCAGCCAGCAGCCGCGCGGCCAGGGGAACCCAGGTGGGGTTCACACAAACCGACGCGAAACCATATTCGATGGCCTCCGCACAAAGCTGACGGATCTGCGCCTCGGTCGCGTCCGGTTTGAGCAGGGTGTGATCAATGAAACCCGCCAGATCGGTGGGCACATACCCCACCCCCAATTTGCCGTTCAGGCGGCTGGCTCCGGCCGCGATAAAGGCCCGGGCGGTCTCAGGATGGGTAGAGATGCAATGTCCGTCGCAAACGCGGCCGCATACCTGGCAAAAGGACGACTCTGATGGCTGTTGTAGCAGATCCATCACCTCGCGGGTGATGAGATCGGTCAGGCGTTCGATATCGAAGGTGTGAGACATCATAGGATTGGGATCGAGATTCGGATTGAGGATGGCCAAGCCAACGTTAGGCGAGACGGTCACGCATGTAATACGTCCTTCGTAATCCGTGAGATCGTTGTGCATTACGGATTACAGATTCGGCTTCCCGCGACTACATGGCCACAATGCTTTTGTATCGGTATCGGCGCTGGTTGTTTATCGGATCGGTTTCACGATGACTTTCGCAGAAACCGATGCTCGATGGCCGTGATCTTGGACACACGGCGGGCGTGGCGGCCGCCGCCCCAGGGCGTTTCAAGCCAGGTTTTCACGATGAGCCTGGCCAGGTTGGGACCGATGAGCCCCGCGCCCAGGGTGAGCACATTCGCGTGGTTGTGCTCGCGGGCGTTCCGCGCGGTGGCTTCGTCGTAACACATGCTGGCCCGGATACCGGGCAACTTGTTCGCGACCATACACGACCCAATGCCCGCGCCATCGATGATGATCGCGGCCTGGGCCTGGCCCTGCATCACCATGCTGGCCGCGGCATAGGCGAAATCAGGATAATCCACGCTCTCCTTGCTGTCGGTGCCCAGGTCCAAAACCTGATATCCGAGTTCCTCGAGATAGGGCACAAGCTGTTGTTTGAGCTCAAAACCGCCATGATCCGCCGCGATCGCCACGGTGCGCACCTGCCACACCGCGGCCGCGGGCTCGTCCTTCAGGTGTTCCAGCAAAATGCGGCGCACCAACGCGCGGATTTCCTGTGCTTCGCGGGTCACGATGGAGGATCGAGTTCAGGATGGTGAATGAGGGTGAAACGATCGAAGGGATAGTAAATCAGCCAGGCTTTACCGATAATAAAGTGTTCTTGCAGCGGCCCCCAGCTGCGCGAATCGCTGGAGCCGGTACGATTGTCGCCCATCACAAAATACTCATCCTCGCCCAACGTGATAGGTCCGTAGTTTTCGCTGCTGCGATGTTGGACGTAGGTCTCGGGCGGCAGGGGTTTGCCATCTACAAACACCTGCCCGTTTTGAATGGCAATGGTCTCGCCGGGCAGGCCGATGATGCGCTTGACGAAGTCCCGTTCCGGGCTGAAGGGATATTGAAACACGATGATATCACCCCGGTCCGGTTTGCCAAAAATGTAGCTCAACCGACTGACGATCAAACGATCCCCTTGCATCAACGTAGGGACCATGCTGCTGCCTTCCACCACGAAATTCTGGAAGACAAACGCCCGAAAAAAGACGATCAGCAGGCCCGCCAGCACCAGGGTTTGCAACGTTTCCCAAAGCACGCTGCCGCTGTCCTTGTCCCGGCGCTGGACTTGGGGCATCTTTTCCGCCGGACGAACCACCACGCCAGGGGGATCGGAGAGCGCTTCGATGGCGGATTCGGCGGATGGCTGGATATCCTGAGGCTCGAAATCGGGTCGATCGGACATAATCGGATTATAGCACCCTTGAATTCATGATAACAACCAAAGCACGCCTCCGGGCAAACTACAGAAGATCTGTACCGCTTGAACGAAGAGGCTCAGGGCCAGAGCCAGTTCCCCCGGCACGCCTACCAGCCCATAGAAAAAGGGATAGGCCACTTGGCTGAGGCCAATGCCCCCGATGGAGATGGGAACAATGAGCACCAGGGCGATGAGGGGCGTAAACAGGAAAATATCCAGGAGGGGAATGCCCCCGCCCAGGGCCAGGGAAAGGACGTAGTTGACCATGGACGTGGTGGCGATACCCATCAGCCCGATGAAAAACGCCAATGCCAGGGAGCGATACTGGAAGCGATACAATTCGAACGCGGCGGCCAGTGCATCCCAAATGCCCGCGACCTTCTCCAAGACGCCCCGATGCAATAGCCTACTGACCGCTCGGCTGATGCGGCGGCTGATAAGAAACGCGGCGATGGTCATCAAGCCCATCAGGGCGATCACCGCGACCACGGCCAGCGGCCAGAGATCCGTGCGCCCCGTGATGAACACCACGATCAGGGCCGAGATCGCGGCCACGCTCATGTAGGCGGAGAGCCCAATGAGGCGATCCAGCATGACCGATGCCGCCGCGCCCGCGTTTTGTTCCGTATATTTCGCCAACCCATAGCCCCGCATCACATCCCCACCGATATTGGCGGGCAAGATGTTATTGAAGAAAAATCCCACAAAGGTGAAGCGGGCCATAGCCAGGAAGGGAACCTGAACTCCCTGCGCCCGCAGCAGCGTCCACCATTTGAAGGCATTGATCAACATCGCAACCCAGAAAAGCAACACACCCACGACCACCCAGACCAACTTCGCGGACGCCAACAGCGCCCACACCACGGCCAGTCGGTCCTGAAACCGCCACAGCACCAAGGCAATGAGCGCCAGGCTAATGAGGCCCCGCAACAGCGCGCCTTGCCACCGCCCACTCACGCTTCACTCCTCAGAGATCGTCCAGTATCGAATGTCCCATCTCTCATATCGGGCGTACGAAATCGTCCTTCCATTGCACACGGAACACGAATGACTGAATACGGCTTACGGAACACTGGACACGGCTACCCCTGCGGCTTATGGCTGGCCACCGTCACCGCGGCCATGGGATCAATGATGTCTGCATCCTCGATCATCTCTTTGGCTTTCTCCTTCTCCGAGGCCACATCCGCTTTCTGGCTCCAGGCCATGTCCCACACCACGTGCCGCTCCTTCTTGATGGCGAAATCATACCAGCCAAGGAAGCGCGCCCAGGCTTCGAGCACGGCCAGCATGCCCAAGACGTAGATCAGCTGAATCACACCCCAGATCGCTCGCGCCACCTGTTTGGTGGCGATCCAGGCCACCTTGCGCTTGCGCAAGCTGCTTACTTTGTAGCCGTATTTGTGCTGTAGATAGAGGTGGCCCGCGTGGTTGCGCCGCCGTTGGCGCACGAAATCGCGGATGGTGGTGGGACCGGTGTTATAGACCACCGCATCAGGCGCGTAGCGCACCTCCATGCCCCGCTTCACCATGATGGCTTCCACAAAAGCCTCATCCATGGCCACATCGGGGGGAATTTGATCGAACACCTTGCGGAAGGCGATCATCTCGCCCAGGCGGGGGATGTCGAGACTGAGTTCATGTTCCAACTGCAAGCGCAAATAGGTGAAGAGGCTGACCAGATGGTCGGGGGTATTCACCGGTACCTTATGGGCCCCTGTCATCCCCACCCTGGGGTCCTTGAACATACGCACCAGATGCTCTACCGCGGACTCATGGGGCAGGGTGTCACCACTCTCCAGCACGCAGATGTCTTCTTTCGCCACCTTCAGGAATGCATTGATGGCCGCGGTTTTGCCCAGGCGTTGCTCCTGTTCGATGAGCTTGACGCGCGGGTCCTTCGCCATGAATTCCCGCACGATGGGCACGGTATTATCGGTACACGCGCTGGCAACCACGATGATCTCTGTGATCTCCACCTCGTGGAGATGCTGATTGATCATCGCGTCCAGCAATTTGCCGATATTGGCTTCTTCGTTATAAGCAGTGATGCAAACACTGCAGCGGATTTTCTCGGTTGAGTCCACGGGTTTGGGCGAAGCAATTCAGTGGGGTTGTGGTCTTGGGGTTGGCAACAGGTGATTATACACGCGGAAAGGGACGCCCGACAAAATCAAAGGGCAGGCCGGGCATGGGAAACCCCAGCCGCGCAGGGCCTTCCGGCTTCTTCAAGCCATGTTCATGGATTCAGGAGCCGCCTTGACCGCGCGCACCAACTCCTCCAGCGTCGGGGCATGGTAAAAGCGCCTTGTGCCCGCAATGATGGTGGGAACGTGTTTCACGCCATCGGCCCGGGCCCGACGCATGTTCGTCAGGATCTCCACTTCCTCCACCTGGATTTCGGGATGGGTGTGCTTCAGCCGTTTGATCAGGCGATTGGTGGGGATGCAACGCGGGCAAACGATGGATTTGTAATAAACGACTTTCATAGCCCCACCTTCAACACTTTCCGGTTGCCATACTGCTTTTCATAGTATTCCTTGAACTCGCCTTCTTTTATGGGCCGCCACCACCATTCATTTTCCACATACCAGCGCACGGTTTTGCGGATGGCGGCTTCGGGATCATGTTTGGGCTCCCAGCCCAGGGCTTTGATTTTATCGATATTCAACGAGTAGCGGCGATCATGCCCGGGGCGATCTTCCACAAAGTGGATCAGGTCGCGGGACGCGCCCAGCTCATCCAGCAGAATCTCGACCATCTGCAGGTTTTCGATCTCCTGGCCCGAGCCCACGTTGTAAACCTCACCTAGCTTCCCTTGGTGTAGCACCAGGTCAATCGCCTCGCAGTGGTCGCCCACCCACTGATAGTCGCGCATCTGGCGGCCATCGCCATACACTGGCAGGGGCTTGCCCTCCAGCGCATTGGTGACGAACAGCGGCACCACCTTTTCGGGGTACTGGTACGGGCCGATGTTGTTCGACCCTCGGGTGATGGTGACGGGCAAGCCATAGGTGATGAAATAGGCGTGGACCATGAGATCCGCGCTGGCTTTGCTGGCCGCGTAGGGGCTCCGGGGCGCGACCGGGTCAGTTTCCACCGAGGAATAACCGTGAGGAATGTGGCCATACACTTCGTCGGTGGAGATCTGATGATAGCGCTCCAGCCCGTACTTGCGCGCAGCCTCCAGCAGCACGTAAGTGCCGTAAACATCGGTTTGGATGAACGCGTCCGGGTTCATGATGGAGCGGTCCACGTGGCTTTCGGCCGCGAAGTTGACGATGGTGTCGATGTTGTACTTTTCGATGGTTTCGGCCACTTTGTCGGGGTCGCAGATATCGCCCCGAACGAAGGCGTAGCGGGGATCGTCGCTGACATCGGCCAGGTTGTTCAGGTTGGCCGCGTAGGTGAGTTTGTCGTAGACGATGATGTTGTAGTCGGGATATTTCGCCAACATGTGGTGGACGAAGTTGGAGCCGATGAAGCCAGCCCCGCCGGTGACAAGGATGTTCTTCATGGTGAAACGTTTCGTTAGGTGGAGTAGCGGATTCAGGAAGAGATGGTATCTTAACAGTTATAACTCATATCTACGGATAAAGGGAACGTTATCAAAATGCGCATCATTGCTCGCTAAATCAAAGCATCCCACGCGTTGCATCGCGGCCAAATGTAATGCATCTCGCGGGCGAAGTTGATGTTTGATCATGCCCTCGGCAAGCGCCTTCAAATCGGTGTGGAGAACATCGAGGATAACCAAATGGGGTAATTCGCGGAACCGTAGCAACAAGTTGGCTATCTTCTCCGAGAATTCAACCATCAGCTCGGTTTCTCTGCTTCGCAAATGGTTTAAAGGAGAGCCTTCATAGCGATCTTTTATGAAAGCCAACAACAGGCGGTACGCCAGTTCGTCGAACGTAAGGATCGATGTGTAAGCAACAAATTCCCCCCGTTCGATACGAAGGAAGAATCGCTTAACCTCTTCCTCAATGCCCCGCAATAACAGGTAAGGTATCATAGTATCCAGATAAATTGACGGACCAGTAAAATCCTTCAGTTGGGACACCATTATTCAAATCGCCCCCAGATCCCCAAGATATCATCATATTCATTACGTGACCCCTGGCCTGCAGCGCCAAATAATGATTCAACGATTCCGGTCGTTTCCGCCATCTCAGGCTGTTCTGGAAAAGTCAACTCACGACGCAACGCCTCCAATTCTTGGATAATTGCGTCGATCCTGGCGATGATTTGTTGTTGCTCTTTTCGTGTGATCACGGCTGATGGCGACATAACAGACACCCTGGCCAGGTGATTGGTTCAACTGGGGATGGCGAAAACGCTTTGGCCCTTTTCTCTGTATCGTCTGGGATTGGAAAGCAAAAAACGCAAGAGACCAATTTAGAATTGTAAGGCGTCACAGTGGCCTTGTCAAACATGACGGTTGTCGGAGCGCTTAAGCATCTCCAGAATATCGTAGCTGCGGCTGAGGGTGAGGGTGGGCAGGGTGTGATAGAGATCGATAAGGTCGGGATCGTCTTCTGGCAGGCGGTGGAGATGGGTGATGCGCTCATCCAGGGCCGCGGAAACGGCCAGGAAGGTGATGTCATCCCGCCGGGAGAGCAGGTCCCAGGCCCGGGCGATCTCGTCTCGGGCCTCCTGCAGGCGACGCTGCATGGCGGGAAGGGTGCGTTGTTCGAAATGGTGCAGGAAGGCGTCGTTCTCCCCCGCGGCCAGGTACGCCGGACAGAATTCTGTGGCCCAAAAGCGCTCGGCCCGCCGGAACGCGGGGGAAAGCAGATCGGCATAGACGGTCACGTCCAGGGTCGCGCCCAGACGTTCGATGCGGATGAGCGCGGGTACCTGTTCGGGATAGAGATCGAAATAGGCGGCAGGGTCGAAGGGATGCCAGTGGGGATAGGCTTTGGGCAGGCGGTGTAGCCGCTCGGCCAGGATGATGACTCCTTCCGCGATGCGCCGGGCGATGACCTGGGGGTCGCCCCGTTCGGGCGCGCGATACGCGGGCACAAACGGGCGTTGGAGATGCTGTAACACAACGCTGTGACATGGCCATGAACGCTCCGTTTGTGCGATGAGTGAGGCGAGGGCAGGGAGGGAGTGAGGCAAGGGGTGGGAGTGAGCAGAGTGACCCGTGGTCAGTGTTCAGTAATCAGTGCTCAGAGCAATCCGACGCGGGAGTTGTCGCCCAGGGTGAACTTCAAGGCCCGGGGCTTGAATTCCGATTTCTGGATCAGTACGTTGCGGCCAATGAGGCTGTCCGCGATCCGGATGGGGACGTTCTTCACCTGGCTGTGTTCCAGGATGATGCAACGTTCGATCTCCGCGTTTTCGATGAGGCAATCGTGGTAAATGGCGGTGAAAGGCCCGATGTAGCTGTTGATGATGCGGGTGTTTTTGCCGATAATGGTGGGGCCGCGCACGACGCTGTTGATGATCTCGGCCCCTTCTTCCACAGTCACCCGCTCATCCACCTGCGAGTCTCTATCCACGAAGCCGCGGATTTCGGGCGTGAGTTCTTCCAGCACCTTGCTGTTGGCGGCCAGCATGTCGATAGGCTTGCCGGTGTCGATCCACCAGCCGCGATGGATGTAGGGGTGCACCCGAAATCCCTGTTCCACCAGCCACTGGATGGCGTCGGTGATCTCCAGTTCGCCCCGCCACGAGGGCTTGATGCTCCGCACAGCTTTGTGAATGTGATGGTCGAACATGTAGATACCCACCAAGGCCAGGTTGCTGGGCGGATCTTTGGGCTTTTCGATGAGCCGTTTAATGCTACCGTCGGGATTGAGTTCGGCCACACCGTAATGCTGGGGTTCATCCACTGGGGTAAGCACAATCTGGGCGTTGTAATCGGCGTTTTCAAATTCCCGGATGAGATTGCTGATGCCGCCCTCGATGACGTTATCGCCCAGGAACATAACGAAACGGTCATCGCCTAGATAGTCGCGGGCGATGAGCACCGCGTGGGCCAGGCCGCGAGGTTCATCCTGCACGATGTATGTGATCTTCACATCCCACAAGCTGCCATCTCCCACCGCGGCCCGCACCTTGCGACCATTTTCGCCGCTGCCGATAACAATGCCCATATCGTCGATGCCCGCTTCCTTGATGGCCTCGATCACGCGGAAGAGTACGGGCTTATTGGCCACGGGGATAAGCTGTTTGGCGTTAGTATAGGTGAGGGGGTAGAGACGGGACCCCTTCCCGCCGCTGAGAATCAATGCTTTCATGTTGCATTTATCCGAATAGGCGTCATTTGAAAAAAGCTCGCGAAGTCAACATTGGGCGATGCAGCAACGGACGTAATACGTCATGCGTGATCCGTAAAGTCGTCACGCATGA
>DRQW01000153.1 GCA_011371305.1 Anaerolineae bacterium | reverse complement strand
TGGCGGGCTACGCGCTCATGGGCGAGGAGTTCCAGAGAACGGTCGGCCGCGAGTTCTGGGATTTGTACGCGGTGTTGGGCGCCGCGCTTGACCCCCTCATCCCGCCCAACTGGCCTATCCCCAAATACATTCGTCGAGACCGGGCAAAAGCGCGCATGATCGACATCCTGCGCCCCATCATCGCCGAACGCCGGGCCCATCCCGAACGATATGACGACTTTCTGCAGGATTTCATCAACGCCCGCGACAAAAACGGCAACCCGTTGGACGATGACGAGGTCATCTCTCTGATCCTGGGCTTCAACTTCGCGGGCCACGAAACCACGACCGGCCAGGCATCCTGGACGCTGATCCAGCTTATGCAGAATCCCTGGTATCTGGACCTGGTGCGGCAGGAGATCGACGCCCATCTGCCCCCTGGTGCGGTCATCGATACCCAGGTGATGAAGGCCATGCCCCATATCCATTGGGCTATTCGCGAAACGGAGCGCATGCGACCTTCGGCCGAGATGCTCATGCGCTATGTGATGGAAGATATCGAGTTCGGCGATTACGTGGTGCCCCAAGGCTGGCTGGTGCAGACTTCGGCCATCGTTTCTCATTTCCTGCCTGAGATATTCACCGACCCCTTCAAATATGATCCTCTCCGCTATGCACCGGGCCGGGAAGAGGACAAAGTCAGCCGGTTTGCTCTGATCGGCTTTGGCGGTGGCATTCACAAATGCGCGGGGATGAACTTCGCCAACCAGGAGATGTTCGTCATCACCTCTCTGTTCTTCCAACAGTTCGATGCCGAATTGCTCACACCCGACCCCCAGGTCGAGCGGGGGCTGGGCGCATCCCGCCCCACCGAAACCCGCATTCGCTTCCGACGGAAAGCGCGTGCGCTTCAGCAATCCCCACGTATGGCTGTCCTTGCATAGAGCATGAACATTCTACTCACAGGTCCTTTCGGCAACATCGGCCAGGCCGTGTTGGCTGAGCTTCTGGCCCGCGGGCATGATGTGCGCTGCTTCGACGTGCCCAGCCACCGCAATCGTAGGGTGGCCAAGGGCTGGCGAAATCATCCCATCCACATCCAATGGGGGGACCTCCGCCAGCCTGAGGATGTGCGCCGGGCGGTGGTGGGGCGGGATGCCATCATCCATCTGGCTTTTGTGATCCCCAAGCTTTCGGCCACGGGCAAAGAAAGCGAGGCAGAGCCCGAGTTCGCCCGGGCAGTGAACGTCGATGGCTCTCGTCATCTCATCGAGGCGGTGCAGCAGCTCGCGCCCGAGGCCAAATTCCTCTTCACCTCCTCGGTTCACGTCTATGGCCCCACCCAGCATCTGCCCCCGCCCCGTCGGGTCACCGACCCGGTCAACCCGGTGGAGCATTATGCCCGCCACAAGGTTGAGGTGGAGAAGATGGTGCGGGCTTCGGGGCTGACCTGGGCTATCTTTCGCCTGGCCGCGTCCATGCCCATCCGCATGATCTTCGATCCCGGCATGTTCGATGTGCCTCTGGACAACCGCATCGAATACATTCACCGCAGGGATGTGGCCCTGGCCGTGGCCAATGCGTTGGAAAGGGAAGCCGCCTGGAATCGGTTATGGCTCATCGGCGGCGGCCCTCGCAACCAATACATTTACCGCGACATGGCTGCAAAGATCTTGGACGCGATGGGTGTGGGCATGTTGCCAGCCCAGGCGTTTACCACGGCGCCTTTCGCGGTGGACTGGATGGACACCGAAGAAAGCCAGCGGGTGCTCCAGTTCCAAACCCATACCCTGGACGACTATGTGGCGGAACTGCGCAGGAATCTGGGGTGGCGCCGCGCGTGGGTAGCCATCTTTCGCCCTTTGGTACGTGCCTGGTTGCTGAGACAATCGCCCTATTATCACCAGCCTGTGCATGAGTTGAGACCATCTTCCGGTTGATGTTTCATCGAGGGGATACGCATCCGGCTGGCAAACAAAGACGCCCTGGCCATGTCGCCAGGGCGTCGGATGATGTTCCGGGGTGGTGCGCAGGTTAGGATGCGTCCCCCTGGGGGTTGGCTTCCTCGGAAGCTTGGTCGGTGGCGGGGGGTTCAGGCGAAGGGGGAGCTTCTGCGCCCGAGGAGGGTGCTGGTTCGGGCTCGGGTTCGGGGGGCGGAGGTGGGGGTGGAGGAACGCTTTCGGTGCTGGCAACGGGTTGGGATGGCTGGGTGGCGGGAGTGGGTGCTGCCAGGGGTTCCGTGGGCGGTGGCGGGGGCGGTGGTGGTGGGGTAGGGGTGAGGACCGCCGGACCAGAGGAGGGTTGGGCGGCTTCACGCACGCGCAGGTTCTCGACCGACTTGATTAGGGCCTGGGTGACCGTGGCATTGGCCCGGGTGTTATATTCGACATCGATCAGCAGGGAGATCAGACCGCCCAAGACATAGAATTGGATGAAAGTGAGGATGCCAAAGGGGAGGAAGATGGAACCCAGCCAGTTCGGTATCCGATAGACACCGAAGCCCAAGACCTGGACGGTGTAGTCCTGAAACCAGAACCACACGGCGAACGCGATGCTCGCGATCAGGGCGATCCAGGCGATGATCTTGAACAACCATGCCAGAAAACCCAGGCCAGTGTATTTGCGTTGGACGTTCATTGAGCGCTCCTTTACACGAGTGCACATGATGGCGTGAGCGCCATCATCAGCGGGGGACTATTGGGGGAATTCGAGAGTGATTTCGCCCTCGATGCGGGCAAGGGCAGGAAGGATGGTTTTGACAAGCTCGCGTTGAAGCTCGTATTGGGGTGTGAAGTAGAGTTGGGCGTAGAGATCGGCCGCGCGGTTCAGATATTCATCGTTCCAGACCACATAAGGAAGTTGTTCGTCGTTGATCCAGAAGATGAGGCCGTTGGGGGTGGTCTGGATGGTGATTTTCTGAATGCCCGCTTCTTTCATCTTCTGCAGGGTCTCTTGGGTCAGACCAACATTACGCAGCCCGGCCAGCCCCGCATCGGCCAGGTCGCGCGTGGAGAGGCCCAGGATGGAGGGCGCGCCGGTTTCGTCGAAGACGACGCGGGCTTTGAGGATGGCCATGGGTTCTTCGCTGGATGCGACCACCATCTCGATGGGTTCATCCACATCGCGCAGGGGGATTTCTTCCACCGTGGGCTGTTTGGGGAAGCGCAGGACCACGTTCAGCCCGGTATGCTGGATGAAGGGGACGAGGAAGCGTATGATGGTCTGGAATTCGGGCTTAATCACCCCCAGTTTCGCCATGGCGTCGGTCATGTTTTCCAGTTCATTGGAGTTCCAACCCAAATGGGGCATGAGCACGCCGTTGACGAACACGTAGATGCCATCATCCTTTTGGACCAGTTCGATGTGTTGGATGTTGGCCTGGGTGAACCAGGTGACCACGCGCGGGTCCATGGCGAATTGCTTCACATCCACACCCAGCAATGCCAGCAGCTCGGGGCTAAGCCCAGCCACGGTGGGCACGCCGTTTTCGTCGATATCCACAACCAACCTGGGCAAGGCCAGGACGAAATCCGCCTCCGTATCTTTCACCGGGACGGGCTCCCCACCACACGCTGCCAGGACGGAACCAAACAGCGAGAGGATTAGAACCAGAAAAAGCAATCGTTTGAAAAGAGACATGGTTGAATCACCTCCGAATGTTGAGCCAAAGAACAGGGAAGGAAGCCAATGTTGACATTTCAGGAGCCCGGAAACAGCGACGCGTTCGGTGAGGGTGGAAGGGGGAGTGGGGAGAAATCGAGATTGGGGAATGACACGGCGGTCGCTGGAAGTGGCTGTCACATGATTTTTAGAATAGCGTTATTATGCCGAAAAAACACCAATTGTGCAACTACATTGAAACCGGGGATTTTGTGTCTGGATCGATAAAAAAGCCGCTTCGTCCGAGCGGACGAAGCGGCAGGATGAGGTCATAGGGAGATGGAAGCGCCCATGACCTCGAGGAATTTGCTGATCCATTCGGGATGCGCGGGCCACGCGGGCGCGGTGACCAGGTTGCCGTCCACCACGGCTTTGTGTACGGGCACTTCGACGTATTCGCCGCCCGCGTTGGTCACATCGGGTCCCACGGCAGGGTAGGCCGTGAGTTTGCGGCCTTGCAGCACGCCCGCGGCGGCCAGGATCTGTGCACCATGGCAGATGGCAGCCACCGGTTTGTTGGCCTCGAAGAAGTGGCGCACGATCTCCAATACCCGTGGGTTCAGGCGGATGTATTCGGGGGCGCGACCACCAGGGATGACGAGCCCGTCGTAGTCTTCGGGATTCACTTTGTCGAAGGTGGCGTTCAGGGTGAAGTTATGACCCCGTTTTTCGCTATAGGTCTGATCGCCCTCGAAATCGTGGATCGCGGTGCGGACGAACTCCCCGGCCTTTTTGTCCGGGCAAACCGCGTGAACGGTATAGCCCACCGCGGCCAGAGCCTGGAATGGCACCATGATCTCATAGTCCTCAACATAGTCACCAACCAGGAACAGCAGCTTCTTTGCAGCCATAGGACCTCCTTTGGGATGATGGATTGGGGGTGGGAAGATGGTATTGGGCGTGGGTATTATAGGTGGCCGGAATCTGTTTTGGCAAAAGCATCGCGTTTACCCCTGCAAGAGGCGAGCCAGGGTTTTGCGAGCCAGCATGTGGCTGCTGATGACGCCAACCACCGATCCATGTTCCACCACAGGCATGGCCGTGATCTCGTGGCTTTCCAAAAGTTGGAGGACTTCGGGGATGGTTGCATCGGGCCCAACGGTGATCACGTCCCTGCTCATAATATCCATGACGGGCAAAGTGTCGGTGAGGTTACGGGCAATGGCATGGGTAATATCCCAATCGGTCACCACGCCCAGCAGTTGGCCATCCTTGACCACCCCCAGCATCTCGTTGGGATCATCCACCAGCAGTTGGGCTGCCTGGCGGATGGACATCTCCGGGCCGATGAGGGTGAGGGGTTCCATGATGTGACGGATGGGGCGGAAGCGTTCCCGCTGGGTGATGCGGGTGATGCTGATCTGTTCCGCGGCTTCCAGGGGGAGCATGTCGGGATCCCCGACGAGGAAATCCACCAGTTCCTGCATATTGCGTCGGATCACCTCCTCCCGTTGGCGAAGGCCCGCTTCCAGGCGTTGGGCGGCCAGTTCGGCCAGTTCCGCCCGATGCTGGCGCAACCAGCGTTCTACGGCCCGGGCATCGCCCAGGATCTCCCGGGGGAACCGCAGATGCGCCGGGGTTTTGATGAGGTGTTCCTGCGCGGCGAAGATGACGCCACCCGAGTTGACCAGGAAATCGGTGGCGATGACCACGCCCCGTTGCCAGTACACGATCCGTTCCATGCGCAACCGCGCGGCCCGGCGCTTGGGATCGGGCGAGTAGGTGTTGGCTCCCTCCACGATCATGCTCCAATGGCCCATGCGGTCCACGGTCATGGACGCGCGACCTGGTTCCACATCCAGATAGCGGGCCACGGGCGCGGCGGGCACGAAGCAAAACGCGTCTTCCCGCAGCAGGTCGTTGGGCGCGTTCGCGAATTTCGTCTCGGGCCGGGGGGAACGTTTATCCAGCAGGTTTTCCTGGAAGTATCGGAAGGTGACCAGCCCGTGCTCATCCCGCAGGCGCAGCAGGTCCTTCACGGGCAGCCCTTCTTCGCGATAGAGATAGCCGTGCGCGTCGCTGATGCCCACGACCCGGGGGGCGGGGTCGAGCTGGTGCAACATCTCGGCTACATGCGCGCCCACCGCGCCAAATCCCTGGATGAGCACCGTCATGGCTGCGCGGGCAGGGACGATCATGTTGCTGAACTGGGGCAGGGCTTTGAGCCGGGGCATCTGTTCCAACAGGGCGTCGATGGCGATGACCACACCCCCTGCGGCCGCGCCCAGCTCATCGATGCGATTGCCTCCCATATCCACCGGTTTGGAGAGGGCGCTGTCGATGCCGTTTTCGATGGCAATGAGCCCCATATCCTCGTCGTTGGTGCCCACATCGGGCCCGGGCAGATAGATGCTCCGGTAGCGTCGGATGAGATGGGCGAAGCGGCGCACGATCGCCCGGTGTTCCTCATCGCTGATGTCCCGATCGGGCGCGACGATGCCCGCTTTTCCCCCGCCGTAAGGTAGGTCCGCGGCCGCGTTTTTCAGGGTCATGCCCCGGGCCAGGTTGAAGATGACCGCGGGGGTCACGGTGGGCAACATGCGAATGCCCCCCATGGCGGGCCGTCCCATGGCCAGGTTATCCACC
Organism: Anaerolineae bacterium; assembly: GCA_011371305.1. Taxonomy (GTDB): domain Bacteria; phylum Chloroflexota; class Anaerolineae; order J102; family J102; genus M2005. The sequence goes on along the minus strand of DRQW01000153.1, from coordinate 6,733 downwards.
ACCAGATAACCCCCCACCTCCAGATCGTCCCGTTCGTCCCACATGCACACCACCAGGTGGGGCCCCAGCTTGTCGGGTTGGATTCCCAGGCGGTTCAGCCGGTCCACGTCGTTGATGCGAAATTCCATGAAGGCCAGGGGGCCTTCCCGATGCAAACGGTTGTGCCAGGTTTGTTTCGGAAGCGCTTTTCGCAGAAAGGCTTCCATTTGTTCGGGGATCATCGTTGATCACCTCCGGTATGTTGTTGAACGATGGAAATGAAAGCGTCGGGGTCAGGAGGGGCCCTCGGCAGCGGATGGGCACAGATCGCGCAGGATGCAGTTGGGGCAAGCGGGCTTGCGGGCTTTGCACACACGCCGCCCGTGGAAGATCATCAGGTGCGAGAAGTCGATCCACGCCTCGCGGGGGACCAAGGCCATCAAGTCCCGTTCGATTTTTTGGGGGTCCTGATGTCGGGTCAGGCCCAGCCGGTTGGCAATGCGTTTGACGTGGGTATCGACCACAATGCCCGCGGCGATGTTGAAGCCCACTCCCAGCACGACGTTCGCGGTCTTACGGGCCACGCCCGGCATGGTCAGCAGATGCTCCATATCGGCTGGGATTTCGCCGTCGTATTCATAGGCGATGCGTTGGGCCGATTCTTGCAGGAAGCGGGCTTTGTTCCGATAGAACCCGGTGGGGCGGATGATGGCTTCGATCTCGGCCCGATCCGCGTCGGCCATGGCCTTGGGGGTGGGAAAGCGTTGGAACAGGATCGGGGTGACCTGATTCACCCGTTCGTCGGTGCATTGGGCCGAGAGGATGGTGGCGACCAGAAGCTGCCAGGGATCGTTGTGTACCAGCTCACAGTGGGCGTCGGGATGGGCAATGCGCAACCGGCGGATGATCTCGTGGATGCGCATTTCGGGGGGATCATCGGGGGTATACGCGGGCGATGGCGAAGATGGCTTGGTCATGGCGATATTGTATCATGAAGCGAAGGGAGTCAAACAGGATGCATACGGCCCATGCGCCCGATTCGAAAATGCCCTCAGCTTCTTTATCCCGTTGGCCCGCAGTGGGGTTTTTCGAGTATAATGGGGCGCAATGTCCACTGCTTCTTCCCTCCAATCTGCCTGGTCCATCCTCACCGAACTCGATGTCAGCGACCTGCGAGAATCGGTGCGGATGCCCTTTCCCATCACGATTTTGGGGCGGGAGGAAGCCGCGCGGCAATGGCTGGCCGACGCGCTGCTCAGGGATCCTTTCCATCCCGGCCCACCCCTGCCCGGGCCCGATATTTCGATCCTTCCTTTGCCTTTGGTGGGCGAACAGCGCCTGGTCGCGGCCCGGTCGCAACTGGTTTTCATCGCGATCCCCGCGGGCCAGGCAGACCTGGACCTGGAGCGGGAGAGCATCCGCGACCTGTTGGGCTTCAACCCGCGGTTGCCCATCGTCGTTGTGCAGATTCGGCCTGGCGCGGCCCAGGAAGCCTATTCGCCCATGCTTTCCTTTTGGCATGGGGCCACCGAGATCATCGTGGACCCCAAGGAAGCCCAACCCTTTGACGCGGAACTGGTTCCTGTGCTCAAACGCCTGAGTCCGGGGCAGGAGGTGCTGTTGGGCTACCATCTCCCTGGCTTGCGTCCGGCCCTGGCCCGCCAGCTCATCCGACAGACCAGTCTGGCCAATGCCGGATACGCTGCCACCACGGGCCTGGCCGAACTCGTGCCCTTGCTGCTCATCCCCGGCAACGTGGCCGATTTCGTCATCCTCACGAAGAATCAGGCCCTCATGGCTTATAAGCTGGCTTTGCTCATGGGCAACGACATCGGCGTCCAGGAGATGGTCGGCGAGCTTGCCGGTGTGCTGGGCGGCGGCTACCTGTTGCGCGAAGCTGCCCGTCGTCTGGTGGGCTTCATCCCCGGCTGGGGTCTCGTTCCCAAGGTAGCCATCGCGTACGCGGGCACCTACCTCATTGGCGAGGCGGCTTACTATTGGTACGCCTATCATGAGAAGCTGACCCCAGCCCAAATGAAGGCCCTTTATGCCCGCGCGCTGGCCGAAGGCAAGGAGAAGGCTGCGGGCATCATCGCCAAACGGCGCACGCACGCTGCCAATGCGGACGAAAATCTCACGCAAAGTCGTCAGGGACGCTAAGCAGGTTTGCAAGTGGCAAGTGGCAGGTGGCCTGCGCAGCCTGACTTGCTACTTGCTACCTGCACACCTGATTTCGTGATGCGTAATGCGTGATACGTAAGTCCTCACGTTTCACGCATCACGTTTCACGCCCGTGGCCGTCTCGCCCCACATTGACTTCGCGTTCCTTGCCAAGACGCTATTTTTCAAAGCACCATGGAGTCATCACCATGCTGAATGCCAACGATCTGTTGAAAAAAGCCCTGAACGGCGAACGCCTGACGCCCGAAGAGGGTCTTCATCTCTATACCCAGGGCGATCCCGAAGCCATCATGGAGGCCGCGCACCAGGTGCGGTTGCAAAAGACCGAGCCGGGCGTGGTCACCTACCTGGTGGATCGCAACATCAACTACACCAACGTCTGCACCACCGATTGCCAGTTCTGTTCCTTCTATCGCATCCCCGGCCACCCCGAAGCCTATGTCATCACCCGGCGGGAGCTGGGGGAGAAGATCGAGGAACTGCTGGCCTGGGGAGGCACCCGCATCCTCATGCAGGGCGGCCACAACCCGGATCTCCCCATCGAGTGGTACGAGGACCTGCTGCGCTGGCTCAAGGCCACCTATCCTGAGATCGAACTCGATTGCTTCAGTCCCTCCGAGATCGAAAACATCGCCAAGCTGGAAGGGATGACCATGGAAGAGGTGCTGGAGCGTTTGCACGCGGCCGGGCTGGATGGTCTACCGGGCGGGGGCGCCGAAATCCTCGATGATGATGTGCGCAAGCGCATCTCGCCCAAAAAGACGAAAACCGCCGAGTGGCTCCACGCCATGCGCATCGCCCAGCGCCTGGGCATGGTCACCAGTGCCACCATGGTCATCGGCTTCGGCGAGACCATGCAGCAACGTATCAACAGCCTCACCCGCCTGCGGGAGCTGCAGGATGAATCTCTGGCCGCGCACGGCAACGGCTTCACCGCGTTCATCATGTGGACCGCGCAGCTCAGCGAGACCAACAGCATGGGCCGCAGCCGCCATCGCCACAAATACGGCGCGGATTACGACGAATACCTGCACACCAACGCGTTCGCCCGTCTCTACCTGGACAACTTCACCAACTTCCAGGCCAGCTGGCCCACCCAGGGGTTGGAGGTGGCCCGGCGGGCGCTTTATGCCGGCGCCAACGACTTCGGCAGCACCATGCTGGAGGAGAACGTGGTCAGCCAGGCCGCGGCCTACACCCAGCGCGAGCCCCGCATGAGCGTCTATCGGCTGCATGAGCAAATCCGCCTGGCGGGCTTCGAGCCCGCGCAGCGGGATAGCCGCTACCGCATCATCCGCCGCTTCGACCGGGTCATGAGCAAAGAAGAACTCGCACCTCGCCCCATCCCCACCCGCCTGGCGGGCCTGCGCGAGCCCATCCCGATTGCGGGATAAACCCACCTTGCCTCACAGGCCCTGTTTGAACACGGATATGGAAAACACGGATGAAATTTCCCGCCTGGCTCTGGCGCTGCGCCCCATCTTTCAACAATACCAGATTCAACGGGCCATCCTGTTTGGCTCCTGGGCCACGGGGGACGCCTCACGGCGTAGCGATGTGGACCTGATCCTGGTCACTGTTGGCAAACCTCAAAGCGGGCTGCCGGGCGTCTTGGCCCCGCCGACTTGAAGTCGGGGCTGGGGGCCTTTGGTTGCCTGTCTACTTACGCAGACAGCCCCAACTTGGCGAAAAAACATGTCCCCAAAAGGGGACATGCGGTGGAACGCCCTCAGACCTGAATTTATTCGGCGTACTTGGGAGAGATGACCCAGGGCGATCCCCACGCCATGCTTTGTCGAACCTAGTTGCCAATGCTAAAATGCTCCTGAACGCCATCTAAATGAGAGTAAAGACATGAGTCATCCGAACGTCTCCACACAAAAGAAAATCCACGAGACTATCGATACCTTATCGCCCGAAAGCATGGAAGAACTTATGAAGTTTCTTGAGTTTCTCAAATTCAAACAGCGCGTCCAGGAAAAGCCTGTGAATGTACACCTGGAAGGTTTGTGGCGAGATAAATCATTCGATGTAACTGATGAAGACATTCGTGCTTTGCGCCGGCAAGTTTCTGATCATGTTTTGCAGAGGGTGAAATAACGGGATGAACTATCTGGCTGATACCGTTGCTGTTGTCCGCCATCTGTGTCAACACCCGGCTCTCGGACCGCGGGCAAGGGAGATTTTGCGAGCCGCTGATGCAGGCGAACACCACATTTTCTTTTCAGCCATTACCCTTATGGAACTCCTTTATCTTTCCGAAATGAAAAGAGTGGAATTGCAGCTCGATGAATTGGTTGAGGTGGTTTCATCTAGCACAAATTACGAAATCATTCCTGTTCATTCCGAAGTGGTTTTGGCAGCTGCTAGCATTGATGACGTTCCTGAACTGCATGATCGCGTCATTGTAGGCACTGCAAAATGGCTGGATGTGCCGATTTTGACGAGTGATAGGGCGATTAAGCAATCAAAACATGTCCAAACCATCTGGTGATACCGGTGGCGAAGCCTTTTTGCAAAGTCATTGGGGCGAGGAAAAGCGTGTCCATCTCCTCCGAGTCGATTTATGCGTCGACGATATTACATTGCCTGTTATACCGAAGTGGATAATGAACACGGACAAGAGGTCATGCCAGGTCGAGATGTTTTGAACAAACTGCGGTTACTCCTCGATGGTCCTGTTCACGAAATCGAGATACAAGCATAACGTGATGAAGAAAATCCGCGTCTTTCTCGATATGATCAAATTCGAGCACACGATTTTCGCGTTGCCTTTCGCGTACATCGGCATGGTGCTCGCGTGGCGGAAAAGCGGGTTGCTGGCCGCGCCCATCGACTGGGGAACGCTCTTCTGGCAATTCGTGTGGATCACGGTGGCCATGGCCTCGGCCCGCACCGCGGCCATGGCCTTCAACCGGGCCATCGACGCGGAGATCGACGCCCGCAATCCCCGCACTGCCAGCCGTCCCATCCAGACGGGGAAGATCAGCAAGAACGCGGTGTGGCTGGCCGGGATCATCAGCCTGGGCGTGTTCCTGTTCGCCGCCTGGATGTTGAACACCTTTGTCCTCATGCTCGCGCCCATCGCCATGATCGGGCTGGTGGGCTACGCCTACACCAAGCGCTTCACCTGGCTCTGCCACATCTGGCTGGGGATCGTGGATGGTGCGGCCGCGGCCGGCGCGTGGGCCGCGGTCACCGCCAGCCTGAACCATCCCGTCCCCTGGCTGCTGTGGGCCGCGGTGACCGTGTGGATCGCAGGCTTCGACCTCATCTACGCCTGTCAGGACGTGGAGATCGATCGCAAGGAAGGACTTTACAGCATCCCCGCCCGATTCGGCATTCCGGCCGCGCTGCGCCTGGCCCAGATCTTCCACGTGTTCACGGTGCTCCTGCTGGCCGCGGTGGGGTTTGTAGCCGGGTTGGGCTGGCTCTACTGGCTGGGGCTGGTCATCGTGGCCGGGCTGCTCATCTACGAACACAGCCTGGTCAAGCCCGATGACCTGAGCAAGGTGGACATCGCGTTCTTCACCATGAACGGCTACATCAGCATCATCACCCTGCTGGCCGTGGTGGGAGGGCTGGTGTGGTGAAGGAGTGGGATCAGAGGTCCGAGGTCCGAGGTCCGAGGTCCGAAGTCCGGGGTCAGGGATCGGAAGGCTGGGGGTTGGAGATTTGGATGGCCATCGGGGTCATCCTTTTCGCGCTTTATCTCATCACCGGCGCAGCGCGATTTCATATCATCGATGAGGTCTCCCTCTACAGTGTTACCGAAAATTTGGTGCGACGGGGCGCGTGGGATACGGACCAGATCGCGTGGAGCCAGTGGGTGAATTCACCCGCGGAAGTGCTGGGCGCATGGGGCAAGGATGGGCATGTGTATAGCAAGAAGGGCGTGGCCCCGGCCCTGGCTTTCCTGCCCATGCGTTGGCTGGCTCGATTCTTGCCGGGCGTGGGACTGCTCCAGACCACGTTCCTGGCCAATGCACTGATTACCTTGCTTACCGCGCTGCTGGTGGGGGATATCGCCCGTCGGTTGGGATATGGGCCTCGCGCGGGGGTCGCCCTGGCCCTCATCTACGGTCTGGCCACCCTGGCCTGGCCCTATGCCACCCATCTCTTCGGTGAACCCCTTTCCGCCCTGAGCTTGACCGCGGCCCTCTGGGCGCTGATCGCCCTGAAGCAAAGGGGAGGATGGCGCTGGTCCCTGGTCTTAGGCATGGCTCTGGGAGTAGCCGTCGCCACCAGTGCGGTTTACGCCCTGCTCCTCCCTCTCTTTGGCCTGGTATGGTTCTTCCATCAATCAACTAGCTCCCGAACCTCCAATGCCAGTGCTTCGGACTTCGGACTTCGGACCTCGGACACCAGGCCCCGGACATCAACCCTTCGCCACCTCCTCGCCCTGCTCACCCCCCTGGTTCTAACCGCGGGCTTCCTGCTGTGGTACAACTGGATGCGCTTCGGACATCCCCTGGACACGGGTTATCATTTCGAGGCGGGGGAAGGGTTCAACGGCCCGCTGCTGGCCGGGCTGTACGGCCTGCTGCTCAGCCCCTATCGCGGCATCCTCTAC
>DRQW01000152.1 GCA_011371305.1 Anaerolineae bacterium | reverse complement strand
CGGCTGCGGAAGGATCGCCAGGCCGACGTTGGGCGAGTCGGCAAAGGTTCGTATTGCGTATTCCGTATGCCGTCCAGTCGTTACGCAATACGCAATACGGAATATGAGTCACGCCGCCCTGGCCGCGAGGCATTTTCGTCGGTATCGGCGCGGGGTGGCCCGCCGTTGGACTGCTATAAAACAGGATTCGGATCAGGATTGAGGTCGTCAGGACAATGTTAAACGAGGCACCAACGGGCGTGAAGCGTGATGCGTGAAACGTGAGGACTTACGCATCACGCATTACGGATTACGGGTCGGCTTCCCGCGCCAATCTGGCCGCGAGGCATTTTCATCGGTATCGGCGCGCGGCCGCGGGTGGTGCCTGCTTTCAAAGCAATGCGTGCCAATTATACCTTTCCTCGCATACGACACAAAACCCAAGGGCTTTGTAAGATCATTTGCAATTTTTGGTCCTAAAAGGGTTGCCCACGAAAGGTTTTCATGATATAGTTGCCTCTTACCAAACATTGTTCCAAAAGCGCCTGGCTTCGAGGTACGCCAATGACGCCCATTGAAGTGGTTTTCATCGTCATTCAATTGATTTTCCTTGAGGGTATCCTTTCGATTGACAATGCCGCGGTGTTAGGGGCCATGGTGACGCAGCTCCCAGCCCATGAACCCATCCCCTGGCCTCGGTGGTTGCGGTTCATGCAAAATTGGGGCGATCGGGTGTTTGGGCCGCAACGGGTGGCGGCATTGAAGGTGGGGTTACTGGGCGCGTATTTTGGTCGGGCGTTGATGTTGCTGCTGGCCACCATCGTCATCGAAAATCCCTGGTTGCGGCTGTTGGGCGCGGCCTACCTTTTCAAACTGGCCATCGCCCATTTAGGTGAAGATCACGAAGAGGAGGCGGAAGAGGAAGCCGCTTTCATGGCTGGCAAAGTGGCGAAACGGGGGTTTTGGTCGGTGGTACTGATGGTGGAACTGGCCGATCTGGCCTTCAGCCTGGATAATGTGGTAGCCGCGGTGGCCCTGAGCCCGGTGCTGTGGGTAGTGTTGCTGGGTGTGGCCTTGGGCATCCTCACCATGCGGTTCGCCGCGCAGATCTTCACCATCATGATCCAGCGGGAGCCGGTGCTGGCCACGGCTGCGTATATCCTGCTGCTGGCCATCGGCTTGGAAGTGCTTATCGAAGACATCGCACTGATGATGCATCGCGAGATTCACATCAAAAGCTGGCAAAAATTCCTGGTCTCGGTCTCCATCCTGGTGTTGTCAGTCATCTATGCGCATTCCCCCCTGTTACAACGCCTCTTTGGGCCTCTCTTTGCGATGCTGAAACAGGTATTCTTTTATCTCAATCGCTTCGTCGATCTCTTGTTGGTTCCTTTCAGTTGGACGTTCCGCAAGCTGTTCGCGGGCGTCTTGTTCCTGTTCCATCAGTTTCGCCCTAAGCGTTCCACTGTTTGATTCCCAACCCCCCATTCCTTCTCAACAGGAGGTATCCCGTGGCCGTATTGGCGGAAAAGTATGTTGATTGGGTGGACCGCTTCACCGAATGGCTGGGATGGCTCTCCCAGATGCTCACGGTGCTGGTGGTCATCATTGGCTTTCTGAACGTCGTGCTTCGTTATGTGGGGTTCATGATCGGCGTACGGCTCACGTCGAACATGATTATCGAGCTTCAGTGGTATATCTATTCCCTGGTGTTTATTTTGAGTTTCCCCTACATTCTGAAATATGACATCAACGTGCGGGTGGATTTTCTCTATGGACAATGGCCCAAGCGACGGCGGGTATGGTTGGATTTCATCGGCAATTTCTTCTTTCTCATCCCTTTTCTCATCCTGGGGAGCTACATCGCCTGGCCCGCGATCTTACAATCGTGGGGGCTGCGGCCCGATGGCAGTTGGGGCGCGATGGAATGGTCACCCGACCCCAGTGGTCTGCCTCGCGCGCCCATCAAATCGATGATCATCTTCGGCTTCTTCACCCTTTTCCTGCAATCCATCTCCGAGCAGATCAAATACTGGTGGTACCTGCGCGGTAAAGTGAGTGAAGAAATCCTGCAAGAGAAAGAACACGAAGAACCGCTGCGCATCGAGTAATCCCCACATCGCTGCTTTTCGTCACCGGGAGAAAGGATTATGGCAACAACCACGCTCTTGGGCCTGCTTGCCCTCTCCATGTTTGTCTTTTTCTTCGTTTTGATTTTAGTCGGCTATCCGGTTGCGTTTTCTTTCGCGGGCACCGCGGTTATTTTCACCATCCTGGGCATCGCGCTGGGCGCATTCAACCCCAACCTGCTGAAGCTGCTTCCCAGCCGCTGGTTTGGGAGCATGAATAATTTTACCCTATTGGCCATTATCTTCTTCGTGTTTATGGGCGCGGTGTTCGAGAAATCGGGGCTGGCCGAGGAGTTGCTCACCACCATCGGCATCCTGCTGGGGCCCCTGCGCGGGGGGCTGGCTTTAACGGTGATCATCGTAGGCACGTTGCTGGCCGCGGCCACGGGCGTGGTAGCGGCCACGGTCATCGTTATGGGCCTCATGTCGCTGCCCATCATGGTGAAGTACAAATATGACCATCAGCTGGCCACAGGGGCGATCGTATCGTCGGGTACCCTGGCCCAGTTGCTGCCTCCCAGCCTGGTGCTGGTTGTGTTGAGTGACCAGGTGGGGATCAGCGTGGGCGATCTGTTCATGGGCGCGCTGATCCCGGGTCTGATTTTAGCCGGCTTATATGCTGCGTATGTGCTGATCGTGGCCTTTTTCAAACCCGAAAAAGCGCCGCCGTTGCCTCCAGAAGCCCGCACACATCATGGCTGGGCTCTGTTCCGCAAGGTGCTGGTGGCGGTCGTGCCGCCATTGATCCTCATCTTCGCGGTGTTGGGCTCGATTTTCTTCGGCTTTGCCACCCCCACCGAGGCAGGCGCGGTGGGTGCTTTCGGTGCCACCGTGCTCACCGCGATGAACCGCAACCTCACCTGGGATTTGATCAAGAAAGCGGCCCGCTCCACGGCCAACATCACCGCGTTGGTGCTCATGATCCTTTTTGCCTCCACCTACTTCAGCATTGTGTTCGACGGCCTGGGTGGCCAGGAGTATGTGAAATCCCTGCTCACCAACCTGCCGGGCGGCTATTGGGGCTTCATCATCGTTGCCAACATCGCCATTTTCTTGCTGGGTATCAACCTGGAGTTCATCGAGATCAGTTTCATTGCCATGCCCCTGCTGGTGCCCGCGGCCCGAGAGCTGGGTGTGGACCTGGTCTGGTTCTCGGTGATGATGGCCATCAACCTGAATATGGCCTTCATCTCCCCGCCCGTTGGGTTCTCTCTCTTCTACCTGCAGAGTGTGGCCCCGCCCGAGGTAAAAACCATCGACATCCACAAAGGCGCGCTGCCCTTCATGGCCCTGCAGGGCCTGGGGCTGATCATCGTCATGCTCGTGCCCGAAACCGTCACCTGGCTGGTGAACCTCTCCGCGAAATAGGCGCGAAACGCCAGCCCATACGGTGAAATTCGTGGGCAGTAGCCCGGTATACCTGGAAACCTGGAAACCAGGGAAACCGGGCCGATTCGCTCACCCCGGTCTACCGGTCTACCGGTTTCCCGGCTTACCAAATCGATTTTCATAGCAGTCCGACGGCGGGCCACCCCGTGCCGATACGGATGAAAATGGCGG
>DRQW01000151.1 GCA_011371305.1 Anaerolineae bacterium | reverse complement strand
GCGGGGTCGGTGACGCCCACCCGGTCGTAGAGGATGAGGTAATCCCCCCTGGCGCTGTCGCCGTTCACCGGCCGCAGATAGACCATCTCCCGCTGAAAGCGGGTGACTTTGGCCGTGTTGCCGCTGAGGCCGTCCATGGCCTGGTTGTAGGTCGGGTTGTTGTAGGCGTTGGTGGCGTCGCCCAGCGCGTAAGTGTAGGCGTCCGTGTTCTGGTAGTGGACCATGTCGGCCACGTCGTATTGGGTGAGGTGCTGGTCGTAGTATTCGATGGTTTCGGGCGCGCGGGTGGCGGGGTACATGGAGCGCTGGCCGCCGTCGTTGGAGGAGGCGTCGGGTCGGGCGTGGGAGAAGTCCTCGTTGGGGTTGTAAACGATGAGGGTGTTGTGGGCGATGGTGCGCATGTAGTAGTTGCGGTCGTGGTAGCTGAGGCCGTCGCCGCTATAGACGCCGCTGTCCAGCAGCAGGTCGCTGTATTTGAACAGGGTGATGCTGTTTTGATCGAGATGCTGGTGATAGCTGAAGTAGTCGCCCGCCTGGAATCCGATGTAGGTGGCTTTCGTGTCCGTGTCCGCGGCGCCGTCGGGCCAGCCGGAGCGGAGGAAGAGGGTGCCTGTGCCCGCGGCCAGGTGGGCGGTCGAGCTGGGCGGGGTTTGGGGCAGGTCGGGATTGAACCAGAGGAATTCCTGGTGGGCCAGGAAGTCGTCGGAGCTGCCGTCCGGTTCGGTGGCGAGATAGGCGGCGAGCTGGGCCGCGAGGGGATGATCCGGGAAGCGGTCGTTGAGGATGAGGGCCATGATGCGCCCGTAGTTGGCCATGGAACCGCGGTTGCGTTCGGTGTCGCCCGTGGAGAGGTAAGGGTGATACTGGCGACCCCATTCCTGGGCCACGCCCGGCCAGTGGTGCAACAGGAAATAGCCGATGCGCTCCCGGAACCAGTCGCTGCCCGCGAAGAGCCGTTCCCCCGCGGCCGTTTCCCATGCGGCCACGGCCTGTACCCGGGCGTAGTTCGCGATCCAGTCGTAGATCATGCCTTCGGGCCAGCCTCCGCCCGCGGCGATGCGGTCCAGCAGGTCCAGCCCCGTGTGCTCATAGCGATACACGTCCAGCCATTCTTTGGCCCGGGCGTTGTCGCCATAGGTGGCCAGGCCCATGACCGCATAGCTGTACCCATGCCGGGGCCAATAGTTGCCCCAGCCGGGGGTGTCCCCATAGCTGGGGTTGTCGCCCCGATGGTTGAAGTAGGCGATGAAGTCATCCTTCTGGGTCTGAGTCATCTGGGCGTAGCACCAGTCGAAGACCAGGGCCACGTCGCCCGGACAGGACGCGCAATCCTCGTCCGCGTCCACTTTGTCCTGGGCCAGGGCCAGGGCGTCGGTGCAATAGCTGGCGTCGTTCAGGATCTGGGAGACCAGGGCTTTGTGCAGCATAGCGTCGGGATCGTTATCGGCTTCATTTTTGAGTTGAACCCAGCGGGGATTGTCCGCGGTGGCCCGGGCTTGCAGGGTCGCCAGTTTGTTTGGGGTGAGGAAGACGCGAGGGTGACCGTTGGGGATGGTGAGCAGCCGCACGTGCACCGTGTCGGTGGCGCTTTCCCCCAGCTCATTGGTGACGGTGAGCTGGAAATCCCATTCGCCCGGCGTGTCGGGTGTGAAGCTAATGACGGCCTGGGAGCCGATGACGCCGCTTTGGGTCGAGTCGAACGCGGGGGTGAGGATGCGCCACTCGTAGCTGAGGGTGGCATCGTTGCCGCCGGGCCGGTCGTGACTGCCCGAGCCATCCAGGGTGATGGCGCTCCCATCCCATTGCAGGTTCTCCTGATCGGGACCGGCGTCCGCGTAGGGTACGTCGGGGTTATAGACCACGGTGAGTTTGGGCCGCAGGGAGGGGTCGCCCGCGTATTGGCTGGACCAGAAGTGCCGCCAGTCGGTGTTTGCTTCCTCCCAACCGGTGGCGTCGCGCAACACCACGCCGAAGTTGGGTTGTTCGCCCCGCACCCAGGCCCGCACCAGCTCGGTCACGTCCCATTCATACCAGCCGGGATCGGTGACGTCGGCATAGCTGGTTTCGGTGGATGCGTAATCCGAGCCCGCTTCCATGCCGCGGGCGTTCCAGGGCACGTCCGTACCCTCGCCCGGATAGTAATCGAAGGCGTGATCCCCGGTCACGCCATGCTTGCCCGCGGCATCGATGGGCGAATCCACCTGATTGCCCTCGTCCCAATCCCGCAGCACCTGATAGAGTTTGATGCGCCGCACGGGAGGCGCGTTGCAGTTCCCAGAGTAGCAGGCGTCGGTGGTGTTGTAAAGGGCCAGTGTGGCGGAGATGATCTCGCTATGGGCGGGGATGCTGCTGAGGTCGAAGCGCAGCAGGGGGTTGTCGCCGCCGTCCCGTTCCAGGGCCAGGAGTTCGTTTTGGCCGTAGTTTTCGCTGTATTGGGGCGGATTGCCCCAATCGTTGCTGCTGACCCAGGCGTCCTCCACGCCCGCGTAGCCGTCCAGTCCTTGTTGGAAGATGGCGGTCTGCTGGGCAGTGGGGCGGGCGCTGCCTTGGGCGCTTCCGAAGGCGAGCAAGGTGGCGAGCGCGATAAGTGCGCTCGCGAGGGCGAGCATCGGGCGGGACATGGCGGCCTCCTTGTGGAATGGACGGTGGCAATGACCTCAGTTTACCCGAACCCAAGGCATTTTGCCTGACGGGAGGCTGACGATTGTTCGGTGCTTGCCGGACGGGGTGTGGAAGATCGTTGTTGTCTTGGTGCACAGCGCGTTGCTTCATCTACAAAAACAACTCGAAGCCCGCGTTGCGCGAAGCGCCAATGGGAATAAGGTGTGCAGGTGGTAAGCAGCAAGGGGCAAGCCACATTGCGCAGGCCACCTGCCACCTGCCACTTGCAAACTTGCCACTTGCCACTTGCACACGTGCAAACCTGTTAGCGGTCTTTGCGTGAGCTTTCCACACGGATAGGCCCTTGTCCCTGTCTTCATTTATGGCTCCAGCTTCAGGATTACTGCATAACGCCCGCTTCTTCCAGTCGATGGTGAATGTCAGCGAACGCGTCGGCTTGCTCCTGGGTGATCTCGCCCGATTCCACCAGGGCTTTCAGCATGGCCTGTTGCATCTGGGCGGGATTGCCCATGAAGCTGCGCAGTTCATCCATGTGGGCTTCCCGATAAACCTCCAATTTATCATGCACCAGGGTGAAGAGATCGGCCTCTTTCTGGGTGATGATGCCCTGTGCCACGCCCGCGGCCAGCATCTCCCCGTGCATCTGGGCTTCGGCATTGGGGTCCATGGCCTGGCCGCCCACGTGACGCCGGGGCTGCACCTCGCCCGAGCCCAGCGCCCGGACATAGTTGATTACATCCCAGATATCCCTTTCGGTGAGGGTGTCTTTGAATGGGAGCATGGCGGTGTTGAATTGGGCGCCGCCCTCGCTGATGCGCCAGAACAGGTAGCTGTCGCCAAGCATCTGGCTGGTGTGGGCGATAGGCGCGGGCGCGGGATCAAGTCCCATGCTGGCGGGACCGTCGCCCATGCCGCCATCGCCATGGCAGGTGGCGCACTCTCGGGCATAGATGGCTTCGCCCCGGGCCAAGGAGGCTTCGTCGGCGGGGATAGGATTGGTCTTGCCCTGATACTCGGCGGGAATAGGGGCGTGATGGCGCTCGCGCATGCCTTCGGGCGGGCCGCCCATGCCCCTGCCCTTCCCTTTGCCGTGACCCTGGCCTTGCTGACCATGCCCATGCTGTTGGCTCTGGCCTTGACCTCTGGCGGGCGTAGGTGTGGGCTGCACAGTCGGGGCCTCAACTATCTCGGTGGGAAGCACGGGCGTGGAGGTGGGAGCTGTCGTTGCCTGGGCGTTGGAACAGGCGGCGAAGAGAACCACAGTCGCTGCAAAAAGTGCGGTCAGGATGATGAGCTTTAGGAATTTCAAGGGAACCTCCTCAATGCGTTGTGTTGTTGATAGAATGTGTGTGCGGAGGCATTGTAGCAAAACAATGTGGAGAAATTGTGGAGGTTCACCAAGAAACAGAAGGTCTATTTCAGCACAAAGCCATGGTGCGATTCGTGGGTGGCCTTGAGCTTCTCGGGCCAGTCGGCCAGGGCTTGGGCCACACGCAGGTCATGATGCGCGCCCATGGTCGCAAAACCCTGGATGGCCGCGGCCATCCGATGGGCCCGCTCTTCGGCGCCTTCAGGGAGATGTCGTCCCAATTCGTATTGGGCCCGGGCCTCGTCGTAGGGCATCGACAGTTCCTGGGCCCGGGCGAGCGATGTCCGCCAGTGCTGGAAGGCCCGGGCGGTTTCGATGAGCCTTTGCCGTTCCACCGCCGCTTCCCGGAAACGTCCTTGCGCGTAGAGGTTAGTGCACCACACCGAAAACCCCCTCCCCCCATTGATCTCCCATGCTGCGCCTTCGGGCAGTGCCACGGAAATCATCGGCAAGCTGGATTCGCTGCCATCGAGCGCGTTCACCATCGATTTTTACAGCAACGTGGCGGTCGATGGCAGTGGTTACGGCGAGGGTGAGACCTTCCTGGGCTCCATGTCCCTCTCCAATGGCGATTCCCAGACCTTCATCTTCGCCCTGCCCAATGCTGTGACCCCGGGTGAGTATATCACCGCTATCGCCCACGAGGTGGGCACAGACAATTCCTCGGAGTTCTCTGCCGCAGTGCAGGTGGTGCATTGCACACCGCCGCCCACCTTCGATTCCGCCATCAGCATCGTGGGCAGCGACGTGCAACTGAGCTGGTCCTCGCCCGACTCGACTGATTTCTACGTTTTCCGCAGCGCGAATGACCCCTATTTCACCTCATCCGAAAGCTACGACGAGACCACGGCCAGCGTGTGGCATGATCCGGACGCCAACGAGTTAGGGGACGCGGCCACGAATTATTACTACTACGTGCGCGGCACGGATGGCTGCGCCTCAGCGCCCGGCCAGACCGTGGGCGAGTTCGACTTCGCCCTAACGCCCGGAACGCCGTAACGCTCCTGCTGATTTCAATGTGATAAACCAAACGCCTGTCGGACTGCTAACTGGTTCGACAGGCGCTTTGCATTCCCAGACATTATTTTTCAGGAGCGTAGCGTCAGTTATCCTCGTTCGCGCGATTCGCGAATGGCAGTCAGAATATCCTCCGTCGTGGCGTCAGTTTCCACTCCGGGCACGTCGAAAGGAGAACGGACTGGTTTTTCGTACACGATGCGGAAGGTCTCTCCTGAACGACGTTTGATGATCACTTCCTGTGTGCGGGCTAAATCCAACACTTTCGAAAACTTCTGTCGCGCTTCGGAAAAGGTGAATACGTTCATCAGGATACCTCAACAACAGGGATTGCGAGCTCTTTGGCAACGGCAAGCATTTTTTTGTCCATGGTCATCAGCGGCAAGCGCAACGATAATGCGCAAGCCAGAAAATATGCATCATAAGCATAGATATGAAAACGTGTGGCAATTTCCAGGGCATGGACAAAATCGACGGTTCGCAAGTCAACAGGAATTAGCTGCGAGTATTCCCACGCTTGCAAAACGCGCTGCTTATCCAGCAATCCTCGGCGGAAAAGAGAGGTCAGTGCATTCCCAATCTCGAACGGTAGCACCTCAGGAGCAATCAGCTCTGATTCTGAGGTGAGATCGATGATGGTTGAACGCTCTGGTTCATTCAAAATAACAGCCAGGTGAATGTTGGTGTCGGTGATGATTTTCATAAGTACAATTGTACACTAAGCTATCTTCCCTGTCAAACAAACATGCTTTCATTCTCCATGCCTCATCTTTTGTAACGCCTGCCAGCATGTCAACTGACTGACTATGAACCGTGTCGGTTCTTACAGACATGGGCCTGCAATCCTGGTAGAGTGGATCATCCTTGTGCAAGTCGCCGTGAAATCCGGGGCCATTACAAAGCTCAGGGATCAACGATCGCCAGAGTCAAACATGCTTTATACCCGATTACCGTTCCAACGGTTGGGGTTTTCGTCTTGGTGACGCCCGCTTCCCAACCAGAATCTCAATCCGGCCATTTGTCGAAGCTAGCGCTTTCGATGAGGGCGGTATGGTTGATCCTGGCATTTGCTGTCCCCCTGGTGGTGAATCTGTGGGGGGACCGACTTTTTGAAATGCCCAAGGCGCTTGTGTTGCAGTCGCTGGTGTGGCT
>DRQW01000150.1 GCA_011371305.1 Anaerolineae bacterium | reverse complement strand
TGATGCTGCCCACATCCCCTGCCTTCCACACCACGGGCTCGAAGGCAAAGCCTGGGGGCAGGGGGTAGTTGGTCTGCCATCGCAGGGTGAACCCGTCGCCCGTAACGCCAGGTTGAGGCTCCAGCAGGGTGAGCACGAAATCCGCGGGCAGGCCCGTGTTGCGGTCTTGGGGTTGTGAAGGCCGTGGGGTGGTCCGGGTAATTGTGCGGACCCGCGTGGGCGTGGGTGTGGGGGTGGGAACCAGGGTGGGGGTGGGTTCTTCGCTGTTGGTTGCGGTGGCCGGGGCCTCCGTGGGCTCGGGGGTGGGTGTATCCACCACGACCAACCCGCCCCCGGCCGCGGACGAGGTGTTGTCCACGATGCTGATGGCCTGGGATGATTCGGGTGTGGACGTGGCCGCGGCCTCTGCGACGGTTGGCTGGGCGGCCACCGCCGTGGGCGCGGCCGGGGTGCTGCGCCCGCGCATCAGGAAGAACCCGCCCACGGCCAGGACCAAAAGCAACAGCAACGCGCCCAACGCGCCCCAGACCCAGCCGGGCATGGCCGCGGCGGCCGCGGTTTTCTGGGCCTCGGGCATGTCCGCCACCACCGCGGTCACATTGTCGCTGGCGCCCGCTTTGAGCGCGGCTTTGATCAGCTCATCCGCGGCCTTGGGCGCGGGATGCCTGCTCAGGATCATCTCGATTTGCTGTTCATGCAGCACGTCGGAGACGCCATCGGTACAGAGCATAATGGTGTCTGTGGTCTCCAAGAAGAGGGGTTTCTCTCTGGCGTCCTCGAAATCGTCCAGCGCGCTGCTGACCTTATAGCGGGTATCCACCTCCACATAAGGCTCGATGCCCAGGAAGCGCTTCAGCACGCCCCGGTTGGGATGGTTGCGGATCTCCTCGGGGCTGCGCCCATGGCGCAAGGCTTCCTCCGCCCAGGTGTGGTCGATGGTGAGTTGGCGCAGACTGCCGTTGCGCAGCAAATAGGCGCGGCTGTCGCCCACATGGGCCAGATAAAGCCGTTTGCCCACGATCGCGACCGCGGTGCAGGTGGTGCCCATGCCCGCCCGACTCATATCCTTGAGGGATTCCTCATAAATGCGTTTGTTGGCTTCTTCGAGGGCGCTCACCAGGGCTTTCGTTAGCTCGCTGGTGGTGGGCTGAAGCTCCTCCAACACCTGGGGAATGGTCTCCTGGGCGATGCTGCTGGCCAACTCGCCCGTGCTCTGGCCGCCGATGCCGTCCGCGACCATGAGCAGCAGCGCGGGGAGGCCATCCCGCGTGGTAAATTCACGGATGAGGAGGCGGTCCTCCTGGTTGGGACGACTGCCTTCGTCGGTGGCCTGACCAACGACCAGGGGCGTGAGTTCGGTCTCGAAGGTTGCCATAGGGCGATTCTCCCTGTGTAAGAAGCGTTAGATGCCTGGGAAATAAAGTCCGAAGTCCGATGGCCAAATTACGGTTGACGGTTCAAAGTTCACGGTTGATGGTTCATAGTTCACAGTTCACGGTTCACGGTTCACGGTTCACAGTTCACGGTTCACAGTTCACGGTTCACGGTTGGCGGTTTACAGTTGGCGGTTCATGGTTGTGTGTTTTGCAACTTGCAGACTTGCAAGCCTTTCTTTGCGGTCTCAGCGTTTTGGCGAGCGATTTTCAACCGTATCCGCGGGCGATGGACCGGTCATGGGGAAGGTGTGTCTTTGATGATGGTGACCCCGCCCGCGTCGGAGGCGGGTGTGGGGGTTGGGGTATGCTGCGGGGTGTTTGCTTTCTCTTGGGTAGGCGCGGGCGTGAGGATAGGTTTGGGGGTCGGAGGAGGCTGGGTGATCACCACCGGGGTGGCTTGGGCCTGGAGCGTGCTGCCGGGCAGGAAGGTGAGGGGCCGGTTCATGAACAGCAGGCCCGATTCCACAATGACTACCGCGGCCAGGGCGAAGGTCGCCACGTGCCACAGGCGGCCAGCGGGTTGTTTATTGACTGGCGTTTCCAACGCAGCGATTTCCTGGCTAGTCCCGAACCGCGGCGGGGGCACAATCTGGTCAAGGCGCACCGAAACTTCCTGCGCGGTGGGGCGGCGTTCCGGGCGTTTATCCAGCATGGCCATGACCAGTTCATCCAGTTCGCGAAACTGGCGCAGGCCCGGATTATATTGGTAAGGCCGTGTGGGATTGTCGTTCAAGATCGCGGTGGTGACTTTGTTTCGTCGCCCGCTGAAGGGCAATTGCCCCGTGAGCATACGATAGAGGGTGACGCCCACCGAGTAGATATCGGCCGCGGCTTTGTCGGTGACCGATTCCGGGGGTTTATCGCCGATCATCACCCGGACCCGCTCGGGAGGCAGATAGACCAGCGCGCCCGCCTCGACCTCAGCCCGGCGTTCGCTTTTCTGTGCGGAGCCGAAGTCGATGAGCACGGCCTCGGGCCGCTCATCGGGCATGAGAGGCCGGCGGAAGAGGATGTTGTTGGGCTTGACGTCGAGATGTGCATACCCGCGCGCATGCATGTAATCCAGGGCCATGCACACCTGTTGGGCGATCTCCGCGGCCAAGACGGGATTCATCGCGCCGTACTGTTCGATCAGGTCTTCCACCGACCCTCCCGCCAGATATTCCATGACGAAATACCAGGGCTGGCCTGCCAGGGCCGTGGCCCGGGCCATGAAGGAAAACCGCCGGTCGTCCACCTTGATGGGATAGATACTGACAATACCGGGGTGTTTCAGCCGACGCAGTGTTTCCACTTCGTTGCTCAAGGCTCGAAGATAGGTATCGTCACCAGGTTTGCCATCGGTGCGGGCGATCTTCAATGCCACCAGGGTCTGGTGGTCTGTGTCGTCCTCGCGTACGCCAATGGCCACGCGTGCGAATCCCCCGCGATGATGCGGAAAGATCTTCACGATACGATAGGGGCCGATTTGGACGCCCTCTTGCAATGAAACAGCCATGGTTCACGCTCCTCCCAGATCGTTTAGCGGGTGGGGATGAAGGGTTCAGTGACTTCCGCGTCCGCTTCGGGCACGAAGATCACGCGCACCCGCCCGAATTCGATAATGTCCCCGGCATTTAACCGTACCGGTTCATGGGTCACCGGGACTTCGTTCACATAGGTGCCGCTGGAGCTGCCTTCGTCATAGAGCAGGAACACGCCGTCCGATTCCTCCACGATGCGGGCGTGGAGGCGGGAAACCGTGGGGTCTGCAAAAGTGATCTGAGCTCGGGCCGGGTCGCGGCCGATGAACACGCTTTGTGCGGGCAGGGGGATGGGTTTGCCCCGGGTGCCAGCATCATCCAAAATGGGCACCAGGGAGGCACTGGCCTGATATTGCATCCCCCGCCGCGGCCGGAAAGGTTGCGTCATCTCCTGTACGGCCGCGGTGACGGTGGAGAGCCCGCTCATCACAGCCTGCGGGCGTTTCCAATACACGAAGGCAGAGAAGCCCAGGGCGAAGAGGGCCAACGCCATCAACAACCAATACCAGATATCGCGAGGAGGCTCAACGATCGGAGGGGGTGGGAAGGTCTGATCCTCGGGAACCTGAAATTGCTGTGTCCCATCCACCTGGAAGGGCCCAATGACGTTTTGACCATCGGTGGCGGTCACATCCTTGATGGTATATGTTCCTTCTCCCAGATTAGCGAACTGGAAGGTTTCATCCTCGGCCACCGTGGTGGAGGCTATCGTGCGGCCAGCATCATCGAGCAATAACAGTTCGTTTCCTTTTCGTCCGGGGGCCGTGCCCATAATCACGCTGTTGGTGGGTGGTTCGGGCCGACTGACGATGACCTTGACCCGGGTGGGATCGCTTTCCCCTTCCAGCCCCAACACATCCCGCACTCGGACGACCAGCGTGAGGTCATTTTCACCCAAGGGCAGTTTCGTGAAGTCCCAAATGAAGCTTTGCGTGGGAGGCAATTTGGCTAACACCTTGCCATTGACTGCATAAATCACTTCCACAATGTCCCGGGGATGCTCATCGGGGAAGCGGACGATCACTCGGACGGGCATGGACTTGGGCTCGATGTCGGCCAGGTCCATCTTCCAGTCATTGGTTATCCGTTTAATCACCATCCCATCCATGGGTTCGGGATTTTTCGGATCTTTTTGGATGGAGTTGGGATTGGCGATGAACACCTCGGGGGGTTTGACGAAAATAGGGAAGGAATACGGTTCGCTTTGATATTCCCGACCATCCTGCACCACCCCAACCTGGACCGCATGATCGCCGCTGGTTTTGATGGCGGATTGGTAAGTGAGGATGTATTGATGTGCCTGGGAACGGATGACGGAATAGAGGGGTGCGAGGGATTCGGGCCCGGCATAGACTATGTAAGCGCCGTTGGTTTCTTCGGCCAGGCGTTGCAGGTTTTTGCCTTCCCCCGCGTTGGCCGGCCCCATCTTCACGGACAGGATGGTCACCCCCAAGCTATCGGCCCGCTTCAGCACATCGGAGATATCTTGCGCACTGATGCGATCGATACCATCGGAAAACACCAGCAGGAATTTGGCCCGCTCCCGATATTCGGGCAGGTCTTTCATTCGCTTCATAGCTTCCTGCAGCATCTTCAACAAGGGTGTGTCGCCCTTGACCGGCTGCAGGGGATACGCCGCGTTATGGATGGTCGTGTAGGCGTCCGTCCAATCCTGCATGACCTCGAATGAATTCGAGCCCGTGGGCGCCATGAGCATCAACTTATCTGTGCGGTTATCCAGATCCAACCACATCGCCTCTTTATTGAGGATCAATTCGTCGATGGCATCCACGGCTTCATTGATGCGCTTTTTCCCCGGATCCGTCACGCCCGGCAGATTGAAGCTCCCCGAGGCATCTAGTACAATGGCGACCTGGGTCCCGATTCGCTCCTTACGCACGTCGTCGATAGCTTTGTTGGTGCCATTTTCATAGATTCGAAATTCCTCAGGCGTCAAGTCTGGAAGGACCTGCCCTTCTACTCGGGGTGAGCTATACACTTGCATCGTAGGAAAGTCAGCTGTGTCCACTTTGTAAATCAGGACATCGACGCCGGGGCCTTGAGCCTGGCTTACGGCTCCTGGCAAGCACAGCAGCGCGAGGAGAATCACTAGAAAAACCACGCGTCTCCGGTAACCAGACCATTGGATCATTGTTTCCTCCACGTAAGAAACGAGGGCGATGGGATGAAGAGAGATGATTACGAGGTAGGTTCGGGGGTTTCGGGCCCGAGAATGATCAAAGACATACGGTCCAAGATATCCCAGCTGGCAAGAAAGGTGGACCAATCGAAATAACGTTGCCGACCCACCCACGGATCAGCAACCCAGACACCTTTCTCATCAAAACCAATGACAAGATACGTATGTTCACCGCGAACTGCCTTGATTCGCTGGCCATCTTTCGCGGTCCAATATTCAGGTTCTCGTTTGACCATATTCGCAGTGGCCCATATCATCACGGGGTTACCCTGGCGGATTTGTTCCTTCAGCCACTCGACGCTTTCGTTATAATGGACCTCAGCCTTGATCCCCACCTTGGCCAGGCCCCGGGCGATGGGTTCCGCATAAACGCC
>DRQW01000149.1 GCA_011371305.1 Anaerolineae bacterium | reverse complement strand
TCCTCCCCGCGGATCTCCCCCTGCTCACGCCCGCAGACATCCAGGCCCTCGCTCGCCTGGCCGAACCCCACACCCGAGCCATCGTCATCGCGCCCGATCGAAACTACACCGGCACCAACGCCCTCCTGCTACGCCCTCCCCACATTATCCCCACCCACTTCGGCCCGAAAAGCTTCCATCAACACCGCAAACTAGCCCACTTGACGGGCGTCCCCCTATTCTTTTATCATTCTCGCGCTTTAACGCGGGATATCGATCTCCCTGCCCATCTTGTTGAACTTCCAGGTGGTTTTCTGGGCTGAATGACCCTGATATTGATTCGTTCATTAGCCATCCATCTTTTCCGACATCCTCACAATCAACTCAATGTTAGGAGCTTTTTATGAACAGGCGGTTCTCCCTTCCGGTCTTCATCCTTTTCTTCATGGGCATTTTTATCTTCCTCTTTGGTATCCGTGCATCTTCTGCCTTGGCAGAACCAACGAATCCGCCATGGATCCTGCGCAATCCTTACGTCAGTCCACCAGTCAAACCCATCGATACCACAGGCTTACCCCCTGCTCCTCCCTATTCGGACCAATCATCGGATAAAATCGAAATCCGGGAAGTCTTGCCCCTGCCCCAAAGGAAACCCACGGTAAGCGAACCCGCTGACCAAGAGCAAACCGCTAATGTCCAGACCTGGCAGGCTCCCTCCGCCATGCCCGGAACCTCGGCCAACTGGGAGGGGATTCCTGCCACAGGCGTGCTCCCACCCGACACCACCGGGCAGGTGGGCCCCAACCACTACGTGCAAATGGTGAATGCCAGCAATGGCTCACGGGTGCGAGTCTGGGATAAATCGGGCACGCAGCTCTATGATTTCGGCATGCAGGATCTTTGGCCCGCCTCGGACCCTTGCAACGTGGATGCTTATGGCGATCCAGTTGTGCTTTACGACCAAATGGCCGATCGCTGGATACTCACCCAATTCGCCTTGCCCGATCCTCCCTACTACGAATGCTTTGCCGTCTCTAAAACCGGCACGCCCACGAACAACCCTAACGACTGGTACCTCTACAGCTTCAAAGTCCACGACAACAAGATGAACGATTACCCCAAACTGGGGGTCTGGCCCGATGGCTACTACATGTCCGCGAATCAGTTCCTCAATGGCAGCAGTTGGGCCGGCGCGGGCGTTTGGGTCTTCGATCGGGACGCGATGCTTCAGGGCAATGCCGCGAGCTTCCAATACTTCGACCTGGAACCGGTGAACAGCAACTATGGCGGCCTGTTGCCAAGCAATTTGATGGGCAGCACCCTGCCCCCCACCGGCGCGCCCAACTATTTCATGTCCGTGGACATGGACTGGAATGGTTCGGATGACATTTTGCACATCTGGGAATTCCACACCGATTGGAGCAATCCCAACAACTCCACCTTTACCTTGGTGAAAGAATTGGTGGTGGACCCCTTCAACTGGGTCTTTGATGGCACAGGAGGCTCCCGCAACAACTGGGATATCCCCCAACCCGATACCAACGTCGAACTTGATTCCCTCTCCGACCGCCTCATGATGCACCTGTGGTATCGCAACTACGGAACCCATGAATCCCTGGTCGTGAACCATACGGTCAACGTAGGCAGTGGTTCGGACCATGCAGGCATTCGATGGTACGAAATCCGTGGCGGCACAGTGGATACCACCCTCGCGGATGCTACCATCTACCAGCAAGGCACCTACGCGCCCGACGCACATCATCGCTGGATGGGTAGCGTGGCCATGGACCACGTGGGGAACCTAGCCATCGGCTTCAGCATTTCCAGCAATACCATCTACCCCAGTATCCGCTACGCCGGCCGCTTGAGCAGTGATCCCTTGGGGCAACTGAGCCAAGGCGAAGCCGAGATCATCGCTGGGAGTGGCAGCCAAACCCACGACGCCGCGCGCTGGGGCGACTACAGCGCCATCAGCGTGGATCCCACCGACGACTGCACTTTCTGGTTCACCACCGAATATATGCAAACCACCAGCAGCGCGGACTGGCAAACTCGGGTGGCATCCTTCAAGTTCAACAACTGCAGCTTGGCCCCGGACTTCACCCTCTCGGCAAGTCCTTCCTCCCAATCCATCTGTACGGGCGATGACGCCGTTTATACGGTCGATGTCGGTTCAGTGTCTGGCTTTAGCGATCCCGTAACCCTGAGCGCTAGCGGCCATCCCGCTGGCACGACGGCCACCTTCAACCCGAACCCCGTCACCCCGCCCGGAACCAGCACCCTCACCATCGGCAACACCGCCTCGGCCGCGCCCGGAGATTACCCCATTACCATCCTCGGCGACAGCGGCAGTATCACCCACACCACGACGGTGGACCTTTCCGTGTATGATCAGAGCCCTGGCGCGCCGACCTTGCTTTCTCCTCCCGACGGCGCCACCAATGTCTCCACCACCCCCACCTTCACTTGGAGCGACGTCATCGACGCGGAAAGCTATACCCTCGAAATCGCCACCGACAGCAGCTTCAACAATATCGTTCACACCGCCACCGACATTCAAGGCACTTCCTACACCCTCGCAACCCCATTGGACCCCAACACCACGTATTATTGGCGTGTCGCTGCGGTCAATCCATGTGGCTCTGGGGCCTGGTCCGCGGTGTTTAGCTTCACCACCGAAAACGTCATCTGCCAATCTCCCAATGTGTATATCCCGGATAGCGATACCAACGGCGTTTCCGATACCATCACGCTGACCGATTCCACTCAACTTCAGGACCTGGATATCCAACTCGATATCTCCCACACCTATGTCGGCGATTTGATGGTCACCCTGGAACACGTGGACACCGGGACCACCGTCACGCTCATCGATCGTCCCGGCGTGCCCGATAGCACCTACGGCTGCAGCGGCGACAACATCGATGCCACCATCGACGATTACGGCCCGGACGGCGACGCGGAAACCATGTGCAACAACAACCCTGCCATCAGCGGTCGCGTACGCGGGGGCGATCCTCCCAGCAGCACCCTGTTGGCCGCGTTCAACGGCGAATCCCTCGCAGGTGATTGGATCATCACCGTGAGCGATCATGCCGGAGCAGACACCGGTACACTCAATCAGTGGTGCCTGGTCCCCAACCGCTGCATGGGCACCACATCCGACGTTCCAGGCCTGAGTGTCAGCCACACGGGCACCGATGCCATCCTCTCCTGGAGCCACACCGGTGCTACCGAGTACAGAATCTATCGTTCCACCGATCCCTACTTCACGCCCGACGACGCCACCAACCTCTACGACACTACCACGACCAATACCTACACCGACGCCGGCGCGGTGGGCGATGCGACCACGAATTACTACTACAAAGTCCGTGGCGTGGATTCCTGCCCGCCCACAGACCCCAACTACACCGAACGTGTGGGCGAATTCGACTTCGATCTCGTTCCGGGTACCAACTGAACCTACCCATCCAAATGAAAAGAGGCGGCCTTCCCGGTCGCCTCTTTTGCTTTTTCCAAGACAAATGCTTACGATCAGGCCCAGCCACCCCTCTCCCTCTTATCCGCCCATGCCCGACCTCATCCTTCACCACGCCCGCATCTACACCCAATGGCCTCACCACCCCTGGGCCGAGGCCATCGCCATCCAGAAAGGCCGCATCATCGCTGTGGGTGACAACGACACCATCCTCGCCCTGGCCCGATCCCACACCCGCCATCTCCACGGCCAGGGCCGACTCGTCCTCCCAGCCTTCACCGACGCGCACATCCACCTTTTCGACCTGGCCCGCCGTCGCGGCCAGGTTGCCCTCTACGACGCGACCAGCCTGGAAGATATGCTGGCCCGGGTGCGCGACCACGCGCACGGCCTCCCCCCCGACGCCTGGGTGTTGGGCTTTGGCTGGAACGAAAGCACGTGGCCCGAGCGTCGCTTCCCCACCCGCCACGACCTGGACGCAATCACCGAAGGACGCCCCGCGGTTCTCTGGCGCACCGACCTGCACGCGGCCGTGGCCAACAGCGAAGCCCTGCGCCGCGCGGGCATCGACGCCCACACGCCCGATCCTCCCTCCGGCGTCATCGACCGGGACGCAACCGGTCAGCCCACGGGCGTGCTGCGCGAACTCGCCATCAACCTGGTGCGCCAGGCCATCCCGCCCATGACCGAAGCCCAGGCCGCGGCCAACCTCCAGGCTGTGGCCCGCGATCTCCACGCCCTGGGCATCGTCGCGGCCCACGACCAGCGCATGAAAGACCACGCGGAGGAAGGCCCCGAAGCCATGCGCCTCTACCAACGCCTGGCCGCACGTGGGGACCTTCCCCTGCGGGTGAGCTGCAACTTGGAAGCCGCACATCTGGATGAGATCATCGAACTGGGGTTGCAGAGTGGGTTTGGGGATGAATGGGTGCGGTTTGGGCATGTGAAGCTCTTTGCCGACGGCTCCCTGGGCGCCCGCACCGCCTGGATGCTTGAACCCTACGAAAACGAACCCGCTAACACGGGCATGTTCCTCACCCCGCCCGAAGAGATAGCCGCCATTATCCAGAAAGCCCATCGCCACGGCGTGGCCATCTCCATCCACGCCATCGGCGACCGGGCTAACCGCACCGTGCTTGATATCTTCGAAGAAGCCCTGGTCGGTGGTAGCAACGCGCCACCCCTCATCCCCCACCGCATCGAACACGTCCAGACCATCCAGCCCGAAGACCAACCCCGTCTGGCACAGATGCAGATCACCGCCTCGGTCCAGCCCATCCACTGCACCGACGACATCCCCAACACCGACCGCTTATGGGGCGCCCGCGGCCGCAACACCTATCCCCTCCGCAATCTCCTGAACCTGGGCGTCCGCCTGGCCTTCGGCTCGGACGCGCCCGTGGCCAGCCCCAATCCCTGGTGGGGCATCCACGCCGCGGTCACCCGCGAGCGCCGGGATGGCACCCCACCGGGCGGCTGGTATCCAGAACAGCGATTGACTGTGGCCGAAGCCGTGCGGGCCTACACCTTGGGCCCGGCCCAAGCCATCGGCCAAGATCACCAACATGGCCGCCTCGCGCCCGGCTACCTGGCCGATCTCATCCTCCTCGACCAAGACATCTTCACCATCCCTCCTGATGACCTCCCCCACACCCGCGTCCTCCTCACCCTCCTCGGCGGCGAGCCCGTCCACCAAATCTCCTGAACCTCCTCGAATCCCTATGAATCTCTATGAATCTCTACGAATCTCTATCTTTGTGTTCCTACGAATCACCCCATTCCTCCCGAAGACCTCCCCCACACTCGCGTCCTCCTCACCCTCCTCAACGGCGAGATCGTCCACCAAATCTCCTGAATCTCCTCGAATCCCTATGAATCACTATGAATCCCTATGAATCTCTACGAATCCCTATCTCTGCGTTCCTACGAATCACCCCATCCCTCCCCCACCACCCCCTCAACCCCCTACCCACATCAACCGCACCACGCCCGCCTGCTCTACCCGGCGGAATTCAGGATCGCCCGTGACCACCGGGCAATCCAGTTCCTGCGCCGCGGCAATGGCGAACGCATCCGCGTAAGAGACAGGAAACCGGGCTTTGATGCGGGCGGCATGGAGCACTCTTTGCGATGTGACAGAAAGCAACTGGAATCCGATAATATCCATCCACCTCAATGCTTGCTTCGCTCGAATTTCTCCCACAGTTCGAAACACAATGTAATACACCTCGCCCCAATTGATAGGCGAGATGACCAAATGAGTCCTGGACTCGATAGCAGCTTTCAAAATGTCTTCAACTGTCTGGAAACCCTTTTCTTCACGCAAAAAACTTATGATCGGATAGCTGTCGAATATCAAAAAGTCAGACATGCTCAGGCTCCTTTTTGATCCAACGTAATATCTCAGCCTCCTCTCGTTCCCGATCGCGTCGACGCTCTTCCAGTAGCGCCTCAACGAGTGAAGGGCCTCCTTCATCTTTCAGAAGCCCACGTCCCCATTCGATGGGATCATCAGGCACAGGAATCAACTGGATGGTATCGCCTTCCTGAATGACCATCATCTTGTCACCAGGCTGGATATTCAACTTCTTGCGAATCTCGGCCGGGATAACCACCCAGCCCTTTTTGGATACAACCACTGTTTTCATGGTGAAATTCCTTCGAAAAGTTATACATTTCAGTTGAAAGTATAACACGACCTGCCATTTGTGTCAACGATATGAAAATCCTCTCCTACAACATCCGCAACTGGCAAAACAACCGGGGCGAGTCGAATGTCCGACAAGTGCTGGAGATTTTGAAAGGGGTCGAGGCCGACCTCATCGGCCTGAACGAAGTTCTGCACCCCCACCCCTCGCCCGATCCCGACCTTTCCGCCCTGGATTTCCTCGCCCGTGAACTGGGCATGGAAGCCGCGTTCGGGCCGGCATTCCAGCCCCAAAACGCCTTTCGCTTGCCCGATGTCATGTCGGGTAACGCGGTGCTCAGCCGCTATCCCATCCTCGCCACCGCGGCCCATCACCTCACCCCCGTGGTCCACAACCAGCGGGGCCTGTTGGAAGCCCGCATCCTTCTGCCCGACCACACGCCTTTCACCCTCTACGTCACCCATCTGGAGGCGAAATGGGAGGACGTGCGGGTGCAGCAAGCCCGCGCGTTGCTCAGCTGGACGGTGCGAGACAGGGGCAAACCCCACGCGCTGGTAGGCGACCTGAACACCTACAATCCCGCGGACTTCCCTACCGAGGACGCGCTGGCCGCGTTCCGAGCCAAAGCCGAAGCCCGAGGCTTCACCTTCTTCCGGGCCGAGGTCATCCCCCTGCTGCTGAAACACGGCTACGTGGACGCGTGCGCGTCCAACCCGCAGCCCACCTGGAATACCGAGGATGCACTCTGGGCCCGGATGGACTTCATCCTCCTCGCCGATCCCCTGGTCGACCGTATCCGCGCTTGCCGAACCCTCGGCACCCCCACCGCGCGCGTCGTATCCGACCATTTGCCGGTGATAGCTGACGTGAAACTGTAGTATACTCCATGATGCGTGACGAGTAATGCGTGAACCGTGAGGGCTTTACGCATTACGTATTACGCAATACAAATCCGGCTTCCCCAGCCGCGCTGGCGTCCATACACGCTCCCATGTCACCGCCCCCCAGACACCCCTCACCATGTCCACCCGCCTCACCTGGCTCCTCCTCACGTTGATGATCGCGGCCTTTGTGATCACGTTCACTGGGCTCGCGTTCGATTTGCATGCAGCTCAGCGGACCCACAAAGCCGACTTGGGCCAGATGGATCAGGCCATCTGGAACACGAGCCGCGGGCGGTTTGTGGAGGAGATCAAAGAGGATTTCCTCTCCACTCGGCTCACCGATCACGTCGAGCCCATTTACATCCCTCTTTCCCTGATCTATTGGATTTGGGACGACGTGCGGGCGATGCTTTTGGTGCAGGTTTTGGCGGTCGCGTTGGGCGCGGTACCCCTTTTCGCCCTGGCCCGGACCAAGGTGGGCGCGATACTCGCCCTGGGCTTGGCCGCGGCCTGGCTGTTGAATCCCTCTCTGCAATCCGCGGTCCTCACCGAACTCCACGCCATTCCCTTTGCCGCGCCCCTCATCCTCGCGGCCTTTTGGGCCGTCGAAGCCCGTCGGCCCTGGAGCTTCCTCGCGGCCGCGCTGCTGACGGCCGCGGTCAAGGAAGAGGCCGCGCTGCTGGCCGTGGGCCTGGGCGTGTGGGCCATGTGGCGCGCGCTTGGGTGGGAAAAGAACACGGCCGAACGCAAGCGCATGATGGTCGTGGGAGGGCTAACCGCGCTGGCCTCGATGACCTGGTTTGGGATTGCCACCTTTGTCATCGTGCCCGCGTTCGGCGCGGCAGTTCATCAGACGACCGATTCCGTCTATTTTCAGCGCTACGGCGCGTTGGGCGATTCCCCACTCAGCATCATTCAGACCTTGATCACCAACCCGAGCCAGGTGTGGCGGGTGGCCAGTGAACCCGCGCGGGTGCAATATCTGCTGGCCTTGTTCGCCGGATTTGGCTTCCTCAGCCTGCTGGGACTGGACGCGCTGGTCATCGCCCTGCCCGTGCTGCTGGCCAACGTCCTCAGCGCCTTTCCCGCCCAATACTATGGCGATTTCCACTACACCGCGCCCCTCATCCCCTACTTCGCGATGGCCGCGGTGCTGGGCCTGCAGCGGGCCCTGGCCTTCTTCCGCATGACATCCCTCCGTTCCTGGGTCATCACCACACTGGCTCTGGTGTGGCTGATGGGTTGGGCGGGATGGACCTATGCGCAGATGGGCCGCGGGCCCGGCGGTGGGGCTTACGATCCTCCTACCATCACCGCACACCATCGGCTGGCCCAACGCTTCTTCGCGCAAATCCCGGCCGATGCACCCGTAACAGCCACCGCCGCGCTTCATCCCCATCTGGCCCATCGCCGTTTCATCTATCAGTTCCCCTATGGCCTCGACCCACAACCCCCCGCCCTACCCGCCCAATGGGCCCTCATCGATGTCACCGGCGATACTGACATGGCGCCCGGGGACCTCTTCAACCAGGTGCAGGCCATGCTGGCCGGGGATTGGGGGGTTGTGGATGCTCAGGATGGTTACCTTCTGCTGCGTCGGGGCGAGCCCAACAAAACCATCCCCGACGCATTCTACGACTTCGTGCGCATGGCCAACGACCCCACCGCCCGGGCCCAATCCTATCCCCTCACCCTGGACGAGGTCATGGTCGAAACCTGGCCCCGCTGGCGCCAGGCCACGATCATCACCCAATGGCTGGTGGGGGAAGATTACCAGCCCGGTACCGTGCGCCCCTGGATCGAGGTCCGCACCCCGTCGGGCGACCTGCTTTACACCTTTGACGACAGCACTCCGCCGGGATTGATCTGGTATCCGCCCCAGCGCTGGCAACCGGGCGACCGCATCCGCATCGCTACCCTGCCCATGTACCCGCCCCGCACATGGGGCGTGGCCGCGGGCGTCGTCCACGGCCCCGATCCCTTCCAACCCGCACATCGCCTGCCCGCGGCCGACGCCGTCCCCCATGCCTCTCTTTACACCCCGGACGGCACCCTGGCCCTCGCGGGCGCGTGGCGTTGGAACATCGCCAACCAGCTGGACGAACTTCCCCCCGAACTGCTCACCGCGGCCGATCTGGGCACCCGCCTGATGCCCGAGGGCAGGGAAGTGCAGGTGGACTTCCGCCTGCCCGATGGTCAGATCATCCCCATGCGGGCCTGGCTGCCCCAAGCCCCGCCGGCGCCCGGCCGCCTCTTCGATTTCTGGCTGCACTGGCCCCAAGGCATCCCCGCGGGCTATCAACCTTTCGTCCACATCCGCCAGCGCGAAACCACCCTGATTCAGCTCGACGGCCCGCCCCATCTCTTCATCCCCGTGCCATCCCGGGGCGCAGCCATCAACGACTGGCGCGAATTCACCCTTCCAGAGACCATCCAGCCTGGCGAATCCGTGCGCCTGGTGGTAGGATTGTATCATTTGCAAACCGGCGAACGCCTCGACATCCTTGGCCCGGACGGGAAGCTCGCGGGGAACGAAGCAACGCTGATGACATATGAAGTCGCGCCCCCGCCCGTCCCCGATCAGCCCTGTGCTATCCTTTCCGAAATCTGCCGTTCGCAACCCTGATGGTCAGCCCCTCTCCCCTGCACGTCCCCATGGTCTGACCCACTTTCTGCCAACTGCAACAACATCTTTACCATCCCATACAACGAGGTATGACCTATGCCAAAGGCGCTCATTACTGGCATTACGGGCCAGGACGGTTCGTATCTGGCCGAATTCCTTCTGGAAAAAGGGTATGAAGTCATCGGCGTCGTGCGTCGAAGCAGCACCAGCAACTTCAGCCGCATCGAACACATCCAGGATAAAATCCATATCGTCCAGGGCGACCTCATCGATTTGGGGAGCCTGATCCACCTGCTGGAGGAACACCGCCCCGACGAAGTCTATAACCTGGCAGCCCAATCCTTTGTTCCCACCTCGTGGGGGCAACCCCTGCTGACGGGCGATGTGACCGCGCTGGGGGTTACCCGCATGCTGGAGGCCATCCGCATCGTGGACAAGCGCATCCGCTTCTATCAGGCATCCAGCAGTGAGATGTTCGGCAAAGTGCGGGAAGTGCCCCAACGGGAGACGACGCCCTTCTATCCCCGCAGCCCCTACGGTGTGGCCAAAGTTTACGGCCATTGGATCACCGTGAACTATCGGGAGAGCTACAACATGTTCGCGGTGTCGGGCATCCTGTTCAACCACGAATCCCCCCGCCGCGGGCTGGAATTCCTGCCCCGCAAGGTGTCCTACGGCGTGGCCCGCATCGTCCTTGGCCTGGCGGATGAACTGCGGGTGGGGAATCTGGAAGCTCGGCGGGACTGGGGCTATGCCAAGGATTACGTCCGGGGCATGTGGTTGATGCTGCAGCAGGATAAGCCCGATGATTACGTCCTGGCCACGGGCGAAACCCACACCGTGGGCGAACTCATCCGCATCGCGTTCGAACATGTGGACCTGGATTGGGAACGCTATGTCAAGATCGATCCCCGCTACTATCGCCCCGCCGAAGTCGATCTCCTGGTGGGGGATCCTTCCAAGGCTCGTCGCGAACTGGGCTGGGAACCCGAGGTCACGTTCGAGGAATTGGTGAAGATGATGGTGGATGCAGACATTGCTCGACTGCAACAGAGTGAGCCCCATCGCACCACCCCAAACATCGACTGGTAATCCTGATCCGAAACCAGGGAACGGCGTGGCACGACATTGCACAGCAAAAGCCCCCTGGCCGGATGGGTCAAGGGGCTTTTTGATGGCAAGAAATCGGATTAGTCTTCCTGGGAAGAGGGAGTCACCGGGTCCAGCACCTCGCCCTCCACAGTCTCGATCACGCCATCCCCATCATCTTCGGGCATGATGATGGCCAGGATGATGTACAGCAGGACGCCCGTGCCCAGGAAGGCGATGGTCAACAACACCCACAGGATGCGTACCACCATCGGCTCGATGCCCAGCCAGTGGGCAATGCCAGCACACACGCCCAACAGGATGCGATCCTCTTTGCTTCGCTTCAAAGGCGTTCTCTCGCGCACTGTGCGATAGCCGCTGCGCACCCCTTCCTTCAGGGAGTCGGCCTCGGGCACGCTGTGCTTCACTTTTTGGGAGATAGCCTGGGTGTGCCCCAGCTTGCTCAAAATAAGCCAGCCGATGGCCAGGAGCACCAGGGGCCAAAACACCAGGCCCACCACATGAAACACGCCACGCAGGCTACGCCACAGAACGGGCAAGATCCCGAAGTTGGCCAGGATCCACAACACGCCCAAGCCGATCAGTGCCCAGGCGATCACGCCCAGGCTCCTCTCACTCAGCTTAACGGCTGGCTCCGCCACTTGGCCGCGCGTATTGTCGCCCACAGGCAAGAAAAGCCATAATGCCAGGTAGAGCCAAAAAGCCGCACCCCCGGTAAACAGGGTCACCAGGACCCAAAGGAGACGCACAACCGTGGGGTCCATATCCAGGTATTCGCCCATGCCGCCAGCCACACCGGCGAGAATGCGGTCTCGATCGCTGCGAAACAGACGTTTGCGGGCCGCGCGTTGTCCTTCGGGCAATTCATGCTGCTGGGGTAAGCTCGATTTGTTATACGACGTGGTCATATCGCCTCCTCCAACCGAAAATCGAAAGAAATGGTTGTTTCATCCTTCTCTACGCAGAAAACGGTTTCCCGGTTGCAGGCGGGCAACATGGATAGGCGAGATATTGCGTAGTTCGTAATCGGTAAAGTTGTTACGTATCACGCATCACGTTTTACGGCATCTGTTCCTCGCGCCAACGTAGCCGCAAAGCATGTCCCTTGGTTTCAGAGAGCTATTGCTCGGGTTGACTACAACGCGGTGCGGAACGAATCACGCCCCTGCAGCCACAGATACCCCGACACGGTCACCAGCACCAGGCCCGCGCCCAGCCATTGCCAGACCGTGGTCAATCGCTCCCCCAGAATCAACCACCCCAGCGAGATGGCGGAGAGAAGCCGCAAAGGCATCAGGCTGGTGATCAAGGCGGGACTGGCCCCGCTGATGGCCGCGATCTGCCACAGGTTTCCCAAGATAAACACACCAATCACCACCCACAACACATACCCCCACCCGTTCGCGGAAAGCGCCAACCACCGCCCCCAATCCTCTCCGGTCACCACTGTCAGGACGAGATAGGTACCCACCATGGCCATGCTCTGCTGAAAAAGAATCATGCCATTGCTCGCGCGGTTGCGGCTGCTGCGCCGAATCATCTGGTAATAGAAGGCCAGGGCGAGCATCGACCCCAAGGCCAGACCAAGCCCCAACAGATCACGCGTGCTGAATCCCCCCAGCACATCACGCCAATCGGCCACCAGCACCAGGGCCGCGCCCAATGTCGAAAGCATCAAGGCCCGATAGGTGTACCGGGGCGTCTGTTCGCCGAAAAACCACGACCCGAGAATGGCCACCAGAAATGGCGTCAGGAGATAGATCAGCTGGACCCAGGTCGCTCGGGTGAAGTCGATGGCCAGGATGTTGGTGACAGAACGCAACACCACGAAAATAGCCAGGCCCCACAACGCTTTTTCATGCCCCAGGAAGCGAACCACCTGCCGCCAGGATCGCGCTCCATCCCGGTACATCATCCAGACCCCTATGCCCATGGCCGCGAGGGTGGCCACCAGCAACAACGAGAACTTGGGAACTTCTGCAATCGCGCGTTTGGCTGCCACGGGATAGCTGCCCCAAACCAATTGTCCCATCAAGCCCAATCCGATGTAAAAGTGGATGGAATGGGGAGGATGCGTGCTTTTGGCTGTGGATGAGATGGAGGAGGCCATGGGTGGATGATAACACACAAGGGGTCGCGACCGGGTGATCGCGACCCCTTGCAGCGTTGGTCGGTAGTCGGATTTTACTGGCAGGGAGGTTCGGCGTCCGGGATCTCACCGACGACGCCCTGGAAGAACCACTTCATGGAAAGCAGTTGCTCGTCGGTCAAGGTCTTGCCCTCCTCCAGGGCCAGACAGCCGCTTTGGGCGTAGATGGGGCCGGATTCGGGCTTGAACTTGCCATCGATCATGGCTTGTTTCAGTTCGGTGACCTTGGCCTTGATTTCCTCGGTGGCCGCGGGGCCGAACTTGAAGTCCACAATGCCGCTCTCCACCCCGGGCCAGCGGGCCTTGGGCTTGAAGGTGCCATTACGCACTTCCTCGATGATCTCGGCATAAGCAGGGCCCCAATTCCAGTGCGGCACACCGATGCAGCCTTCGCCCGCCAGCTCACAGGCGTTGTCACTGTCGTAAGCAATGCCCCATTTGCCCTTTTCGCTGGCGGCCTTCACCGGGCCGGGCGTATCCGCGCCCGTCACGATCACATCGTTCCCGGCATTGAGCAAGGTCTCGGCCGCTTCCCGC
This sequence comes from Anaerolineae bacterium, assembly GCA_011371305.1. GTDB lineage: Bacteria > Chloroflexota > Anaerolineae > J102 > J102 > M2005. Next base: position 1,444 of record DRQW01000149.1, on the reverse strand, counting down.
TCGGTGGGCGGATCAAACCAGGTGTTGATCCACACCACCTGCACTTCCGCATCCGGGTTCACCGAGCGGGCGCCTTTGGCCACCATGTTGATGTGCCGGATGACTTCGGGGATGGGGAAGGGCGCCACATACCCGATCTTGCCGTTTTCGGACCGCATGGCCGCGGCGACGCCCGCCAGATACTTCATCTGATACATCCGACCAAAGAGATTGTCGAAATTGGTATCATTTTTCTTATAGCCGGAGATGTGGATGAAGACCGTGTCGGGGAATTCCGCAGCCACTGTTTCGGTCGCGTCCATGTAACCGAAGGAGGTGGTGAAGATCACATCATAGCCTTTCTGTGCCAGATCACGGATCACGCGTTCCGCATCCGCGCCCTCGGGCACCGATTCGATATACGTGGTTTCGACGTTGGGCACGTGCTCTTCCACGTATTTACGACCCTGATCATGCGCGTAGGTCCAGCCACCATCGCCGATGGGGCCCACATAGACCCAGGCTGCCTTGATGACCTTCTGCTCAGCAGGCTTTTCCGCGGGCTGAGCACCGGCACACGCGGCCACCACGATGGCCAACGCCAGGACCAGAAGGACCAGAAGGGGGGCTTTCCAGGATGTTTTCATGCTTATCTCCTCCTCGAAGGAACAACGAAAAAGGGGTGGACGGTTAGGCGGTCGCCTTGATGACAATTTGACTATACCCGGAGAAGTGAGGGCTTGTCAAGACCATCAACGGATCAAAATCGAGGGAAAAGCATGTTCTCTGGGTTGCGTTCAGGGAACCGTGACCATGGGCAGGTAGAGGGGGATGGATGCCTGGGTGATGTAGTGAATCCGCAACCGCGGGCCCAAAAAGGGGACTTCGTGGGCATCGAACATCGCGAGTTGGGCGGGGTTTTGCCGCGTCCCGGCCCGCACACCAATCCCAAACATGGGGGCTTCTTCCCGAACCCAGGCCTGGACCAGCGCCGTCACATCGAAGGTCACCCATTCGGGTTGATTGTCATCCTGGCGGGCGAAGCCATAACCCTTGCCCCACAGATCCTGGCCGTTGGCATAGGTGATCTCGGTTTCTTCCCAGTTCCGGGTCAGGGCATATGCCTGAAGGTCCTCGGGGAGATTTTCGGAGGCTTCCTGCAAATGCAGCGCCAGTTCCGCCCGAAGCACGGTCGTGTTTAATGGCAGCGCGGGGAGGGGGAATCCTCCCGTGACGGTTTGCAGCTCGCCAGCAAGCAACTGATACCCCGCCAGCAGTTCGGAGGCTTTGCCGAAATTGACATCGGGGTCACTTTCTTTGAGATAAGCGTCCTTGCCCGCGCCCAGCTCGATGAAAAACCCTGTCGGAGGTGTGGGGGTGGGTGGGGGTGTGGAAGTTGGCGGGGGTGGGGTGACGATGGGCGTGGGGGTGGCGGGGGGGGTGGGCGGTTCGGTTGGCGGCGGGG
>DRQW01000148.1 GCA_011371305.1 Anaerolineae bacterium | reverse complement strand
CTCCTGCTATGAAAATAGATTCGGTAGGCCGGGAAACCGGTAGACCGGTAGACCGGGAAGGTGAGCAGATTGGCCCGGTTTCCCTGGTTTCCTGGTTTACCGGTCTACGGGGCTACACAGCCCGCCATTTTCATCCGTATCGGCACGGGGTGGCCCGCCATCGTACTGCTTTGAAAATAGAATGATCGCTGGTTGCGGAAGGATCGCCAAGCCAAGGTTGGATGAGTTTGCGATAGACGTGATGCGTAATGCGTAATCCGTGAGGACGCTACGCATCACGCATTACGGCGTCGGCTTCCCGCGCTCACGTGGCCGGAAACATTGTCATCGGTCTCGGCGCGAGGCCCCCGCCAGCAGACTAGTAGGGATGACATGGGCGAGTTTTAGTTTACATCACCTGGCGTCAATTCGCTTTATGGAGGAAAGGCTGATACGTACCTATCCCTCACATCTCTCCTGATCGCCCCCATCTCCGTCCTTGAAAGCTAACTGATGCCCGGGATTTTTTGGCTCCCTATTTGGGATAAGGGCTCAAACCTTGACGCCAAATGACGCGATGTGTTAATTATAAAAATAACCACACCGTTGCAACAACCAACGGTATTGTCGTCTTCTGTCCATCGCGCATCATTTCTCGGGGAAACGGAGGAGCCGCCCATGGAAAAGCCATCTGCTGAAACCATCCGGTGTCCATTCTGCCTGGCTGAAATCCCAGCAGGGGCGAAAAAATGCCGTTATTGCCGGGAATGGCTCGTGCCAACCAAACAATGCCCCTATTGCCTTGCCTGGGTGCCAGAAAACGCAAAAAAGTGCATGCACTGTGGTGAATGGCTGGAAAAGCCTCTGGCAACCCGGCCATCCGATGTGAGTACGCCTTCCTGGGAGTATCAAAGCGGGGCGGGAGTTGGCACGCCCCAACCGTCCTATCCTTCCCAGTCCGGGGCTTCCGCACCTCAGCTTGCCACCGATCCGACCACACGCTTTCTCCAGAGTGAATCGAGGCGGTCCGATTTCAAATGGCAAAGTTCGGAAGATACCCCACCACCGCCCACACAAAATGTGCATATCTATCAGGAAGAGTCCAGCACATTTGCTGTCATTACCTTGCTCCTGTATTTGATCGGTGGCTTCCTGGGGATGTTCTTCCTTCCCATTGGGGTTTTGTATCTCATCGCGGGGATATTGAACCTGGTAGGTCTGTTCCTGGGGCCCAGGAAAGGTTGTTTCCTGGCGATGTTTGTGTTTTTCATCCTGCTGCCAGGACTCCTGCTTTTGTTAGGTGGCGTGGCGATTTTCGGTTTTGTGAACGAGATTATCAACAGTTTTTGAGTCCCTTGGATGGATCCTTCCTGCCCGGACACCCCGAACGCGTTTTCCTCAGACCCGACCTCTAGAGCCTGTTCTGAAAATAGATTTGGTAAACCGGGAAACCGATAGACCCGTAGACCGGGTGTAGGGGCGAATCGGCCCGGTTTCCCTGGTTTCCTGGTTTACCGGTTTACGGGGCTACGTAGTCAGCCATTTTCATCCGTATCGGCGCGCGGCCGCGCGTGGTGCCTGTTATGCACTTTGCCCCTCTTCAAGATCAGGAACGCCGCATCGGAGGTTGAAATTCACCGCAGATAGCGCGGATAAAGCTTATTTTCGCGGATTTTTCCCAGTGCGATCAAACCAACGCCCGCGTGGCCTCCAACCGCGCCTGCCACAGCCGGGCGTAGGGCGCCCAGGCGGGATAACGTTCGGCCAGTTGGGCGTAGGCCGCGTCCTCGGCCGCCAGGATCGCCCCCAACCCGGCCAGCAACCCCTCGACCTCGTCATATTCCCCGGCCAGGCGGAAGAGCTGGGTCAACATGCGCTGGCGCGAGCTCATGACCGGGGGCAGTTGCAGGCGTTTGGAAAGACGCCCCAGGTCGTCGCGCGTGAGATAGAGGCCCGCCTGGCGGGGAGTGAGCAGGTGTCGGACCAGCTCCTTCAGGCCCGGGCCCGCGTCGTCCTCCTCTTCGGGTTCGGGCATGCCGTGGCCCAGATAGCGCGGGGCAGGAGGCAGTTCGGGAAAAACGACGTCGCCCGGGGGAGGACGCAGCAGCGCCAGGACCGCGTCCACGGTTTCGTCGGCCAGGGCCGCGTAGAACGCGTGCGCGTCCAGCCGGGCCAGGGTGCGGGCCAGCACGGGCAGCCAATAGGCCAGATGCCCCTGCACCAGGGCCTGGGCCATGTCCAACCTGCCCGAGCCCATGAGATCGCCCAGCAGCCACAGCTCCAGGCCGATATGGTCGGCCGCGCCCACCCGGGCATCCACCGGGGGCTGCCACCCTGCCTGGCGGTAGAACGCCTCGACCCGGGCTGTGGCCGGGGCCATGAGCATGGCGGATGGATCGAGGAAGACGCTCTCGTAGGGCGGGACGTTGAACCCGAACAGGCGCTGGAAGTCCACCGCCAGATCGGTGAGGGGGTCTTCACCGTGGGCGGGCAACGCGCAGGAAAGGCCGGGCAGCCCCTCATAGGCGATGAGGTCTTCCTCGGTGACTTCCTCCAGCCAGGCCCGAGCGAGGGTGTGGTAGCGGTTCATGGGGGAGTAGGTTCGTAGTTCACGGTTCACAGTGGAACTCGCCATCTGTAAACCTGCATTGAAAATGGATTTGGTAAACCGGGAAACCGGTAGACCAGTAGACCAGAAAAGCAGCCCGGTTTCCTGGTCTACTGGTTTACAGATTTACAGGTTTCCTGGGTTCCTGGGCTACGTAGCCCGCCATTTTCATCCGCATCGGCGAGCTGCCGTTTGTGTCACCTGTCCCCTTTCAACTTGAACGCCTCCAGGGCGGGGCGGAAGGGGCGGGGCAGCCAGGTTGGACGCCGCGTGCCGTCGGGCGAGTATCGATCCGCGGGCCGAGTCATGGCCAGCCATTCCCGATACACTTCATGCGCCCGCTTCGTATCCACGTAGATGTCGCCGTGGCGGTCGCCGGGATGGGCCTTTTCCACCCTCACCTTCTGATGCCAGCACTGCATCCCACTGATGGGATCGGGATGCACCGAGAAGGTCAGGTTCTGATTCACGCCCACATCGGTCCACCAGATGCGCTCCGAGTCGGGATCGCTGCTCTTGAACGGCTTGACGCCCTCCTTCCACCGCATCTCCCACTG
>DRQW01000147.1 GCA_011371305.1 Anaerolineae bacterium | reverse complement strand
TCGCCCCCGTGCTCCCCTGCGCCCGGCCCCAGGTCGATGACCCAGTCCGCAGCCAGGATGGTCTCCTCATCGTGCTCCACTACCAGCACCGTGTTGCCCAGGTCCCGCAAGTCGGTGAGGGTGCGGATGAGGCGGGCGTTGTCCCGCTGGTGCAGGCCGATGCTGGGCTCGTCCAGGATGTAGAGCACGCCCATGAGCTGGGAGCCAATCTGGGTGGCCAGACGGATGCGCTGGGCTTCGCCCCCGGACAGGGTACTCGCCTTGCGGTTGAGGGTGAGATAATCCAGCCCCACGTCGTGCATGAACTGGAGGCGGGCCTGGATCTCCTTGAGCACCTGGCGGGCGATGGTCCATTCCCGCTGGGTGAGGGGCGAGTTGGGCGGGACTTGGTCGGGCAGGGGCGCGTTGTAGTGGTCGTCGGGAGCGGCCCCGCGCAGCTTCTTCACCCAGGCCAACGCCTCGGCCACCGACATCTCCCCCACCTCGTGGATGTTCAGTCCCTGGATGGTGACGGCCAGGGCCTCGGGCCGCAGGCGCTTGCCCCCGCACACCGGGCAGGGGCGCTGGGTCATGTAACGCTCCAGGAACTCCCCGCGGATGTATTCGGAGGTCGTCTCCTTGTAGCGGCGCTGCAAATTGGGAATGATGCCCTCGTAGGAGGTCTGGAACTGGCGCAGCCGTCCGTATTGATTCACATAGCGCACGGTAAACGTGTCGCTGCGCTTGCCGCCGTAGAGGATGATGTCCTGCTGCTTGCGGCTGAGCTCCTTCCAGGGCACGTCCATGGGGATGCCGTAATGCCGGGCCGCGGCCTCTACCAGGGCCTGATAGTAGGCCGCGGTGTCCCGCGACCAGGGATGCAGCGCGCCCTCGGCCAGGCTGAGCTCGGGATTGGGCACGATGAGCTCGGGGTCGAACTCCATCTGGGTGCCCAGGCCCATGCAGGCGGGGCAGGCCCCATGCGGCGAGTTGAAGGAGAAGGTGCGGGGTTCGATCTCGGGCAGGCTGATGTTGCAAACCGGGCAGGAGAGATGCTCGGAGAACAGCCGGTCGGTAGGGTGCTCCCGGTCGGTGACGTCGGCCACGATGATGACGCCCCCGCCCAGATGCAGCGCGGTCTCCACCGAATCGGCCAAGCGGGTCATGTCTAGACCATGGCCGTTGCTGCCACCATGGCGGATGATGAGCCGGTCCACCACGGCCTCGATGGTATGGTTCTTGTAGCGGTCCAATTGGATATCATCATCCACATCATAAATCTCACCATCCACCCGCACCCGTACAAATCCGGCCTTGCGGATTTGATCGAAGACCTGCTTGTGTTCCCCTTTGCGGTCCTTGATGATGGGTGCGAGGATGAGCAGGCGGCTGCCTTCGGGGTAAGCCGCGATGGCGTCCACGATCTGCTCCACCGTCTGGCGGGTGATGGGGCGGCCGCATTGGGGGCAATGGGGCTGGCCGATGCGGGCGAAGAGCAGACGCAGGTAGTCGTAGACCTCGGTGACCGTGCCCACGGTAGAGCGTGGGTTACGGCTGGTCCCTTTCTGGTCGATGGAGATGGCCGGGGAGAGCCCTTCGATTTGGTCCACGTCCGGCTTTTCCATCAGGCCCAGGAACTGGCGGGCGTAGGCGGAGAGGGATTCCACATAGCGTCGCTGGCCCTCGGCGTAGATGGTGTCGAAGGCCAGGGAGGATTTGCCTGAGCCCGACAGGCCGGTGATGACAACCAGTCGGTCGCGGGGGATTTCCACGTCGATATTTTTAAGATTGTGCTCGCGGGCGCCGCGGACGATGAGTTTGGATTGAGCCATGGGAGAGAGGTGAGTGATCAGTATTGAGTGAGCAGTAATCAGTGGAGGGTAAGCGCGCTGAAGCGCCGCAACTTACTATCATATCGCATTTCTCCGCAAAACCCCAAGCCATATTACGAGATGGTTCTTAATGGGCTTAATGGCCCTGGATGACAGCGGGAAGGTAGGCGGCGCGTGCAAGGCCCTGAATGCGGAAGATGAGCAACCCGCCATCGCTATCGGCCACGAAAATGGCGGCGCCCGCGATCTTGATGTCCCTGACGGTCGCGGGCAGGGCGACACGTTCGATCTCCTGGGGATGGCTCGGGGCCGAGATGTCCACCACGCGCAAATCCCCGCCCCAGGCCGCCACATAGACCAGATCGCCCGATACAGCCACGACGTGCACCCACCCCGGCATATCATAAAAGCCGATTTCCGCGGGATGGGCGGGATCGGAGACGTCGATCATGCGCAGGCCTCCATCCCCATCCGCAAGGCAAACCACATCGCCCGATATGGCGACCTGCTGGGCGTTTCCCGGCGAATCATAGAAGCCCGCCTCCTGGGGCTGGCTCGGATCGGAGACATCGACGATGCGCAGCCCCCCTTCCCCATCCGCAAGATAGGCCCAATCCCCTGCAACGACCACGCCCGTGGTGAATCCTGGCGTGTCGAGGGCGCTGATGAGGCTTGGGTGCGAGGGCTCCGAGACATCCAGGACGCGCAGGCCCGTTGTGCCCGATGCGAGATAGACGCGATCCCCCGCAACGGCGAGATCGTGGCCGTTGTCCGCCATGTCGAACCGGCCCATCTCGATGGGTTGCGCGGGGTGAGAAACATCCAGAATGCGGAGCGCCTTCTTGCCCTCGATGAGGTAAGCGAACCGCCCCGAAACCGTCACCTTTTCGGCGTCCCACCTTGTGGCGAAGCCGCCCTCTTCAACGGGATGCGCCATGTCCGCCAGGTTGAGAACCCGAAGGCCGGCCCCGCCATCGGCCAGATAGCCGTAGTCTGGGGTGATGGTGATGGATTCAGCGCTTCCAGGGGATGGGAAGGCGTACGCCCCGCGCGCTTTGGGACGCCCGGGGTTGGCGAGATCCCAAATGCGGAGGCCCTCACGGCCCGCGGCGACAAGCGCATAGAGGCCCATCGCATCCACTCCCAGCGCCATCCCCGACGCGACATGGTCCGATCGCAGCGGGGGATGGGCAGGATGGGTGACATCGACGATATAGAGACCGAGGATGCTGTCCGCGAGGTAGGCGTAATGGCCAAAAAGCGCGACATCCTGGGCTCTTCCCAACGGATGCCCCTGCTCACAGACCACGTTGGCGGGCGCTGCCGGGTTGGAGACATCCACGATGCATAAGCCTGCCGCGCCATCGGCAACATAGGCGTAGCCTCCCGCCACGGTGACGCCCAGGGCGCTGCCGGGCGTGTCAACGCGTGCGACCTCGGCGGGATGCGCGGGGTTGGAGACATCGACGACGCGCAAGCCCCCTTCGCCAGCGGCCACATAGGCGTAGGGCGGCGCCGCCGCGACGTCATTCACCGGGAAGGATGGGGTGAACGCCCCTATCTCCACGGGGGCGTGGGGATCGGAGACATCGACGACGCGCAAGCCGCCCGCCAGATCGGCCACATAGGCCATCGCGCCCGCTACGGAGACGTTGACGGCGTATCCTGGCGTATTCGCCCAGCCCGCCTCCACAGGGCGAGCGGGATCGGCCGCATCGATGACCCGCAGGCCCGCCTTGCCAGCGGCCACATAAGCGTAGGGCGGCGCGGCCGCCACGCCGACCGCGTATCCGGGCGTGACGAGTGCGCCTTTCTCGACCGGCTGGCTGGGCTGCGTGACATCCACGATGCGCAGCCCCGCGCTCCCATAGGCCACATAGGCGTCATTCCCGACAACTGCCACATCCTGCGCGGAACCGGGCGTCTGAAAAACCCCCACCTCGGCGGCGTGGCGGGGATTGGCGATGCTCAGGATGTGCAATCCCGCGTTTCCATCGGCCACATAGGCCACAAGGCCCGAAATCGCCACGCTCAGGGCGTTGTCGGGCGCCAGCCAGGAGCCCACCTCAATGGGCTGGGCCCGCTGGGAGATGTCGAGGATGTGCAAGCCAAACCTGCCGGCCAGGAAGAGGTAATCGCCCATGACCGTCACGTGGTTGAGCCCCCATCGCTCTTCATACACCCCCAGCTCGACGGGGTGGGTTGGATCGCTCACATCCACGATGCGCACATCCGCGATTAAATCGCCGTAGCCGTAATCGGCGAGAAAAAGGTAGTCGCCCGTGACGGCTACATCGACATAATATCCCGCCGCGGCCAACGAGCCCGCTTCGACGGGGTGCGCGGGATCGCGGATGTCGATGATGCGCAAGCCCTCCCCGCCATCGGCGACAAAGGCGTAGCCGCCCGCCACCGCCACGCCATGCGCCTCCCCGGGCGTGTCATAAAACCCCGCCTCCACAGGCTGCGCAGGATTCGACGCATCGATGATGCGCAAGCCCGCCTTCCCCGCGGCGACGTAAACATTGTTCCCCGACGACGCGATGTCATAGACATTCTTCACCTTGTTGTAAAGGCCAACCTGGCGGGGCTGGGTGGGGTCCGACACATCCACAATGCGCAGCCCGGATCGAATCCCGCCGACATAGGCATACGGTTCGGAGAGGGCGATACGGGTGATGTACGCGCCCAGATAAACGCGCCCGCGCACCACGGGCCGAAAAGGATCCGCGACGTCCACGACGCTCAGCCCCGCGCCGCCCAGGGCCAGGTAGGCGTGAGTTCCTGAGATCGCCACATCCAGGGTCATGTCCGGCAATTCGCCGATCTCCCTGGGCCCGACGGGGTTCGCGACATCGACCACCACCAGGCCCGCTTCACCCGCAGCCAGATAGGCGTGGTCTCCGGCGATGGCAATGTCGCGGGCGTCGCCGGGCGGATCGTAAGCCCCAACCTGCTGGGGCGCCTGAGGATCGCTAACATCCACCACGACCAGCCGCTCATCTCCATGGACAAGGTGGGCGAAGCCCTCCCCGTTGGCCACATACGCGTAGTCCCCCACGACGGCCACACTGCGACCATGCCCGATCAGCGATAATGAGCTCCGTTCCACAAGATGGGCGGGATCAGAGATATCGACGATGGTCAGATGCCCGTAGTATCGGAAATTGTGACCAACGATGTACAGGGCGTTCCCGGCCAGCGTCAGCCCTTCCGCATCACCCGATACCCAGATGACGTCCTTCACCACCGGATGGGCCGGCGCGGCGATATCGATAGCATACAACAGACTGCCGGCCCCCACGTAGGCGTACGTTCCCCTGGCCGCCACATCGAACGTCCACGCCAGGCCGGTAACCGCGCCGACCTCGGCGGGATGGGTTGGATTCCCGACATCGATGATGCGCAAGCCCTCCCCGCCAGCGGCCACCAGGGCGTAATCTCCCGCCAGAGCCACCGACAGCGCCTCGCCCGGCGTGTCGCAATGCCCGATCTCCGCGGGCCGCGTGGGATCGGAGATATCCACGATCCGCAATCCGCCCTTGCCCGCGGCCACAAAAGCGAGTCGGCCCGCCAGCGTCACGTCCTGCACCACGCCGGGGAGGGCCTCCGTGCGGCCCAAGGGGACGGGATGCGCGGGATCCGCGATGCTCAGGGCTGTCAGCCGGGGCCCCGCGCCCATGAAGGCAATGTCCCCTTGCAGCGCCAACGCCAACGCGGGGCCGCCCATCTGGTTGACCTGTTCCAGAAAACCATCAGTCACGGTCAAGCCTGGATTGGGGGGCGTCAACCCCGAACTCCAGGCCCGCGCGCTCCCGGCATGCCCCAACGCCGCCAGGATGGCCACGAGGAGCAGTTGTTTCAACCCAAACGCTTTCATGATGACCTCCAGGCTCACGCCCGATAGCGGATCGCCCCTGCGGTCTCCTTCGCTACCCGCGCGATCTCCTCTTCTCCCACCTGACGGCATTCCTCGGGAATGACCACGTAGTCGAAATAGGCGTTGGGATAGGGAAGAGGCAGGAAGAGGTATTGGTAGCGGATATGGTTGGCGTTGAGCACGGCCCGGCGCAGCTCGCCCGCCTCCAGCAGTTGCAGGTCGTCGCTGAGGATGACCGCAGTTCGGGAGCGTAAAGAGACACGCAGGGGCGTCAGTGGATCGGGCGGCTGGATGAAGAGGATGCGGTCGGTGCGGCGCAAGCGGTTGCTGAGAAAGGCGAGCTGCGGGTGCGCGGGCAGGTCGGACCAGGACTGGATCAGGCCCTCGGGGATGCGATAAAAGCCGTTTCCCACTGGTTCGGTCTCAGGCGGATGGGGATAATCGGCCTCGTTCAAGTCCAGCAAATGCTCCCGCCGGTTGATATACATGACCATCCAGCGCTTCCATTCGGGCCAGAGGAAGTGGCTGATACCGGTGTTGTGTTGCCATACCGAGAGCTGCTGCGATCCCACCATGGCCGCGGTGATCACGCCCATGGAGCCGCCATGACTCACCACGCAAATCCGCTTTCCCGCCCATCGTTCCAATATTTCGGCCAGCGCGGCCAGCACCCGGTCGCGAAACGCGGTGAAGCCAGGCGCACCCTCGGGGGTCGGCGTCCATCCACTTCGACCCCACCAGGGGCGCGTGGGATGATGCAGAGGCATTTCATCGTAGAAGGGCGCGAAAAATTCCTCCAGCCCGGCCATGGTGATAACTTCCAGGCCCTGGGCGTGGGCCACAGCTAACGCAGTACTATGCGCCCGACGCAATGGCGAACTGACGACGACATCCACCGGATGTTCTTGAGCCATATACGCTCCCACGCGCAAAGCCTGTGCCCACCCCAACGCGGTAAGGTTTGGATCGTAGGCCATCAAGTTCTCGAAGACATTGGTCATGGATTGGCCATGACGGATTAAAAAAAGTTCCGTGCCCACCAGATAGCCATAGCCCCTATCTTCCAGGGGGATGTCAGGGACGTCGTGGGGGTCGAAAATAGGGTCCATCATACCGTAATCTTACCTTATCTGGGTCAGGATACCCAAGCAAAGAAACGCATCCAATGCCTCGAAATTGCATGAACATCCACCGCAGGTTACAATGGCAATCGTTCCTCCCACCTTACTCGAATACTATCGTCGGTTGAGCATTCATCATGCACAATTTCTCACGGATACGCACGGTCCCTTTCGCCTGCATGCTCCTGAGCATCATGCTGGCCCTCCCGACCATTATCCACGCTCAAACTGGCCCCACCTTCACGCCGACCCAAACCACCAACAACTTCCCCGACGCGATCACTTTTACCACCCACGTGACTAGCCCCGGGCCCGAACTGGTCAAAGCCGAGTTCCTGTACGCGGTGGATCGCCATCTCGCCCTGGACAACATCACCCGCGTGAAACTGGATATCACGCCCGGGACGAAGCTAGCCCTGACCTACACTTGGGACACGTCCAAGACCACCATCACTCCCTGGACCCCAGTGCGCATTCAATGGCGGGTCGCGGACGCGGCGGGCAACTGGTACGCAAGCGAACCCGAATGGGTTTATTACGCGGACACTCGCTTTCAGTGGCAACACCTGGAAAATGATGACCTGGTTGTGCTCTGGCACGATAAACCCGCAGACTTCGGCGAGAAAGTCTTTGAGATCGCGCAAGAAGCGCTCCAACGCCAGCGACAGCTTTTTGGTGTGGACCTGGACATCCCTGTGCGCCTCATCATCTACAACAATCTGGACGAGTTCAACGCATGGCACAGTCTGGCGTTGGATTGGATCGGGGGTGAGGCGTTTCCTGAGCTGGGTATCACAACCCAGATCGTCACTACATCCACGCCCGATAATTACTGGCTACAGGTCGTCGTACCCCACGAAATCTCCCATTTGTATCTCTACCAGGCAGCATACAATCCTCGCGCGCCCGTGCCCGTCTGGCTAAATGAAGGGATCGCGCAATACAATGAATTCCTGGAAGATCCGGAAGCCCAGGCATTGGTGGCAAAAGCCGTGCGGGAAAACAAGCTCATACCTTTGACCCTCCTGGACGATGGTTTTGGCAAACACGATGAAGAACGCATCGCCCTGGGATATGCGGAATCCCTCTCCGCGGTGACTTATCTGGTAGAAACCTATGGGGAGAAGGGGCTGGCCCGGCTTCTGGCCGCGTACAAAGCCGGTCTGCCTACCAACAAAGCTTTTCCCGAGGCGTTGGGCGTCGATATGGGAACTTTCCAGCAGGATTGGGCGGCATGGCTGGGCGCGCCCCGGGAAAGCATGAACACACCCACCCCCTGGCCCCTGGCCACTTATCCCCCTATTCCCACCCCCCGCACCTCCAGCGGCCCGGTTTCACCCACACCCAAAGCACCGTCGACCGCGACACCTCCACGCCCTCCCCTTACGCCAACACCCACCCCCGAGCCAACGCCAACAGTTCCAGCCAGCGACACCCAGCGTTCGCCCCTCCCCTGCGTTGGCATCCTCTGGCTGTTCCCGGCACCTTTGTTCGCGGCTTTCTGGCTAAGCCGCAGCCGACGATGATCTCCCGCACGTCAGCGAGGGAGATGTCGCCCCCAACAGAACGACTTGGCTGAAACACCGGGATGCAAGCATATCCGCATTCCCCATCCCTGTGGGCCCCTTTCGATCTGGAGGGTCGCCCACCGCATTGTCCACTTCCGACGGAACCCAACCGAGACCGGTGACGGAGGTCGAGCTCTCCCACCGATCACCTCATACCGATCCACCACATCGCCCCGACGGTTGACGAAGCGGTAGCGAATCTGTTCCGAGGTGGCCTCCACCAACATGGCCCCGAAATCGCCATTGTAGCGCACCATGCTTTGGGGAAGAGGCGTCCTGAAACTGTAGATGCTGGAACCCCCCAGCCCATTGACGAAGTAGGGAATGCCGCCCACCTGCAGGCGCTCGTAAGTATGGTCATGCCCGGCGATGACGGCATCCGCGCCCCACGCCTCGAAAGGCCACTGCATCCACAGGCTAGAGCCGTGGGATGCGCTGGAATAGGGTGCATGATGAAAGACCACGATTTGCCAGGGAGCGTCTGATCGAGCCAGCGCACGTTTTAGCCATTGCGCCTGGCGGGAATTCACGTCCAGTCCGTCCGGTTCCGTAGGATTTGAATTGAGAAGGAACGCGTGAACCGGCCCCCAACGCACATCATAATACCGTTCATTCCCAGATCCATTGGGGAAGTCGCTTCCTGGTAACGTGAAGTAATCCAGATATTCTGAAAACCCTTGGCCATCACTATAATCGTGATTGCCGGGTGATGGAAAAAATGCGTTGCGCGGCGCATTGCCGCCCCCACAATATGCTCCTGGCTCCACGTCCTTCAACCAATCGCAGAAAAACCGGCCGATGACCTGATCGTACGTGGTCTTTCCGTAGCGGTTATCGCCAGCGGTGAGGATGAAATCGGGCTGCCAGGACGCAATGAGCCGAGCAACCTCCGCTTCGCGAGCGCTGCCACTGCCAAAATCGCCGATGACCGCGAATCGGACTTGATCATCATTTTGAAATGTCTGTGCCTCTGTCAGCAAAATAGGTGACCGAAGGAGCAGCAACGCGGTCCAAAACGCCAATCCAGGAAACAAAAACGCTGTACGCAGAATTCGTGAAACCATGATAAAGTGAGTGTAGGCTATCTTCGTCAAAGAATCAAACTTCCCAATGGGCAAGTTTTGCTCATAGCAGGCACCACGCGCGGCCGCGCGCCGATACCGATGAAAATCTCACGCAGAGGCGCAAAGATCGCTAAGAATTCTTTGCTTCTTTTCCCTTTGCGCCTTAGCGTCTTTGCGTGAGATCGATTTTCATAGCAGGTTGTACACCCACCCAACAGCCGCGGCACAGTTATCCGGCGATATTCGGCGCATAACCACTTCATCGCTGGGTATTATACCGTGGGTCGGGGCCTCCTCGACCAGCGCATTCTCACCCCCTCCATATCTCGACCGAACGACAAATCATCATGAATACCGCGTACTCTCGCCACAAACGCCATATCAGGATATCAACCTTTATGCTCTTGCTACTGAGCGTGCTCCTCGCTGCTTGCACTGTCCCCGAACTGTCGGCCACGCCTCAGTCCGAATCTATCCCTAACACGATCACCTTAACCATCCTTTACACAGATGACGAACATGGCTGGATGGAAGGATGGAATCAAGGTCCGGGCGCGGCTGAACTTTTGGGCCTGTGGCAAGCCCAGTTTGGCTACGATCCCGCGGACCCGCGCTTCCTGGTCCTGAGTGGAGGCGACAACTGGACCGGTCCGGCTATCTCGACCTGGTTCAAAGGCGAAAGCATGGTCGAGGTGATGAACGCCATGGGCTATGACGCGTCCGCAGTGGGCAATCATGAGTTCGATTTCGGCCTGGAAAACATGCAGCACACCGTCTCTCTGGCCGATTTCCCATATCTCGCCGCGAACATGCGCACGAAACCCCATGAACAACTGCCCGCGAACCTGGGCATCCAGCCCTACACCCTTATCGATGTCAACGGACTCCGGGTTGGGATTATTGGGCTGGCCAATCTCCGTACGCCTCAAGTCACCAACCCTGCCAACGTTCAGGCATTCGACTTCACACCCTATGTGGAAGCCCTGCAGCAAACCGTGCCTCAGGTGCGCGATGCGGGCGCGGATGTGGTTATGGTCGTCGGTCATTTGTGCAATCAGGAGCTTCGCCACACCGCGCTTAAAACCCAAGACCTGGATATTGTGTTGTTTGGCGGTGGCCATTGCCACGAAACCCTGGCCGAACGTGCAGGGGACGCCGTGCTGATCACAGGCGGGCCTTATCTGGCTACCTATGCCTGGGCTAAACTGACCGTGAACACCGCTACGGGCGAGGTGCTGCGGGCGGAATATGATGTGGAAGCCAATCGCGGAGGGGCTACGGACCCTAAAGTGGCCGAGATCGTGGCGAGATGGCGAGCTGAAACCGAGGCGACGCTGGGCGAACCCATCGGCTATCTAGCGCAAACCCTGCCCGAACGTAGCGAACCCATACTCAGGCTGATCACCGAAACCTGGCTGCTGGGTTACCCCAACGCGGACGTAGCCATCACCAACAGAGGCGGCGTCCGAGATGCCCTGCGCGCGGGCCCGGTAACCATCGCCGACATCATCAGCGTCATGCCCTTCGACAATGTGCTCATCGACATGACCATGACAGGCGCACAGATCGAAGCCTTTATGCAGGCGCAGGGCAAAAAGATCTTCGCAGGAGGTATTCAGCAGAATGGAGATAGTTGGGTGTTGAATCCCACGGGGGAACCGCTACGCCGGGATGCGGTCTATCATGTGTTGGTGAACGATTACATGTACGCGGGTGGTGGTTCCTACCAGAAGTTGGCGGAATACGATCCCCAGGGCTACGACACAGGCATAGACTGGCGGCAACCCGTGATCGACTGGATCCTCGCCCAAAAGAGCACGCCCGAACAGCCTCTGGACGAGGCCATCCGGGCGCTGGGGAAGTAGGATTAGGATTAGGAGTGGGGGTAAGGAGCTTAACAATCTCGCCCCTAACCCTCAATGGGCTCGAATCGGGCCTGGAAAAAGCGCAGGTATTTGGGTTCGTAAACCATGCGCAAGCCCCGGGCCTCTTCCCGCTTATCCCAAACTGCTTTGACCGATTCGGCCACCACGTCCATGTGGGCCTGGGTGTAAACACGCCGCGGGATGGTAAGGCGCACCAGCTCCAGTTTGGGGTAGCGGTGGTCGCCCGTTTCAGGGTCGCGGCCCGCGCTGACGATGCCTCGCTCCATGCTGCGGACACCCGAATCGATGTAAATCTCGGCAGCCAGGGTCTGGGCGGGGAACTCGTGCTGGGGAATGTGTGGATAGAAACGTTTGGCATCCAGGAAGATGGCGTGGCCACCCACGGGTTGAACGATGGGGATCCCCCAATCGGTCAATAGTTCGCCGAGATAGCGTACCTGGCCCACCCGCGCTCGTACATAATCATCCTGCACAGCTTCCTCAATGCCGATGGCCAGAGCTTCCATATCGCGGCCCGCCATACCACCATAAGTGTGCAATCCCTCGTAGATGACCACCATATTGCGCGTTTTCTCGAATACATCCTCCTCATTGGTGGCAAGCCAGCCGCCGATATTTACCAGATTATCCTTCTTGGCCGACATCCAAGCCCCATCCGTGTAGCTGCAGAACTCCTTCAAAATCTCGGCGATGCTTTTATCCTGATATCCCGGCTCCCGTTCTTGGATAAAGAACGCGTTCTCCATCATGCGGGTGGCGTCCAGATACACACGGATGCCGTATTGCTCAGCCAGGGC
Organism: Anaerolineae bacterium; assembly: GCA_011371305.1. Lineage (GTDB taxonomy): Bacteria > Chloroflexota > Anaerolineae > J102 > J102 > M2005. The sequence continues at coordinate 17,864 of DRQW01000147.1, read as the reverse complement.
CTTCACAGCCTTGATATTCCCCATGCTGATAGGCTGTCCCCCGGCCATGTTCACTGTGCCAGCCACGCTGATGTAGGGAATGCGTTCAGGACCCACTCGATCGATAAGGGCCTGAAGCTTATCGAGGTCGATATCACCCTTGAAGGGATGGAGGCTGGTAGGATCATGAGCCTCATCGATGATCACATCCACAAAGGTTCCTCCAGCCAATTCCTGGTGTAGCCGAGTGGTTGTGAAATACATGTTGCCCGGAATGTAATCCCCAGGCTTGATCAGCGCCTGGCTGATGAGGTGCTCGGCCCCGCGGCCCTGATGGGTGGGAACCACATACTTATAGCCGTAGTAGGTCTGGATGGCGTCCACAAGATGATAGAAATTGCGGCTGCCCGCGTAAGCCTCATCTCCTAACATCAAGCCCGCCCACTGGCGGTCGCTCATCGCACTGGTGCCACTGTCGGTGAGCAGATCGATGTACACATCTTGGGAGCGGAGAAGAAAGGTGTTGTATCCGGCCTCAACAATGGCCCGCTCTCGCTCAGGACGAGGCAATTGACGAATGGGCTCGACCATCTTGATCTTCCAGGGTTCGGCCCAGGAACGGCGGCCAAACTGCTGGCCCATGGTTTTGGGAATGACGTGTTTTTCTGACATGCAGTGCCTCCTTGATATTTATATGAAACAACAATTCCAATAAGCATCTTACAGAATTATTATAAGAAATTTCACCAGATTTTTCAACATATTTTCAAATAAATGGTATTTTTTGGAATAATTTAATGTAATTTGCGGTATTTTATTTTTTTATTCCAATAACATCTTGCCATATTTCCCATTTGTTGAAACATTCAAACCGTATCTCAACACCTTTGGTTACGATTTCCCCACTCACCTTCAGAACTGGTATGATTGATCCATGCGCATCGATATCCTCACTATCTTCCCAGACATGTTCCCCTGCGTTCTGGACGCGTCTATCATCGGACGGGCGCAGGACAAGGGCCTGGTCGATATCCGCGTGTGGAATCTGCGAGACTGGACAACGGACAAACACAAGACCACCGACGACACGCCCTACGGAGGCGGGGGCGGCATGGTAATGAAACCGGAACCCATCTTCGCCGCGGTGGAGGATATCCGGGGCGAAGAAGATGCCCCGGTCATCCTGCTCACCCCCCAAGGCCGGCTGTTCACCCAAGCGATGGCCGAAGAATTGGCGCAACAAGAGCGGTTGATCTTCATTTGTGGCCGATACGAGGGTGTGGATGAGCGAGTACGGGAGCATTTGGTAACAGATGAGATATCCATTGGGGATTATGTGCTCTCGGGTGGGGAGCTGGCCGCGATGGTCATCGTAGATGCGGTGGTGCGGCTGTTGCCCGGCGCGCTGGGCTACGAACGGGCCGCGGCCGAGGATTCCCACGCCACGGGCCTATTGGAAGGACCTCACTATACCCGTCCCCCCATCTTTCGCGGTTGGAAAGTCCCCGAGGTACTACGTTCAGGACACCACGCCAAAGTGGCTGCATGGCGGCGCAAGCAGGCGCTAAAACGTACCTTGGAACGACGCCCCGATCTCCTGGCCCGAGCGCCCCTCAGTGAACAGGATAAGCAATGGCTGCGGGAGATGGGATACCAGGGCCCCTTCAAAAACGACTCCGAAACAGAATGACGGGAGCAGGACGCACGGTGATCAGAAAAGCGGTGCTGATCCTGGCTTTGGCGCTGGCATATGGCGTCCAAGCCATGGCCTTTCCGGACAACCTCAACGGTTCGCTTTTCCAACAACTGCTTGGATTCGCTCCCTGGCTGGCAGATGAGAAGGCGCGATTGGTGTTGGGGGCGGTAGGTTATGGCATGGCGATGGTCTTATTTGCTACCAGCACGCCCCCTTTATCGCGCAGAAGCGAAAAGGGAGACAAGATGCAGTATGTGTTCAGGATTCAGGGGGGAAGGCGCGGGGCATGGGGGATGATGGTGTTGACCGTGGTCCTGCTTGGGTGGAGTATGGTCCGATTTGTGAGCACGGGTGAGGATGGGGTCACGCGCGGGCTGTGGATGGGAAGCATCATGGCGCTGGCCACAGCCATAGGACTGATGGCATGGATAGAGAGGAAGTTCCGTGTTCCGCGCCCCGTGTTTCGGTGGCGGCATGTGACTGTGTTGGCTGCTATCTTGACAGGCGCGGCGTGGCTACGCTTTCACCTCTTGGCCGATATCCCCCAAGATCTGCACGGCGACATGGCCTCCATGGGCCTCCAGGCTCGGGATATCCTCGCGGGCGTAACGCCTGGGCTTTTCCATCAGGGATGGGCCGAAATCCCCATGCTGGGCTTCTTTCCCTCGGTTTTGGGGCTTAAGCTGGTTTCCAACAGTATTTTCGGGCTCAATTTTATTCCGGCGGTCGAAGGATTATTGGTCATCGCGGGGCTTTATCTTTTGGCCTGGCGGATGTTCGATTCCCACCGAGTTGCTGCGCTGGCCGCGGCCGCCTTGGCAGTAAACATCCCTCACATTCACTTCTCCCGCTTGGCCGCGTACATGGATCCATGGCCCTGGCTTGTGTTCGCGTGCTTTCTGCTGGCCCACGGTCTGCGTGTTCGCAAGCTTTGGCCTTTTCCGTTGGCAGGCCTGCTGGTAGGTATCGGAATACAAATGTATTATTCGGGCCGGGTGGTATTGGTCATCTTGCCCGCGGCCACAATTTATTTCATACTTTTGCATCCCCGAGCCGTGCGACAAGGATGGCGTTTCGGGTTATGGGGCACCGCGTTATTCGGACTGGGGGTGATTACAGCTTTGGGCCCTTCCCTTATTTATTTCTTGCAACACACCGAGGCCCTTCTGGCCCGATCCCGGGCTGTCTTCCTTTTCCACGAGCCCGTGATGATCCACCTTATGGGCAAATATGGCGTGCATAGCCCCGGGGCCGTCCTTTGGGAACAAATCAAACGCTCTGCCCTGATGTTCAATTACGTTCACGACACCAGCACCCAATTCGGTTACACTCATCCCATGTTCTCCCTGGCCCTATCCCCCCTCGTCCTGTTGGGAATTGGTTACAGCCTGCGGCGATGGCGTCATCCGGGTGCAGGTTTCACGCTCATCTGGCTGTTGGCCATTTTGGTCACGGGCAGCGTGCTTACAAACAATGCACCCTTCTGGCCTCGACTGGTAGGCATCCTGCCCGCGGCCGCGCTCATGGTGGGTGTGGCCTTGGATACGCTGCTGAAAGGCCTGGGATTGACACGCCCCATGCGTTCCATCTGGGAACCCAGCCCAAACGCGGTGGTCATCTGGAGCCTGGTCATTGTTTTCATCCTGTTGGGCCAACACAACTGGCGGGCGTATTTTCTTTTCACCGCCAACAATGCCCGGCCCCAGGCCCGCATCGGGCGATATCTCGATTCCCTTCCCGATGAGCTCGTTGCATGCGGCTTCTCATCCCCATTCCACCTCAGTGAACGGGAAACCGCTTTTCTGGCCTGGCCCCATCCCACCTTCGATCTGAATACCGCGGTCACTGGCCCGTTGTTGGATATCTGTCCCGGCCCAAAGCGAGTATGGATTCTCGACCCACAAAATCCCTCCCAGCGCATCCGTGTCCAACGGCGGTGGCCCCAAGGCCAACTTCGGGAACACCGGGACGGCACGGGCCGCGTGGTTTTCCTTAGTTATCTTGTCGCACAGCCCCAAAGCATAGATAAGCAGGACCCAGTTCAGGCCACCAGCAGCGCGTATCTGCCCGACGGTGGGCTTTTCCGTCCCCAATACACCTACTTCGGTAGCCTCGACAGCCAGCCCGCGCGCTGGCGTGTGGCGTCGGTGCAAGTGCAGAATGGAAGGGTGCGTCTCACCGTTGGGCCTTTGCCCGGTCATGACGCCGTCTTTGATTATGTCGAATTTCTTGATCCCAACGGGCAACGGCATCGCTTTGAAGCGGAATCCTTAAGCTTCGAAACAGATATGGACTTCGCCCCAAGCGCGGGGCAGGATAATCGCTGGTGGCTCCAACCCTTTGCACCCTTCAGCGGAGGCGCGGGGCTGGTTGCCCAGAAAAACGAGATCGTTCCCGCACTCCGGGCCAGCATCCCCCTCCCCGACGGCTATTACGACGTGACCATTGGCACCTTCACGGGCGATCCCGCCAACGGCGTCTTCGCGCTGGGGGTTTCGTTGGAATAAACACTGTCAAAAACTATCATGGCCTGATTTTGCATCGACCTGATGGTTTTTGACAGGATTTCCAGGCTATACTTCATGGCGACACAGAAAATCTAATTTGTGTTGAGGCCGTCCGCGCCACAAATTTCAGAGATGAGGAGAACCACTTATGCACATTGCTCGTAACTGGCGAATCAAAAAACAACGCTACAGCCTCCAGGGCGAAGTGTGCCATCATTGCGGCGCACATGTCTTCCCTCCTCGTGATGTGTGCCCCGAATGCGCCAAACCTGCCTACGATCCCGCTCAATTGAGTGGCCTGGGGGAAGTGTACAGTTTTACCACCGTGTACAACGCGCCCGAGGGCTTTCAAACCCAGGCCCCCTATCCTTTGGCCCTGATCAAATTAGAAGAAGGCCCCATGCTCACCGCCCAGCTCACCGACGTGGATCCCGATGAAATCGAGATCGGGATGCAGGTCGAAATGGTTACTCGGAAGCTGAGTGTGGAAGGCGAGGAAGGGCTGATCAACTACGGGTACAAATTTCGTCCACGAATGGTTGCCTAACGGCATCTGATGATAGACTAATGCCACCAACCGCCTGGCTGAACCAGGCGGTTTTTCTTTTCTACGCCAGGCCTTCTGCACCTAACTTGGCTCACCCTCACCTTTCCTGTATGATACAGTCCAACACCACCCGATGGGATTGTACAATAAGACCAATCCCTACGAAAGGAGTCATTTCATGAAAATCCGAACCAAAGACATCTACCAAGCCGATCCAGATACGGTTTTCGACATCCTCACCGATCCTGACTTTCTGAAAGCGCGGGCTGAAGCAGTGGGCGCACGTAATGTGCAAGTAATCGTCGAGGAGAAAGACGGGTTGGTTCATATCACACTCCAACGCGAGATCCGCTCAGATGCCCCCAGTGCGCTGAAGAAATTCGTTCCAGAATGGAGCCCCTCGGTCCAGAAAGAAACCTGGAAAGTGCAGCCTGGTGGTCCTTATTTGGGCAAGGCCAGCGTCGAAATCGATGGCGTGCCCGTTTCCGCGCGCAGCCGCATGAAACTAACTGCCGGTGAACACGGCGGTGCCATGATGTTAATGGAGACGGAATTCAAGAGCAGCGTGCCCTTGTTAGGCGGCAAACTGGCTTCCTTCGCTGCCGAAACCGCCCGAGAAACCCTCAAGGCGGAATACACTTTCACGAAAAAACGAATTGACGGATAACCCTCATCCCATGCGTTTTCTGCTAAAACACAATCAAAAGTGGCAACATCCCAGCTACGATCCTACGCAAGAGATCGCGGCCAGTATTTCCCACAGCATTGGATTGGGACTGAGCATTATCGGTTTCTTCATCCTGATTTACCTGGGATGGGTCCGGGGCGATAGCTGGTTGCTGATCAGTTTTATCATCTATGGACTCAGCTTGGTCACCCTTTATCTGGCTTCCACCCTTTATCATGGGGTCAAAACACCCCCGCTAAAACGCAAGCTGCGGGTCTTTGACCATGTAGGTATTTATCTGCTTATTGCAGGAACCTATACTCCTTTCATGCTGGCTGGCATCCAACAAGGGCTCAATCCGACGCTGGGGTGGGGCATGTTGGCTGTGATTTGGGGGCTGGCGCTTTTGGGTACCTTGTGGAAACTCTTTTTCCTGGGCAAGTTCGAGGTCCTGGCTGTGATAGGCTACATTGCCATGGGGGTCGCCGGAACCGTCTTGATCAAGGACATGCTTGCGGTGCTCCCTTTGCACACGATCATCTGGCTGGCCATCGGTGGCGCAGTTTACATCGCCGGGGTATTGTTTTATGTTTGGGAAAGCATTCCGTTTAACCATGTCATCTGGCACTTTTTCGTGATGACAGCCAGCCTTTTTCACTTTATCGCGGTCATTTCGTTAGTCACCGCGTAGCAATCACAATCCCTTCACATCCCCCTGCAGGTGCCTCGGATATCTTTTTGAACAGCACCACGCGCGACGGCAACGCGCTGATACTGGGACAAAAGCTTTGCGGCCATGTTGCTCGAGAAGCCAATTGCGTATTCCGTATTGCGTATTGTGTGACGACTGGATGGAATACGCAGTACGGAATACACACCATGGCAGAATCGCCCAACCGGGGCTTTGCGAACCTTCAGTGACCAGCGATCATGCTATTTTCAGAACAGTCCAATGGCTGGCTTGCCCGCGGTGGATACGGACGAAAATCGTGGGAGATAGCCCGGTATACCTAGAAACCAGGAAACCAGGGAAACCGGGCCGATTCGCTCCCCCGCCCGATCTACCGGTCTATCGGTCTACTGGTTTCCCGGTTTACCAACGCTATTTTCGGAACAGGCACCACGCGCGGCGAGATGCCGATATCGATGAAAATCTCACGCGAAGGCGCCAAAATACAAAGTTTTTCTGCCTCTTTTTTCCTTTGCAGCTCTGCGTCTTGACAAAATTTAGAACAACTTGGCGTGAGTTAGATTCTCAAAGCATGATGTAGCAACGGCTCTAATCTTCATCCGGGCGGGGCATGAAAATGCGCTTTCGCACACGCTTTCTGCGTGGCTTACGGCCCCAAAACCACCATCCAATGAATAAAAACGCCAACGTGACAAAGGCAGCCAAGCGGATGAGGTTGGTATTGATAGGCGCGGGCTCCACCACCAGGGGAAAAGAAGCCATCTCTTCCCAACTTCCCTCTCTCACTACCAACTCGATGGTCCATTCCCCTGCATAGGGCACATCGAAATCCACATTGTAGAAATAAGGTGTGGCCGCGTCGTCGTGGCTCATTACAGCTTCCAAGACGTCATGCCGCGAAGATCCTCGCGCATAGACGGTGATGGTCGGTTCCACCACAGGCTCGCCTGTGTCCGACCGGGCCAGGGCTGCGGTTACGTGCAGTTCCCCCACTTTCGGCGGGTCAGGATAGGTCCAGGCCGAGAGCCAATATGGCCCCAGGGGCTCGTTGACGAGACGAGGCGTGCCGCCGCCGTGGGCCCAAACCACCAGACGGCTGCCAAGCAAAAGTGCCAGAAAGAGAAACAAAGCTCGAATCCGCATAGGACCATTATAGCGCGAACCAGGCTGGCTTGCCCAGCTCCACCACTCATTGATTTCCAATGCCTGCTTTACGTTTTCCGCTTCGACAGGTCTTGAGATTCGAAGCCGGGGATGAGTAACGCGTTATCGCCATCCCATTCCGATTGGGGTAGCACCTTTTTCTTTTCCTCTTCGATGAAATAGAGGGCAGCGGAGATCAGCGCCGCCATCATAAACATCATACTTCCCCACACCCACATGAGAATACCTCCCCACTGTTGATCGGCCATTACAGAGACGCCCCACAGGCGGGGCACACTTTCGTAATAAGTATAAATCGGCTCTTCGGCCAGAGCGATGGAGATACCCAACAACGCGTTTGGTGGTACAGAAGCGAGAAGGAACAACGCCCGGGTCATCGGCGTGAAACGATACATTCGTGGCGCTGCGCCGATCACCATCCACCAAAAATACAAGCCAGTTACAAAAAAGAGGATATGTTCCAGATCATGCACCCATTGATATCGCAATGTCAGATTATACATGCTACCATCGTGCCAGACCCACATGACCACCACCATCACCAGCCAGGTAAGCCCGGGGCGGCCTATGAGTTGCAACAGGCGGCGGAGAGGCGCGCCTTGGGCCAATAATGAACTCATCTCCAATCGCACCACGCGCGGCATACCCCATGTGCCAATGGCGTATGGCTCAGCCAACCATAACAAGGGCGGAGCGACCATCACCAGCAAGAGATGCTGAATCATATGCACGAAGAAGAACATGGAACTATAAGCATCTAGGCCCGAAGTCAGAGCGACGAAGAGGGCCAGCCACCCCACCAGATAGCTCACCAGCCGCCAAGGCGTGGCCAAAGGTTCCTTCCTGCGAGGCAAGCGCCATCGTTGCCGCCGGCGTTGATGTGCGATCTGACGCTGGATCGAACGCAGACGGAACCAACCGCGTAGATAGAGATAGAGCATGACGCCCAGAGGTAAATACACCCCTGGGCGAAATTCCCATACGCTGAAGATGGTACGCAGGAACTCGATCATCACGTAAGCGAGCCGGAATCAAGGAGTCTGCCGAATCAATGGCCTGGGCCGATGGGGGAGCCGATAAGATAGAGCGCGGGGTAGAAGAACACCCACACCACATCGACAAAGTGCCAATAGATAACCGCAGCTTCGACCCCCCAGAAATTCTTTGAATGGAAATGGCCTCGGCGTCCTAGCCGCGCGATGATGGCCAGGATAACTACACCGGTGAGCACGTGAAATGCGTGCATTCCTGTCATAAAAAAGAGGATAGCACCGTAAACATTGAGCTCACCATCGATCATGGGCGTCACGGGCGCAGTGCGCCATTCCATCCCCACAACACCCGCCAGGAACAGCACGCCCAACAGGATAGTCATGAGGATGCTGCGGAAAAAGGTCTTGTGATCGTCATATTTGATGGCCACTTCGGCCCGGTTGGCGAAAAAGCTGCTGATAAGCAGGATAACGGTCACAGCCAACCCCAGCGCTTGATCCAATTGAGGCCGGGTGGCGCCCCATAAATAAAACCGCGAGACAAGGATGCCGCCGAAGAGGAAACTTTCAGAGATGAGGAACAACCACAGCCCCATTCGGTTCATGTAGAGCCGCCGGGTTGGGGAAACATCGTCATGGTGTTCCTCATGCGCATGTGCGGTGGTGACAGCCATCAATGTTCTCCTTCCATGGAAAAGAGGGTATGGATGTGCATGTAATATTGGACGATGAGCGCCGCGTTAATCAACGCCAACACCATAAGAATGGTGGCGGAGCCGTTAGTCCACTGAGCCATGAAATAATCAAACACCTCAAGAACAATCAACGCGATAAGGACGATCAGACCGCGGCGGTACAGAAATTTTTTCGCCGCTTCACGACGTTCGGGAGTGACAGTCGATTCCATAGGGTTGACTCCTATGAGGGGGGAGACGACCGCCCTGGCGATCGCCAGAGCGGTCCATGGGTTATGATGAGGAAGAAGGTTCAGGATGGAGGTTGACATACACCGAGCCAGGCACACCATAGTCGTAGGGATCGCCCACGACCTCAAAGGGCTCATCATAATTGTGCTCGGGGACGGGCGACGGGATTTGCCATTCGGGCGAACGGGAGCCCCAGGGATTGGCCTCAGCCACCTTGCCCCGATAAGCGCTCCACACCAAGTTCGCCACGCCGATGATCACGGCGATGAAGATAATCCAACCAGCGTAAGTGATGATGGTTTGCATACCGGTCACGCCAAGGGCTGGATCGTAATCCACGATGCGGCGACGCATACCCAACAGGCCCGCGCGCATCATGACGATGGACATGACATAGAATCCGACCGTTTGTAACAACCAGTGTACCTGACCGAGGCGTTCGTTATACATCCGCCCCGTGATCTTGGGGAACCAGAAATAGAGCGCCGCGAAGAAGGGGAAGACGAATCCACCGAACATGGTGGCATGGAAGTGGCCCACCACGTAATAGCTATCGTGCAGATGCAGATCTGTGGGCACCGTGGCCAGAGGCGGCCCGGTTAACCCGCCGATCAAAAAGACGGCGATAGATGTAAGGACAAAAAGCATGGGTGTGGGGAAGGTAAGCTTCCCTCGCCACATGGTACCCAGCCAGCTAAAGAACTTCACACCTGTGGGCACAGCCACCAACATGGTAGAATACATGAAGGGCACACGCAGGCTCTCCGACATGCCTGAGGTGAACATGTGATGCGCCCAAACCAGGAAGCCAATGATGGCGATGGCCATGCTGGAGAGGGCGATCCATTTATAACCGAACAACGGTTTGCGCGCGAACACCGGCAACAGCTCACTGATGATCCCCAAACCGGGCAGAATGAAGATATACACCGCAGGGTGGGAATAGAACCAGAAAAGATGCTGGAACAAAAGCACTTTACCGCCCAAGGTTGGCTCGAAAAAGCCCATGTTGAAGATGCGTTCCAGCACCACCATCAGGAAAGAAAGGGCAATGAGCTGGGTGCCCGTGAGCTGAATCAGGGAGGTGGCCAACGAAGCCCATACAAAAATGGGCATGCGGAACATACTCATGCCGGGAGCACGCATGCCAATGACCGTTGTGATCAGGTTCACCGCGCCCAGGATGGAGGAAAAACCGAAGATGAACACGCCCAGCATGAAGAAATCGACACCCAGAGGCGAACGCACACTGAGCGGGGCGTATCCAGTCCAACCGGTATCCCAGCCACCGAAGAAGAGAGCCATCATGATCAAAAGCGCGCCAGGCACTGCCACCCAAAAGCCGAAGCTGTTCAGGCGGGGGAAGGCCATATCACTGGCACCGAGCATCAAGGGCACCAGATAATTCATCAACCCACCTACGCCCAACAAGATGGACGCGATCATGACAATACCGTGGATGCTGATGAACGTGTTGAAGAGATCCGCCTGGAGAAATTCAATCCCCGGACGCATCAGCTCGGTGCGGAAAATCATCGCGAAGGTGCCGGCCGCGCCCAACAACAAAATGCCGGTAACCGTGTATTGCACACCAATGACCTTGTGGTTGACATCGGGCCCGAAATAGCGCACCCAATTGGGCTTGCCTTCGGGCGGACCATGTTGCAAGGGGGTGTGCTCCCCACGGGCCCATTTCATCCAATCGGTCATCACGCCTACGCCCATGAGGAACCCCAACGAGCCAAGGATAGCGCCAGTCACCCAGGCGGGCTCAGGCTTCCATGCGGGGTTCATCCCTAGAGCCAAGCGGATGCCATACACCAATAACAGGCCGACGACGAAGCCGAGGACCATTCCCACCAGGCCTCGGGCCAACCCCAGGCTGGGTTCAATCCCCAGCAACAACCCGATGGTGCCCGTGGTGAGCATCAATACGATCATGGGCCAGGGGTTTTCGGCCATGAGGGGCATGCCCAAAATCGCCCGCATGAGGCTATGCAAGGCCGCGCCGGCCAGCGCGCCAATGAAGAAACCAACCACAATACGTCCGACTTTCATCTGGTGCACTTCTCCTTAGAAAATGAAAAAATGAAAGGCGTCGGAAATCAGAATGCGGAATTATTTCAGGCTGCGTATGTAAGCGATGAGAGCAGCTACATCGAGCTCGGACAGCGTTTCCCCGTAGTTATCAGGCATGATGTCGGGGAAGCCCGCGACGGTCTTGGCCCTGGGATCGAGGATGGATTCACGCAGGTAATCCTCATCCGCCACCACAGTGGCTCCGTTGGCCAATTCCCGTTCCGAACCGTACAGGCCCTTCCAGGTAGGCCCAACGGATGGGCTGCCATCGATGGAGTGACAGGCAAGACAACCCGCGGCCTTGGCAGTACTTTCGCCCAAGGCAACAAGCTCTTCCTCGCTCAATTCATCTGGGCTGGTGGGTTGTTGTTTGCCCTGCAACCACTGATCGAATTCCTCTTGACTGACCACGCGAATGGTGCCCAGCATGGCCGCATGGGCCGTGCCGCACAATTCCGCGCAACGCACTTTGTAAGTGCCCTCCTCCGAGGGTGTGATGCGCAATGTCGTGGTGATGCCGGGCACGGTATCCATCTTCACCCGGAATTCTGGTACCCAAAAGGAATGAATCACATCCTCGGAGGTCATGGTGAGCTTGACCTTTCGCCCCACCGGCAGATAGAGCTCTGTCGAGTTCACTCCTTCCTCGGGATATGCGAAACTCCACGACCACTGCCGCGCAGTGACATTCACTTCCAGTTCATCCGATGCCGCGGCCGAGATGTCGTTAAGCACAATGGTACCCAGATAGGCGAAAAACAGCACGGTGATCAAGGGGATCACCGTCCATGCAATCTCCAGTTTCGTGTTCCCATGGATGTTTGCCCCGACGGCATTCTCTTCCCCTTTCTTTCTGCGAAAAGCAAAGATACTGTAAATGAGGATGCCGTTTACTAACACGTAAAGGAAGGTGATGACATCGATGTGCAAACCGAACAACCAATCAATCGGGCGGGCCTCCTGCGCAGCCTGTACGGGCATCCATGGGATGGTGCGCATCCAATAGATCATGGCCGCTGAAACGACCGCGATGATTACGCCGACGCGAATGCCATGTTTCATGCAACCTCTCCTCAAAGGGAATCATGAAAAACAAAAGATGAAACAAGAACACAAAGCGACGCGGCCAAAGACAACTGCGTCGTGAACACCTTAGTTTACTCGAAAAAGAAGGGCTTTACAGTAATGTATTTTCCCATTGCCCCCCTAAATTCCCACTTCTCCACAAAATAGTGCATCAATCATTGCTTTATTTAGTTATTTTTGATGCATTGAATGCAATAAATTATATTTGATGCAATATCAAAAAATGAGTAGCTTAGCGTTCACTGGGGAATAAATCCTCCAACATCCGTTCCGCCCGAATCATGCGACGGGTGCCTGTGCGGGCCCGTAAAACCAAGGAATGGGTATGGACATATCCTCCCGCAAACTGCACCCCATCCAGGAGCATCCCTTCCGTAACCCCGGTACAGGCGAAGAACACATCCTCGCTCTGGATCAACTCATCCTGATTCATGACTCGCGTTAAATCCAAACCCGCTTGTGTCACCGCGTGTTGCTCCGCCTCCGATTGTGGCGCAAGTCGGGCCAACATGGCGCCACGCAACGCCTTGATTGCACAAGCAGCCATGACGCCTTCGGCCGCGCCCCCCACACCCATCAACACATCGATGCCACTTCCGGGCATCGCAGCCAAAATGGCCCCTGCGATGTCCCCTTCCCGCCGTAACGCTACCCGCGCGCCAGCCATGCGGATCTCCTCGATCAATTCCTGGTGGCGGGGGCGATCTAGGACGAAAACCACCAGATCTCGAATGGTTTTTTTCTTGATCCGTGCAATCATGGCCAGGGTCCAGGCCGCGGGGGCGTCCAGGGCTTCTTTCACCAACGCATGCGCCACCTCGCGATCCACCACAAGCTTCTCCATATAGGCTGCGGGATAGGGTGACCACATGGCACCCCGCGGGGCCACAGCCACCGCGGAGATCGCGCCCGTGCGACCGTGCACCAGGAGGTTGGTGCCGTCGATGGGGTCCAACACCACATCCATCTCCGGCCCTTGGCCGTTGCCAACGCGATGACCGCTATCCAAAGGGGAGTGTAATCCACTTTTGGATTCCTCGCCGATCACGATATATCCGTTCATGTCTAGGGAATTAAGTTCTTGACACATGGCATCAATGGCAGCCCGATCCGCTTCCTGACGTCGGCCCAGGCCCATCCAGCGCGCGGCCTGGATCGCGGTAGCTTCGGTCACGCGAACCAAGTCCAATCCAAGATTACGTCGCAAGTTCACAGTCATACATAGACTCCTTTATCCATCACGGCTCGGCATGACTTGCCGTTTTGGTGGCGAAAAGGCCTTACCACGGCATGATACACGAGTTTCCAATTCAGCGTAGTCGCGAATTTCAAGGGGCAAACGGGGTGACCGCGGTGAGCAGATCGGCCCCCTCCCAGGCCAACATGCCACCGGCTAGGATTTGCAAACGTTCGAATCCATGTTGCTTCAACACCGCGGCGGCACGCCAGGCACGGCGTTCCGTCCGTGCCACGATCACAATCACCCTGTCCTTGGGTAATTCATCGAGATAATCGAAGATATGAGAAAGGGGCATATTCACGGCTTGGGGGATGTGACTGCGCCGAAATTCCCGGGGCTCCCGCACATCGATGACCAAAGGGGCCTGTTCACCACGCAATGCATGATAAAGTGCTTGGGGAGAAATGCGTGGGAGGGAAAAATCGGGCGGGGATGTGTGAGGGATGGGGAGATGCTCTGTTGGTCGAGGTAGATTCTGACATTCAGCAAAGACACGTACATCACATTCATAAATGCAAATAGCGGGATCCAGGACATGATAGAACAAGTATGAGATCGCTTGGTCTTCTTCCAAAAAATGGTCTTCCCCCAATCGGGTCACAAATCCCAGATTTTTCATTCGTTCATATACTGGCCCACGCACCTTAACCAGATACATATCACCGCCCATTTCCCGGTAAGCAGCCAGTAAAAACTCCAACATGTGGATGCCGCTGATGTCGATGACCTGCACATTTTGCATGCGCAACAACAAATAAATTTGGGTTGGGTTTTGGCGCATATGGGCTAAGATTTGTTTCTCCACATGGTCCACCGCGCCGAAGTACAGGTCGCCACGGATCTCAATCACGGCCAGTTGGGGACATTCGGGCTTGTCGGGTTGATATGCCAGATGCTTGTAGCTTTCGTCGGGTACAACGGGAACCACCTGGGGTGCGCTGGTGCGCAGAATGTAACGCCCCAACGACATGACAATCCCCAACAACACCGCGAATTCCAAAGGAAGTAACAGGGTAGCGACAAGGGTTGTCGCCATGATCAACGCATCGCCCCGCCCTCCCTGAAGCAACCGCTTGATCTCCGGCATATCCACCATGCGATAGGCAATAACCATCAATACCCCTGCTAAAGCCGCGTTGGGGATGAACGCGGCATAAGGGGCTAGCAACAGCATACCAATAAGCACGAACACGCCCGAGAACGCCGCGGCCATTTGGGTACGCGCGCCCGATTGCAGATTGAGTGCGGAGCGGTTAAAGGAGGTCGTCACCAGGAAGCCCGAAAAAATGGCGGAAGCCATGTTGGCCAAACCCTGAGCCACAAACTCTTGATTGCTATCCACTCGCTGACGCGTCAGGCTGGAGATGGAGCGGGTGATGGATGTGGTCTGGACCAGGCCGATGGCCCCCACAGCCAGCGCACCTGTGGAAAGTCGCCCGATCAAGTCCAAATCGGTAATGGGGATGTAGGTGGCCAGAGGGGGTAACCCTCGGGGGAGTTCGCCAATGACCTTCACCCCCATTCCATCCAGGCCGAACAATGCCACCGCGGCCGCGGAAAGGACAATGGCGATCAACGGGCCAGGGATGCGCGCGTTGATGCGCGCCAGAATTACGATGACGATGATCGCCCCCACGCCCAACGCCGCGCTGAGCAAATGCGTGGTCGCAATGTTCAACACGACCTGTTGCAAGGTTCCCACGAAACCGCCACCCCGCGCCACGTTGATACCCAACAAATGAGGGAGCTGGTTGATGGCGATAAGCACTCCGGCCCCGGCGGTGAATCCCACAATCACCGCATCGGAGACGAAATTAGCCAGGACACCCAACCGGGTGATCCCTACCAGCAGCCGGAACACCCCCACCATCAGGGTCAGCAGCCCCGCCGCGGCCAGAAATTCCGGCGTGCCCATGGTAGCCACCGTAGAAGTCACCGACAGGGTAAGTAGCGAATGAGTGTTGGTTGGTCCTGATTGAGCCTGGCGGGAAGAGCCCCACAGACCAGCCACAATGGATCCTAAAATGGCGGTATAGAGCCCAGTCACTGGCGGCATCCCGGCAATAAAGGCAAACACCATGGCCTGAGGCAACATCACCGCGGCCACTGTCAACCCCGCGACTATATCGAAACGAAGGTAAGGAAGCTGGTAGTCGCGGAGGATCCGAACAGGCTGAGTGAAATACCCCAGGGTCTCCAGGCCGACCGTAGTCAGGTTTTGGGCAAGCGTTTGAACTCGATGTGGAGAAGTGATGCTCACACTCACGACATGCCTCGTTGATGGGATATCTCATTGTAGCAGGAGCAGGCGCGTCGCGCCACTCAAGCTTTAAGCGTTTGACCACATCGTTTCGGACAGGATACAATGAATTTTGCTTTCGGCTTCTCGAATTGCCACTGAGCTGAAGCCCTAACGCACTGGACGCGCGGCCGAAGCAATCCGGACAAACTCTTTTTGAAAGTCTTCATATCGTCGCATCTTTTATGTTTTTATGACGTTAGAGAGCTCAAGGGAAGCCCTTTCCTTTCATCGTCGCACCCATTCATACCATTCCTCACTTAGGAGTTTTCAAAGATGCAGATTGCAATTCAATCAGGCAATATTCTGGAAACAGAAGCGGATATCATCATCGTCAACTTATTCGAAGGGGTCACTCGCCCTGGCGGGGCCACGGGCGCGGTGGACGAGGCCCTGGACGGACAAATACGTCAGCTCATCGAACTAGGCGACTGCTCAGGCAAGCTTGGGGATACGACCCTTTTCTACTCCCTGGGCAAACTGCCCGCGCCTCGCGTCCTGGTGGTTGGCCTGGGCAACGCCAGTGAGTTCGATGGAAACAAGGCCCGCATCGCTGCGGCCAAAGCCATCCGCGCGGCCAAAAAGGCCAAAGCCCGTACCGTGGCCACCATCACCCACGGCGCGGGCATCGGTGGGATGGACCCCATCGAGGCCGCCCAGGCCCTGGTGGAAGCTTCCTTGCTGGAAAACTATGAAATGCCCGCGGAACGCAGCCAGGAGCATGATCAACCCCACATCGAAAAGCTGACTATCGTCGAATTCAACCCAGATAACATGCCGCTGCTGGAGACAGGCGCGCAAATCGGTCAGATCATCGCAGAGAGCGCGATCTTCGCCCGCGACTTGGCGGCTACGCCCTCCAACATCGCCACCCCTTCCTACATCGCCAAGAAAGCGACCGAGATGGCTGAAGAGGTTGGTTTGGACATTCGCATCATGGAGCGGGAGGAGATGGAAGCCCTGGGCATGAACATCCTGCTGGCCGTGGCTAAGGGCAGCGATGAGCCCCCCAAGTTTGTGATCCTGGAACACAATAAAGGCCGGGCCGAGGAACTCCCCACCATTGTGCTGGTCGGCAAAGGCGTTACCTTCGACACGGGCGGCTATTCTCTTAAACGCACTCAGGGAATGTGGAAGATGAAATATGACATGAGTGGTGCAGGGAATGTGCTGGGCATATTGCGGGCCGTGGCCCTGCTGGACCTGCCGTTACATGTGGTGGGATTGACGCCCCTGGTGGAAAATATGATCAACGGCCACGCTCAAAAGCCGGGCGACGTCTACAGGGGCATGACGGGCAAAACCATGGAGGTGATCTCGACTGACGCCGAGGGACGGATGATCTTGGCCGACGCACTGGCCTATGCAGGACGTTACAACCCGGACGCAGTCATTGATCAAGCCACCCTCACCGGCGCAATCAGTGTGGCCCTGGGACAACAGGCGGCGGGGTTGTTTACCGAAGAAGAGGAGTTGAAAACACGACTGCTGGCCGCGGCCGAGGTCACGGGCGAGCGGCTATGGCCTATGCCCATGTACGACGAATACAAGGACTATATCAAAAGCGACTTCGCGGACGTGAAAAACTCCACTTCGCCCAACCGGGCCGCGGGCGTGAGTACCAGCGCCAAATTCCTTCAACATTTCATCGAAGATTATCCCTGGGCGCACCTGGACATCGCGAATATGAGCTGGACAGAGAAACCGCGGCCCATGTATCCCAAAGGCGCGGCTGCGTTCGGTGTGCGTTTGTTGGTGCAGATGCTAAGGGATTGGGACGAGTGAACAGTGCATCTCTCGTTCTAACTTGACCGAGATGTTTCCCGCGTGCTCGCCTCCGTGAGACGTGATACGTGGTCCGTGAGAGCATGTCACGTCTCACGTTTTCACCTCTCAACCGCAAAAGGACTCATCTTTCACAAACTCACAAGCCATGCCAAACGATTTGTTGACGGATTTTCCCGTCATCTACGAACAGGATATCGCCTGGG
>DRQW01000146.1 GCA_011371305.1 Anaerolineae bacterium | reverse complement strand
TGGGAGCGGATGCGTCCCGGTGGGCGTCCCGGTCTTCAAAACCGGTGGCGGGCGTCGCGGAGACGTCCGCGGTGGGTTCGACTCCCATGCGCTCCCGTTGCTTTGGAAATAACGTTGCGCTGGTTTGCCAAAATGACTCCAAGCCGACGTTGGCCGAGACGGCAACCGAAGTAAGACGCGATGCGTAATCCGTGAGATCCTTACGCATTACGGATTACGGAATCGGCTTCCCGCGCCGCCCCTTCATCCCCCTCCCCAATCCTGATCCCAATCCTTTATGAGTAGCTGTCAGATCACCACGGCCCAACAGGAAATGGCCCGCGGCCTCACCTTCCGTTTCGACAAGCCCGAAATGGAGGTGGAGCGCATCGCGGTCTATCCTTATCCCGATCTCACCCGTCTGTGGGTCAGGGTGCAACTGACGTCCTTCGCCACGCCTGTGAACATCGAAATGACCTGCTTCGATCCGGAGGGGCAAGTGGTTGCCGACATGCTGCTGGTGGAATGGCGTGAGCCGTACATCTCCCTGACCATGCATCTCAAAAAACCGCCTCAGCCC
This sequence comes from Anaerolineae bacterium, assembly GCA_011371305.1. Taxonomy (GTDB): domain Bacteria; phylum Chloroflexota; class Anaerolineae; order J102; family J102; genus M2005. Next base: position 3,112 of record DRQW01000146.1, on the reverse strand, counting down.
GATGCCGAATACACCCTTCAGGTGCAGGTGGAACGCGCGGGGAAACCATTGGCGGTTGGGGAGCACATCTTCCCCCTGACCTTCATCGATCCCAACCAGGAGTAATTTCTCGGGCGCCTTTTCCAGGCGCCGTTTTTATTTGCACGGGTTTTGGGGTAGGATAGGCGCGTGCTTTTTCTCTCGCGCCCACATATCACCAGGAGACACCCTATGGCGATCATGAAACCGCCCTCTCTCACCATTGGCATTGAAGAGGAATATCAGATCATCGACCCCGAAACAAGAGAGCTGAAATCCTATATCACCCAGCTCCTCAATGAAAAGGGGATGATCATCGACCGCGAAGTTAAGCCCGAGCTATTGCAGTCCCAGGTCGAGTTGGGAACCAAGGTGTGCGCCAACATCGATGAACTGCATGATGAACTGGCCCGGCAGCGAGGGGCTATCGTCTATCTGGCCGAACAAAAAGGGCTGGCTATTGCCTCCGCGGGCACCCATCCCTTCTCCCACTGGAAGGAACAGGAGGTGACTCCCAAGGAACGTTACATGGGCTCGATGAAGGAGCTCGGCGATGTGGGACAACGGTTGCTTATCTTTGGGATGCACGTCCATATCGGCATCGAGGACCGGGAGTTTGCCATCGATTGCATGAATGTCACCCGCTATCTCATCCCCCACGTCCTGGCCCTTTCCACCTCCTCTCCCTTCTGGAATGGCCGTAAAACGGGCCTGAAATCCTATCGCTCCGTTGTTTTCTCCGACCTCCCCCGCACGGGCCTGCCCGATTATTTCCGCGACTGGTCTGCATTCCAACGTTTTGTTCAACGCCTGGTCAATACCGGCTGTATTCCCGATGGCAGCAAAATCTGGTGGGATGTGCGGCCCCATTTTCTCTACCCCACCCTCGAATTCCGCATGTGCGACGCGGTGACCACCATTGACGAAGCCTTGGCCATCGCCGCGCTGCTTCAGGCCGTCATCGCCTGGCTGTGGGATTTACGCCAGAACAACATGACCTTCCGCCTTTATCGCCGCGACCTCATCGACGAAAACCGCTGGCGGGCCATCCGATACGGCATCGATGGCCGCATGATCGATTGGGGCAAGGAGGAGGAATTCCCGGCCCGCTGGCTTATTCGTGAGCTACTACGCCTGGTGGACCCCTACGTGAATCAGCTCGGCAGCCGCAAGTACATCGAACACATCTACACCATCCTCGAACATGGCACCAGCGCCGACCGCCAGCTTCGGGTGTATGAGGAATCAGGCGGGGATTTGAAAGCGGTGGTGGATCATCTCATCGAGGAAACGAAGCGCGGGGTGATCTATCCCGATTGAGATTGCTATGAAAATCGATCTCACGCAAAGACGCCAAGGCGCAAAGGGAAAAAGAAGCAAAGAATTCTTGGCGATCTTTGCGCCTCTGCGTGAGATTTTCATCGGTATCGGCGCGGGCTCGCCCGCCGTCGGACTGCTATGAAAATAGCATGAGCGCTGGTCACTGAAGGTTCGTAAAATCCAGGTTGGGCGAGTCTGCCATAGTGCGTATTGCGTACTGCGTATTCCGTCCAGTCGTCGCCACGCAATACACAATACGGAATACGAGATCAGCTTCCAGCGCCAACCTGGCCGCGAGGTTTTTTCATCGGTATCGGTGCGCGGCCGCGCGTGGTGCCTGTTGCTATGCTGGGCGAAGTGCCAACGGGCGTGAAACGTGAGAACGTATGCATCACGCATGACGCATCACGGAATCGGCTTCCCGCCCCGCCCTAGCCGCGGGACGTTTGGATCCGAACCGGCGCGCTACCCGCGCGGCGTCTGTCTGGGAATGAAATGGATGGCGGGGAGGGCAAGCAGCCCGATGCCCGCACTGAGCACGAAGGCCGCGGTCAGGCCCCAGGCATCTGCAGTCAGGCCGATGGCCCAAATGCCAATGGCCCGCAGAGCGAAGCTCATGGCCATGTAGCTGCCATTGGCCAGCGCCCGATTGTTGGGGAACAGGTCTTGCACCAGGGCAAGGATGACCGGTTGCAGGGAGATCGCGGTCAGGCCCAGGGCGATGAGCAGGGGGATGAGCATCCAGGCAGGGACGAAGAGGAGCGCGAGGAGCAGCAGGGGCGAGATAAACAACAATCCGAACAACATGCGATGCCGCCCCACCCGGTCGCTGAGGGAGCCGGAGAGAAGCGCGCCTACGAAACCCGCGCCTTCCAGCAGGGTGAGGGAGCCCGCGGCCAGGGCCAGCGTCGTACCTCGCACATCCCGCATGTAGATGGGCAGGTAGGTGGTCAGCGCGGCCTGCATGGCCACCCGTCCCAGCACCAGCCAGGCCAGATAAGGGAACACCCGCGCCAGTCGGGGCCATAACAGGGACCATTTGTCCGCGTCAGGGGGACGCGGTTTGGCCTGGATGTGATGCAACCGCCAGAAGAGGATGCCCGAGGCCGCCCAGCCCACGAACGCCAACCGCCACAGCCCCTCCAGCCCCAACCAGCCCACCGCGGCCACCGCGATGATGGGCGCGAGGGTACGGGCCAGCTCCCCCGCGGCCATGAAGATGCTCATCCCCGCGCCGACCCGTTCCCCGGCCAGCTCACCGATCATCGCGCCCGCGGGCGCATGAAACGCGGCCACACTCACGCCCGCGGCCAGCAGCAGCAAGGCCAGGGCCAGGTAGCTCGATGGCAGCCCCAGCACGCTCATCAGTGTGGCCGTCACCGCGGGTGCGAAGATAACGAAATAGCGCAGGCTGACCTTATCGGCCAGATAACCGATGAAGGGATTGAGCAGGCTGGGGATCTGAGTAAAGACCACGAGGTTGCCCGTCAGCGCATACCCCACACCCAACCGATCCTGCAAAAGAGGCAGGAGAGGGGCCAGGAACCCACTGTACACATCGTGGGTGAAGTGGCCCAGGGCCACGGCGAACACGTCATTGAAGGTGGTTTGGCGGCGGGTCATGAAAGGTCCATCTCCTGCGCGAAATAGTCGGCCGCGCGCTGGGCCAGCAGGCGGTGTTCGGGCCGGATGAGGTCGGGGTCTGCATCGAGGATGGCCTGAGCCTCGCGCCGGGCCAGGGTGAGCAGGCGCATGTCGCTGAGCCGGGCCAGAC
>DRQW01000145.1 GCA_011371305.1 Anaerolineae bacterium | reverse complement strand
GGTTCTGGCGCAACTGGCTCCTCTACGGGGATCCCACCGCGTTGGGACCGTTCCTGGCCGTTGTTGGCCACCGCACCACGCCCGTACATCCCCGCACCGAATTTCAAGGCCTGCGCATTAGCCTGTTGGGCCTGTTCGGCTGGTTCAATATCCCCCTGCCCGAGTGGGTCTATCGGGTTTGGGACGGCTTTCTGGCGGTGAGTGCCATCGGTTTTTTGCAGGGCGTGTGGCGGCGGCGATTTCGACTGCGGCCGCTGCGCAACCACGCTTTTCTCTTCCTCCTGGCAGCATGGCTGGGCGTCATCCTCCTGGCCCTCATCCGCTGGACGACCCTGACGCCGGGCACCCAGGGTCGGCTCCTCTTCCCAGCGTTGGTCAGCCTGAGCATCCTTCTCATGCTGGGATGGCGGGAGTGGCTGCCGGGGAAAAGCTGGTGGCTGGCCCTGCCTCCGACCGCGCTGCTGGCTTTATCCCTTTTCAGCGTCGCCTGGGTTATTCCTACCGCCTATCGTTATCCCGACCTGATCTCGGCCGAGGCCATCCCGCCCGAAGCCCGACGCGTCCCCATCACCTACGATGGGCGCATCCAGTTGTTGGGCGCGCAGGCCGAACCCACCACCGTGTATCCGGGCGAGGATTTTGATCTCACGCTGTTTTGGCGCAGGGTGGACCTGATGCCCTACAACGCCAGCCTTTTCATCCATGTGCTGGCCCGGGGATTCGACGAAGTGGCCCAGGTGAACAGTTACCCCGGCTGGGGCAATGCCCCGACCCGTACCTGGCCGCCGAATAAGGTGCTTGTGGACCGCTATCGCTTGCATGTGCCCGGCGGGTTGGAAACGCCCACCAGGCTCGTCGTGGACGTGGGTCTTTATCAGTTCGAGACAGGCGAACGGTATGAAGGCTTATTACCTGGCGGCGAGGTGCCCCCATTGGGCATCCTCACCCTTCGCGCCATCCCCGCCTATCCTCCCGAGCTTCCTATCCCCTCTCCGACCGATTTCCGCGCGGGGGATCTCATCCAGCTCGCGGGATACGACCTGCCTTCCGGCCCCTACCGGCCGGGCGATACCCTGCCGCTCACCCTGTATTGGCGGGCGCTGAACCCTGTGCCCGAGGATTACCAGGTGTTTGTGCATCTGGTGGACGCGCGGGGGGAGCAGGTCGCGGGGTTCGATAAAGCCCCACGGGATGGCTGGTGGCCCACCACCCTCTGGGAACCCGGTCATCTTTTCGCGGATGATTATCCACTCATCCTGCCATTGGAACTGCCCCCGGGCGAGTATGAAATCCGGGCGGGCCTCTACCGTCTGGGCGACCTTACCCGTTTGCCCCTGTCGGGCAAGCCAGGCGCGGTCGTTGACGGGGCCGCGGTGTTGACGAAAATCACGGTGGGGCCGTAAAATGGGCTTGGCCTTGAAAAATCGATCTCACGCGAAATCGCCAAGGCGCAACAGGAAAAAGAAATCCAGCATGGTTTGCAGGTCGCAGGTGGCAAGTCGCAAGTAAGGGTGCACAAAGTGACTTGCTGCCTGCAACTTGCCGCCTGCCACTTCTAACTCCCTCATCTACCCATGAGTTCACTTAACGGTTATCTCGACCGCTTCCGGACCCAACTCGTTTCGCCCGACCCGCGACAACAACGCCAGGCCATCATGCTAGTGCTGCTGGCCGCAGGGCTGGCCGCGGGGTTGGCCATCGGGCTGGTAGGGCCCATCATCACCCTGGCGATGGTCATGGCAGGGGTGGGCGCGGTAGTGGTGTTGCGCAGCCCGCTATGGGGACTGGTGGGCGTCATCCTCGTCGCCACCCTGGTCCCCTTCGGCACCATGCCCTTCGATATCATCATCACACCCAGTTTTCTGGATATTGCCATCTTTGCCACGTTTGGTGTGTGGGCCCTGGCCTATGCCCTGGCCCGAGAAACCCGCTTTCAGTTCTCCAGCCTGGGTGGATTTGTCTTGCTGTTTTTGTTCCTGGCTGCCTTCAGTTTCGCCTTGGGCATGCAGCACGCCCGCCCCACCCCCAACCATCTGCGCCAATTCATGGAGATGATCATCAGTATCGCTCTGTTCTTCGTGGTCATCAATGTGGTGCGGGATGAGGCATCCCTGTTCCTGCTGGCGCGGGCGTTGATCTTGGGCGGCGCGGGCGCGGCCTTCTTCGGCATCCTGTTCTACGTCCTCCCCCGGGAGGCCACGGTCTGGGTCCTGGACCGCATGGCCCGCATCGGTTATCCTGGCGGCTTTGGCGCGCTGCGCTTTGTGGAAGATGATCCCGAAGGCATCATGCGGGCCATCGGCACGAGCATCGATCCCAACGTGTTTGGCGGCTTGCTGATCCTGGTCGGCGTCTTTACCCTGCCCCAGGTGGTCAGCAGGCGCCCCCTCTTCCCCCGCGGTTGGATTGTCCTCTTTGCCGTTATGGATGTGACCGCGCTGTTCTTGACCATCTCTCGCGGGTCTATGCTGGGTTTCCTCATCGGGTTGGTGGCCATTGGCCTGATGCGCTATCGCAAGCTGCTGTTATGGGGGTTCGTGGCCGCGTTGGCGTTCGGAGCCCTGATGATGTTCATTCCGCTGGCCCAGGCTTACGTGCAGCATTTCATCGAGGGATTGCAGCTGCAGGATCGGGCGACACAGATGCGGTTGGGCGAGTATAAAGACGCCCTGACCCTGATCAGCCGTTATCCCGTGTTTGGCGTGGGATTCATCGACGCCCCGGAGATCGATCTGTATCTCGGCGTTTCATCCCTCTACCTGCTCATGGCCGAAAAGATGGGGCTGGTGGGCCTGGCGGCCTTTCTGAGCACGATGGGGGTCTTCATCCTAATGCTCATCCATGGTTTGCGGCATGTACATCAAGACCCCCGGCTGGAAGCCATCATGCTGGGGATCTTGGGGGCGATCACGGGCCTGTTGGCTGCGGGTGTGTTCGATCACTATCTGTTTAACTTGAATTATCCCCACATGACCGCGCTGCTCTGGATTACGGTGGGCATCGGGGTCAGCGCGGTCCAGTACGCACAGCACTTCATGGATCGACGCCAGGGGATGGAAGAGATCGTGTAGGCGCTTATTTTTTCACGTTTCCGCCACCCACACCCCTTCAACCAGCTCCACATCCATGCCCAACGCCTGCCGAAGCCCTTCCAAATTGCGTTCCGCTTCCCACAACTCGATGGCCGCATTGCCGGCAGCCAGCGCCTCGATCTGCATCCAACCCTGTTCCATATCCACATGACACCGCAGGTCGCGGATAACCTGGCGTCGTCCCCGTTCCAGATATTCGGCCAATCGGATCATCCCGCACAAAATGGGTAACGCTCGCACGTCCTCGCGGGTCAAAAGGGGCGCTAACTCCCGGGGTTTGGGATTCCCCTTACTGCGATGGAAGCGAGCAATGAGCGCGATGAGGGCCAGTTCCCGGGGGCTGTAGCCGTAGAGGGTGTAGTTGAGAATAATGTAGTAGGAATGCCGATGGTGATAGGGGTAATTGATGATGGCACCGATGTCATGCAGGATGCTCGCGGCCCACAACAGCTCGCGATAGGAAGCATCGAGCCCGTGGACCCCTTGCAGATCGTCGAAGAGCCGGTTGGCCAAGAAAGCCACATGGTGGCTGTGGGGATCGTCGTACCCAAAGATGCGGGCCAAGCTGAGGATGCTGAATCGCCTCAAGTCGGGGATTAGGGGATGGGGGCGATGTGCGAGGAAGTGTTCGAAGAAAAGCCCCTCGCGCAGTCCCGGGCGACTGATGATCAACGCGTCAAAACCGCTGTGTCTCAGCAATTCATCATAGGCAATGGCTGCGGCCGGCATGATATCCGCCCGATCGGCGCGCAATCCCCGCACATTGCGGCGTTTCTTCAGGGAATAGCGCCACAATTCATCGGCCAGGCTAGCCACATCCTTGGTGGCCATACGATAGCCATGCACTGTATCCAAGGGATAATGTTTGCGCACCTGATCGATCTTGCCCAAATTGCGGATGGCCCCACCAATGGCCACCAGGGCCCTCCCTGGCTCGGCCCGAAACCAGGGGACCTCGGCCAGTTGCTCGCGAATGAACCCCCGCAGCGCGGTCACCTGATCGGCAGAAATGCGGTCGGGGCTGAGGAAAAGCTCGGTGAGCCGCAACGACCCCAGGGGAAGGCTCACTGCCCGGCCAGGGATGCCATCTTCCACCTGGACAATCTGTACGCTGCCGCCGCCCAGATCTAACACAAAGCCGGACCGCAGACAGGTGGCATTCACCGCGCCTAAGGCACCATAATACCCTTCTTCCTCGCCCGAGAGCAGCCGCAGTTCCCAACCGGTCTCGGCCTTCACCCGGGCGAGGAAGGAATCCCGATTAACAGCATCCCGCACCGCGCTGGTGGCCACCGCGATAACCCCGTTCACGTGCAGGTCCTCGGCCAGTTCCCTGAACATGCGCATGGCGTTGATGGCACGTTCGATGGCCGCGGCCCGCAGCACATTGGTGCGCCCCATGCCCTCGCGCAACCTCACCACCTCCCGGATCTCATCCTGCAGGCGAAAATAACGATCACGCTCGTATTCGTAGATGACCATCCGGGTCGTATTCGACCCGAGATCGATGATAGCAATCCGTTCGGGCATGGGGCTTTTAGCAGAAGCGTCCGTTGCCCATCAGGGCGGTGGGACGCCAGGGTAAGCAAGATGCCTCAACTGTAATCAATGGCACTATATCGACGGAGTTTTTCTAACCGATGGCGGGAATTGATGAGACGGATGGTGCCGGACCGGGATCGCATCACCAGGCTTTGGGTGGTGGCTCCACCGCCATAATAACGCACCCCACGCAACAAAGCGCCCGAGGTGATGCCTGTAGCCGCGAAAAAGACATTATCGCCCTGAACCAGATCATCGATGGTAAGAACTTTATCCAGATCGATACCTTCTTGGATGGCGAGTTCCCGTTCTTTTTCATTGCGAGGCCATAGTTTGCACTGCATATCGCCCCCCATGCACTTGAGCGCAGCCGCGGCAATCACCGCTTCGGGCGAACCGCCGATGCCCATCATCATATCCACGCCCGAATCCTCCTGGGCGGTGGCAATGGCTGCGGCCACGTCGCCATCCGAGATGAGCAAAATGCGCGCGCCCGTAGCCCGGATCTCGGCGATGAGTTGTGCATGTCGGGGTCGATCCAAGACCATCACGGTGATATCGCGCGGCTCCTTACGCAAGGCCCGGGCCACACGGCGGATGTTCACGGCCACCGGTGCGTTGATATCGATCATGTCACGGGCCTCGGGCCCCACAGCGATCTTGTTCATGTAAACCAGATGGGAGGGATTATACATGGTACCACGTTCAGCCAGGGCCACCACGCTGAGCGCACCAGGGAGCCCCTTGGCAGTGAGGGTCGTGCCATCGATGGGATCGACCGCGATATCCACTTCGGGAGGGACGCCAGTGCCCAGCCGTTCGCCATTGTACAACATGGGGGCCTCATCCTTCTCCCCCTCGCCAATGACGACGATCCCATCCATATCGATGTTGTTCAGCACGAGACGCATGGCATCCACCGCGGCCTGGTCCGCGGCCTCTTTGTCGCCGCGTCCTACCCAGCGACCTGCAGCCAGAGCCGCGGCTTCGGTCACCCGGGCGAGATCGAAGGCGAGATTTCGATCGGGAAGCACTTTTTTGGCCATCAGAAATTGCTCCTTCCTTGGTCAAGGGATGAAACAGGAACGAGAAGCCTGTCGTGAGGATTGAGGTGGTTTTTCGCCCGAGGATCGTCGCCAAGTTCTAATGGGAGCGAATCCCGGACGGGAGATTCGAGACCAGGGTTACTGGATCACACCGAGTTCGCGGCCTACCTTAGCGAAAACTTCGAGCCCGAAATCCAGATCCTCTTTGGTGTGCGCGGCGGTGTTCATCACGCGAATGCGCGCCTGGCCTTTAGGAACGGTGGGATAGCCGATCCCCATGGCAAAAACGCCGTTCTCGAACAAACGCTTGCTGAATTCCATGGCCAGGCCTGCATCTCCCAGCATAATGGGGAGGATGGGGGTCTGGCTGTGGCCGGTATCGAAACCCAGCGCATCCATACCTGCCTTGAGATAGCGCGCATTCTCCCATAGCCGCTCAACCAACTCCTCACTTTCTTCCAGGATGTCCACCGCGGCCAGGCATGCGGCAGTATCCGCGGGAGTAGGCGCGCTGGAGAAAAGGAAGGGGCGAGCCTTTTGGCGGATATAATCCACGATGATCTTCTTGCCCGCGATGACGCCTCCCACGACCCCAAACGCCTTGGAGAGGGTGCCGATTTCCACATCGAATTTGCCATGCAAACCGAAGTGGTCCACGATGCCGCGTCCCCCGCGGCCCAAGACACCCTCGCCGTGCGCGTCATCCACCATGGTCATCAAACCATATTTCTCTGCCACCTCGTAGATTTTATCCAGAGGGGCGATATCTCCATCCATGCTGAACACCCCATCGGTCACCACCAACCCCCGCCGATACTGCGGCAAATGTTCCTGCACTTTCGCTTCCAGGTCCTCGACGTCGCAGTGTTCATACACAACGATCTTAGCCCGGGAAAGGCGGGCGCCGTCGATGATAGAAGCATGATTGAGGCGGTCGGAAAAAATCACATCGCCCTTGCCCACCAATGGCGGGATCGCAGCCTGATTGGCGTTGAAGCCACTTTGCACAAACAGCGCGTCTTCCACACCCTTGAACGCGGCCAGGCGTTTTTCTAGCTCCACATGCAGCCGCGTAGTCCCCGCGATGGTGCGCACCGCGGCCGGCCCCACGCCCCACTCATCTACCGCTTTCTTCGCGGCCTCCTTCAAGCGGGGGTGATTAGCCAAGCCCAGGTAGTTGTTGGTGCAAAAATTCAGGACCTTTTTGCCATCTACAATCATCCAGCCATCCGCGGGGGATTCGATGACCCGGATGTTGATGAACAGATGCTCGGCCTTCAGCCGTTCCATCTCTTCGGTGATAAAGTCGAGTTTGCCAGCCATGATTGTCTGCTCCTATTGCATATAAGTGTTGACAGGGATAGATTTCGAATTGGTGCCACATTTGAGTCAGTGCACGTTGCCCGTTTCCTCAGGCAAGCCATCAGGGAACATCACCACCTTGCCGCTGCGACCGCTTTGCATGACCTGCAAAGCCTGTTCAAAATCATCCAGCGCAAAACGATGGGTGATGATTTGTGAGAGGTCAACCAAACCTCGCGAAAGCAAGCCTTTCATCCGATACCAAGTGGCCCAGATCTCACGCCCGATGATACCGCGCACGGTTGCGCCCTTGAAAATCACGCCATTATTCATATCGAAGGGGATGTCGGAGGGATAAAGTCCTAACAAAGCGGCCTCGCCGCCCGGCTTCAGGGCCCTGAAGCCCAATTCAGCGGCCTGAGGCGCGCCCGACATTTCTAACAACACATCCACGCCCTCGTTCTCCGAATCCGCCATGATGATCTCATAGGCGTTCTCCTGCGTTACATTGATGGCGAAATCCGCTCCCAACCGCCGCGCCATCTCCAGGCGATAGTTGGAAATATCCGTGGCATAGATTGTATGCGCGCCAGCCGCTTTCGCCACCATGATGGTCATCAGCCCTACCGGCCCACAACCTGTCACCAACACCCGTTTGGCGGTCAGATCCGTGGAAAACGCGGTATGAACCGCGTTGCCGAAATTTTCCTGAAGACTGGCCACCTCATAAGGCATATCTGGGGGATTCAGCCACATATTCTCCGCAGGCATGACGATGTAATCCGCCCAACAACCATCCCGATCCACGCCGATGATCTGCGTGTTTTGGCATAGATGCCCTTTGCCCGTGCGACATTCCTGACAAACATGGCAGATAATGTGACTTTCTGCGGATACGAAATCCCCTTCTTTCACTTCATGTACCATATTCCCTGCAGCTACCACCACCCCGCTGAACTCATGCCCGACGATAATCGGTGGCGTAATCCGACTCCGTGCCCAGGGGTCCCACCGAAAAATGTGCAGGTCCGTGCCGCAAATCGACGTAGCCTTGACCTTGATCAGCACCTCACGCGGGCCCGGCCGAGGTACAGGCGCTTCCCGCATCACCAACCCGGGCGAATCCTCCGCCTTCATGATGGCGCGCATCGTTTTTGGGATGCTCATACGAAGCTCTCCATTGAGTTTCGAGCGATGAGAAATATCTTTGGCATCACTGGCCGCGGTCTACGAAACCAGCATGAAACAATCGGCTTTCCAACAGCCGAAAGCGGGCTACTTTCCAAATCAACGAGACAGATCTTATGGAAGCCCGCTTCCAAAAGTATACCACGATTCCAGCGTAAATCGGCAATCGCTATGAACCATCGGAAACGAGAAAATCCATCACCATGGTAACAATGGAAATAATGATCGCGGCAAGAAATGCAGTGGACCAACTATCAATCACGAGATAATCGCCCGCAAGCCAATCCACCAGCAACAACATCAACATGTTGATTACCAAGGTGAACAACCCCAACGTGAGGATAATCAAAGGGCAAGTCAAGAATTTGACGATGGGTTTAATGATGGCGTTGACCAAACCAAAAAGAAGAGAAACAAAGAGAATATCTACGAGCCTACCTTTGAGATGGATCCCGGGCAAAATCAGCGAAGGTATCCAGACGGCTATCGTGATAATGCCCCAGCGGATCAGAAGCGTTCGCATATGTTACTCCTTGGAAACAAATGAAGTTGGGTTAGGTAAGCCGCGTTGGGGAGCCATCGCATGATTCTGACCCAATTGCAACATGGTATGCCTCTGAAAGAGGGAACACGATTGGATCGAGTCCTGTTGCAGACATTCTAACAGAAAACCTCGAAGACACAAATCACCTCCCATTCCCACTGTTCTGAAGATAGCGTTGGTAAACCGGGAAACCGGTAGGCCGATAGACCGGTAGACCGGGCGGGGGAGCGAATCGGCCCGGTTTCCCTGGTTTCCTGGTTTCCAGGGATACCGGGCTACCGCCCACGATTTTTCGTCCGTATCCGCCGCGGGCAAGCCAGCCGTTGGACTGTTCTGAAATAGCATGATCACTGGTCGCTAAAGGTTCGCAAAGCCCCGGTTGGGCGAGTCTGCCATGGTGTGTATTCCGTACTGCGTATTCCGTCCAGTCGTCACGCAATACGGAATACGCAATACGAGATCGGCTTCCCGCGCCAACGGGGCCGCGAGGCATGTTCATCGGTATCGGCACGCGGCCGCGCGTGGTGCCTGTTTCGAAAATAGTGTTACGCATCACGCTTCAGGCCTCACGTTTGATTAAAAAACCGCGCCAGTGTTCCTGGCGCGGTCGCAAAGACAAGAGAGGAATGCAAAGGGGCATCAGCCCTTAAGCAAGTGTTCAACCACTGCTCGCTCTCGCAACAATTCCTCACCGGTGATGCGCATTTTCTCTTTGATCTCGTCGTTGATCTCCAATCCCTCAACGATCTGCCAGGTCCCATCGCCGGGATGCGTCACCGGCACGGAATACATGACGCCTTCAGGGATGCCGTAGTGAGAGCCATCGCTGTACACCGCCAGGGAGACCCAGTCCCCTTTGGGAGTGCCCAGGGCCCAATCACGCACCGCGTTGATGGCCGCGTTGGCCGCGGAAGCCGCGGATGAAGCGCCGCGTGCCTTGATGATGGCGCCCCCGCGCGTGGCCACGGTGGGAATAAAGTGTTTCTTATACCAACGCTTGCCTACGGCGTTGATGGCTTTCTTGCGACCGATGCGAGCGTGATAGATATCAGGCACCATGGTGCTGGAGTGATTCCCCCAAATGATCACGCGTTTGACATCGGCCACTGTGACATCAGGATCCTTCTCACGCGCCTTCTTGACCAACTGGGCAATGGCACGATTGTGGTCCAGCCGCGTCATGGCGGCGAAGCGGTCGCGGGGCACATCGGGGGCGTTCATGGCGCAAATGAGTGCATTGGTGTTTGCGGGGTTCCCCACGATCAACGCCCGGAAATCATCTGCCGCCACCTGATTGATGGCCTTGCCCTGCTCCACGAAAATGGGCCCGTTCCTATCAATGAGATCCGCGCGCTCCATCCCGGCCTTACGTGGGAAGGCCCCTACCAGGAACGCCCAGTTCGCGCCATCGAACGCGACCTTGGGATCATCGGTGGGGATCATGTCATACAGCAATGGGAAGGCGCAGTCCTCCAGCTCCATCAGAGTGCCTTCCAGTGCCTTCATAGCTGGTGTGATCTCCAACAGCTTGAGGATGATGGGTTGTTTGGGCCCAAAGACATCACCATTGGCAATCCGGAAAAGCAGACTGTAGCCGATCTGACCGGCTGCACCAGTCACGGTAACAACAAGGGGTTTGTTTGCCATTTTCAACGCTCCATTGCGTAAAGTGAGAGGAATTTGTGAATTTATGGATTCAAACGCTGGATGACCAACGTTTATTTCCCGATATTTTCGAAAAACGGGTGAAAATCTCACGCAAAGATGCAAGGGGAGGGTTGCAAGTGGCAGGTGTGAGGAGCATGCGCCACTTGACTTGCCACCTGCATACTTTTTCTTTGCGCCTTGGCAACTTGGCGTGAGCTATTTTTCAAAACCAGTCCGATGGCGGGCGAGCCCGCGCCGATATGGATGAAAATGATCTCCGACCACATGAACGCGGGAAGCCGATTTTTTGAAACGTGATGCGTAATGCATAACGACCTCACGTATCACGCATCATGTTCTATGCTTGTTGGCACTTTACTTCACCATGGCCTTGACAATCGATTCGCAATCAGCACCGAGGCACTATTTTCAAAGCAATCCATCATGCGGAAGGAGCGAGTTCGGGGTGAGGCGACCCCATCTCGACGCGTTCATCTTCCACCCCGGGCAATGTCAGGCCATCCGCAGCCACCACTGGCGCCAAAGCCTGGATGGCCACTTCCAGCATGTCCAGGGTGGGCTCCCGGGTAGTCAGGCGCTGCATGGCCAATCCCGGCGAGATAACCAATTTCATCAACGGGTTTTGTTGATAGCGGGTACTCAGACGCAAGACTTCGTAGGAAATGCCCGCCACCACCGGGATCAGGAACAGGCGGGAAATGAGCCGCAACCACCAGATATCGAATTGCAAGGGAATAAAGAGGATGATGCTGATCAACACCACAAAGAGCAAAAAACTGGTGCCGCAACGCGTGTGGCGCGTGGAGTATTTCGCCACGTTTTCGGGTGTCATGATCTCGCCAGCTTCATAAGCATTGATGGTTTTGTGTTCCGCACCGTGGTACATGAACACCCGCTTGATCTCCTCGCTGCGAGCGATAATGACCAGATAAGCAATGAAAAGGATCAGGCGAAACACCCCCTCGAGCATGGCGCTGGTATATTTTGAAAGCCCAAGCCAGCTTTCGCTGAGATGCGCCACGCCTGTAGGTAAAAGAAAGAACAGGGCAATACCAAGCGCGAGGGATAGAGCCAAGGTGCCCCAGGCAACAGGACCACTGAATCCTTGTGTCTCTTCTTCCCCCATGGCCACATCCGCGGACCACATTAATGCTTTCGTCCCCAAAACCAGGGCATCCCACAACAATACCAAACCTCGCAGGAAAGGCATCCGACTCCACGCGCTGCGATAAATCCGTTCGGGCAGAGGCTCTTCATGAACAACGATCTCACCTTCGGGATTGCGCACGGCTACGGCGACGCGGCGCTGTCCGCGCATCATCACGCCTTCGATCACGGCCTGACCGCCATAATAAAATTCACTCATAAGATCACAAAAAAGTTAAAAGAGATGATGAAAATTCGCCTAGTGAAATTGGGTGTTTGTCTCGATCCTATCACCATCCCAGCGAAGATGCAAGCTCTTACAGGTTTTTGGGTGGGTTTTGGCGTCAAAATCTTGACTAATCCCATCCAAACCGATGGTGATATCAAGTGTCAGATTTCGATTCCATTGCAAACCGGTTCTTCGTGAGATTAACGTCGCAGGGAGATCACCACGACCAGCAGGGCAAAGCCACCACTGAGCGCCACCGCTGTCAACAGAGGTAAGGCGCTGTTATCGGGCAGGCCACTGCGCGAAGGTGGGCCTGAGGCCAGCCGCGTGGTCGCTGGGGTTGGGGATGGCGGCGGAACCGTGGGCGTCGTAGTGGGATGAGGCGTGGGAGTGAATGTCGCCGTGGGAAGGAACGTGGGCGTAGGGGACATGGTGGGGGTGGGAGTAGGTGTAAAGCTCGGTTGAGCTGTGGGCGGCGGGGTGGGCGATGGGGAAGGGGACGCGGTGGGAGAAGCACGTTGTGCCACCTCAGTCCCACCAACAGAGGCTGGAGTAGGGGGCTGCAAACCACAGGCCAACACCCGAACTTCATCCACCCACATGCCCGCTTTCTTGCCTTGGCCGTCATTGTGGATACCAAAAACCAGCAACACCTCCTTGCCCGCAAACGGGGTCAAATCCACGGTGATAGGCGTCCATGCTTCCTGCAGAACCTGCTCATAAACCAGGATCGAGGATTCATCAGTGGCCAGATCCCAAAGGACAATATAACGCGCGTCTTCACCATCCCCTTCTTGCGAACGCCAATACGCGGTCATGGTGATTTGATCCGCCACGGGAAGTTGCATGCGCTGCCATACCGTGGAATCGACCTCTTGATTCTCGCTCCCATCGGGAATACCCACAAACGCAGCGCGTTGGCCCTGATAGGCCTGGCCGGGATCAAAGAAGCCAGGACTGGCGGTTTGGGTGAATACCCATGCGTCATCCCTTTCGAAGCCGGGATCGGCTTCGACAAAGAAGCACCCGGCTGGTGGCTGTTCCGCTTGTGCCCAAACCAGCCCGGGCACTAATCCCAGTGCCATCAGGCACAAGAGCAACAGAGCAAACCAACGATGATGTGACATATGGCGATCGGCAAACATTGGCGGGAGGTTCACAGGTGCTCATTCTACCAGATCGGGAGCAAAGCGGGCCAGATGACGACGCAATTGCAACAGGGCCAGATCCCGCGCCCGGGCCTCGATCATGATATCGAAATCTCGCATGGGAGGTAACGAGCGCAGGAAATCGATGAATGTGAAAGGATTGATGTAATGGCTATGGCGATTGAGGCGGGGCGGATGGGGATTTCCCTTCCGGTCGCGTACCATTTCCGTGGTGGGAGTGGAAAAATGGATTTTGGGCGTTTGATGCGGTGGCCAGGTTGCCAGACACATGGCCAGGGCATCAGCCACCGGAATGCCGTGGGGGTTGTATAGCTGATGATGGAGGAAATCGAAGATGAGCCGGACGCCCGTGCGCCGGTGCACCCACAGGATGTCCAGGACATCGAAGCGGCGATCGTCATGTTCTAGCACCAACCTGCGTCGCGTGGGTTCGGCCAGGGATTCCCACCCGCGCACGAACTCCGCTCGCGCGGCCTGATGCGCATGATAATGTCCCCCGATATGGACGACGACCACCGCCTCATCTCCCAGGCCCATAGCGTCGAGGATCGCGGCCAGGCCATCGAGCATACGCACAGACCGCAGTCGCCTTTGGGGGTCGGGCGTATTCAACAACACGTAGGCAGGCGCGTGGAAACTCAGCCGCATGCCCAAACGCCGGGCCAATTCCCCCACCGCGGCCAGTTCCGCCTCACACTCCTCAATCTGCCTATGAAAGCGAGGATGACCGGGATGGGTGAGATAAGGCGCCAGATCTGCGGCCATACGATACATGCGGATATCCTGGCTATCGAGGTAGATTAAAATGTCGCGCAGATAGGCCAGACTCACCGAAAGATGGGGATTGTTCTGCCAGCGACGGCTGTCATGGCTGCGCAGCCCGGCCCGTCCCAGAATGTGTTGGGCAAACCCAAACTTCATGGCCGCATTGTAACACAGCATGAACAAGCCTTTCAAGGCGATTTTTCACCCTTCCTCCCATTCTGAGCTATAATCATCCTGGAAAACGCCACCGCATCCCTGTTCGCATTCCGGAGACGCAAGATGAAAACCTACCCCGCCGTTGTGCTGGCAGGTTATTCCACCGATAACCCCGATCCTCTGGCCGCCGCGATGGGCATGGAACGCAAGGCCTTGATCCCCATCGCCGGGAAGCCCATGGTGTATTGGGTGGTGAAAGCGTTACGAGAAAGCCCGCGTATCGATCAGATTTACATCGTGGGGATGGGTGAGGAGGATGACGTGGATTTCGGGACAGATGTGATTTATGTGCCCAATCAAAATGCCCACTTCGAAAACGTCATGGCGGGCGTAGACGCGGTGCAGCGCCATCAGCCTGACGCGGAATTCGTGTTGTTTGCCTCGGGCGATATCCCCGCGCTCCGTCGTGAGACCGTGGATTGGTTTGTGGAAACCTGCGAAAATATGGACGGGGACTTCTTCTATTCGGTGGTGGAAAAGGAGGTCATGGAAGCGGCATTCCCCGACTCCAAACGTTCGTATGTCCCGATCAAGGAAGGACGGGTGTGCGGCGGGGATCTTTTCTTCGTGCGCATTGCCGTGGCCCACAACAACCAGGCATTGGTGCGTGAACTGCTGGCCCGAAGGAAAAATGTATTCCAGCAGGTTCGGCTGCTTGGACTCAAAGTCATCATCAAATTCCTCTTCCGTCGCCTTTCCTTCCAAGACGCAGAGGAACTGAGCCAGCGCCTGTTGCAAGCCAAAGGCCGCGTAGTCCTCTCGCCCTATGCTGACCTGGGCATGGATGTGGATAAACCCCATCAATTGGAACTCGTGCGAAAGGAACTCGAAAAACGCGTGGAGGCGACATCGGCATGAGTGCCTGGGTCGCGCGATTGGATGCACTGGACCAACGATGGAGCCGCGCGCTACGGGTGGATGGCCACCGGTGGGGGAAGCTCATCGCGACGGTGGCTGCCCATTTCGGCGATGGCCCCTTTTGGCTGGTGTTATGGCTCGTAGGCCTGATATACTTCGCCCCGCCCATCCGCTGGCAGATTCTCGGCTGGGTGATAGCTTCGATCCTCGCGGCCGTCGTCACCTATACCATCAAATTCACCCTGAAACGTCCGCGGCCCAGGGAGATCGACGGCTTCTACAGCAAGGGATACGATCGCCATGCCTTTCCCAGCGGCCATGCCACTCGCATGGGCACCCTTCCCGTGTTCGGCGTGTGGATCTTCCCCCAATGGGCCCTTCTGTTCTGGTTCATCTCCCTGATTTGCATCTGGGCCCGGGTGGCATTGGGCGTGCACTATCTGGGTGACGTCATCGTGGGCTGGCTCATCGGCGCCACCATCAGCATCTTGGTCATCCTGGCCATGAGCACAGGGCTGCTATGAAAATAGCGTTGGTAAACCGGGAAACCGGTAGACCCGTAGACCGGGGGGAGGAGCGAATCGGCCCGGTTTCCCTGGTTTCCTGGTTTACCGGTTTACGGGGCTACGTAGTCAGCCTTTTTCATCGGTATCGGCGCGCGGCCGCGCGTGGTGCCTGCTTTGAAAATAGAATGATCGTCGGTGGCGAAAAGATCGTCAGACCTACGTTGAGCAACTCTGCCATGGTACGTATTGCGTACTCCGTATTCCGTTCAGTCGTTACGCAATACGCAATACGGAATACGAACCCGGCTTCCCGCGCTCCCGTGGCGCGAGGCGTTTTCATCGGTATCGACGCAAACACGTCGGCCATGAATCTAACGGGCGAAAAAGTGGTTGAAGATCCCATAACCCCCATAAGCCAGCAACAACGCGCGGGCAAATTTGCCCAAGAACGCGCCCCACAGAAACTTGGTCACGGGCATCCGTAACGCGCCGGCAATGATGCCCACGATGTCGAAGGCGGGGTTGGGAATGAACGCCAGCACCATAATGAACCAAACACCCCAGCGCTTCATCAACCGGGCGGATTTCTGATAATTTTCCCGCTCCTCCAACACGATACTGCCCGAGGACCCCGCCAGATAACCGGTGATCTCCCCCAACGACTCGCCCATCCCCGCGGCCAGGGCCACGAAGAAGGGGTGCAGCGTGGTACTGGCGAAGATGGTCACCGCCCAGCTTGGCGCGGGCAGGATGATGGTAGCGTTGGCCAAAAACCCCATCACAAAGACCCCAGCATACCCCACCTTGCTGATCACATCGTACTGTCTGACCAGCCACAAGCCCACCATCGCGATGGCCGTGATGGTCATAGCCAGCACAAAGCGCAGGATGGCTTGTTGTTGGGGGGTAAGCTGGGGCCTTTTCACGGCTTGCTAATCGGTCTCTTCGATCTCGATGGTCTCGATAAGATCGCCTTGCTCGATGGCATAGAGGGTGTCAAAGCCCTCGACAAGCTGGCCAAAGACCGTGTGCTTGCCATCCAGCCAGGGGGTGGCGACATGGGTGATGAAGAACTGGCTGCCGTTGGTGTTGGGGCCCGCGTTGGCCATACTGAGCACGCCCGGGCCATCGTGTCGGAGGTCGGGGTGGATTTCATCGGGAAAGCGGTAGCCTGGACCGCCGCGGCCCGTGCCAGTGGGATCGCCTCCCTGGATCATGAAATCCTTGATGACACGATGAAAAGTGACGCCATCGTAAAAGCCTTCACGGGCCAGGAAGACAAAGTTGTTGACGGTCATCGGGGCTTTGTCGGCATGAAGCTTCAGCCGCATGTCCCCTTTGTTGGTCTTGATGGTGGCGAAATAGGTTTTCGCCGGGTCGATCTGCATGGAGGGTGGAGATGTGTATCGGGCCATAGGGCTTCTTTCACTTTTCGATGATGTCGATGCGCAGGATCTTTACGCCAGGCGCAGCGTCCGGCTGGGGTTCACGTTCCTCGAAACTCTGGAGTACATCCAGCCCTTCGAGGACTTCGCCGAAGATGGTGTATTTGCCGTCGATCCAGGGGGTTTCGGCCAGGGTGATGAAGAACTGGCTGCCGTTGGTATCGGGGCCATAGTTAAACATGGCCAGCCGCCCCGCGCGATCGAAGGTGAGTTCCTCCACGATCTCGTCGGGGAAGGTGTAGCCTGGGCCGCCGCGGCCCGTGCCCAGAGGATCGCCGCCCTGGACCACGGTATCAGGGATGACGCGATAGAAGATGGTGCCATCGTAGAAGCCCGAGCGGGCCAGGACGACAAAGTTGTTGACGGTGTTGGGCGTTTGTTTTTCGTAGAGATCGAGGGTGATATCGCCCTTTTCGGTGCGGATGACGGCCTGATAATCCTTGTTCGGGTCGATGACCATCTCGGGTGGGGTGTTGAAGTAGTCGTTGCGGGCTTCGGGGGCCATTTCGCTGAGGGGGCGTTCCTCGCCCTGGGGCATGGTGGGTGCGAAGGGGGTGGGCGTGGGGGTTGGCGTGGGCAGCAACGACTGTTCGGCCTTGGTGATGGTGACCCGTTTGATGCCAATGCCCACATCGTCGGGGTTTTCCGCCGGGTTCAGGGGCTGGAATTTTTCGAGCACCTCATGCCCGCTGATGACCCGGCCCAAGGGCGTGAAGTATTGGGCAAGCCAGGGCGCGGGGCTGAGGGTGAGGAAGAACGCGCCGCCATTGGAATTGGCATCGGGCTGGGCACTGCCCATCCACCCCACATCGTTGAAGACGTCGGGATCGTCGGCGAGTTCATCTTCCAGCACATAACCGGGGTTGCCCGTGCCCGTGCCCGAAGGGTCCCCACCGATAGCGACGATGAGTCCACCTTCCGGGTCTTCGGTGTTTTCGATGACCTGGAAGAAACGTGTGCCATCGTAATAGCCGTTGTTGGCGAGCACGATGATATTGTTCACGTTGTTGGGGGCCATCTCGGGCAGCAGTTCCACCTGAATGGTCCCTGCATCGGTCTCGATGTTGGCCACGTAGATGACGCCCGGCTCGAGCATGTTTTCTGGGGGGGTGTTCCAGTAATTGAGGCGCTGCTCCAGGGGCATCTCCGCCATGAAGTGATCGGCATTGTTCGCGTCGGGGGCGAAGGGGGTGGGTGTGGGCGTAGGCGTGGGGCGTCGTGAGACATCCGCCTCGCTAATGGTGATGGCGAGGATTTTATCGCCCGGTGCGGTCGCGGTTTCGGGATCGCGTGGGGTGATCTGTTCCAACACGTCCATCCCTTCGATGACTTCGCCGAAGATGGTGAAGCCGCCATCGAGCCAGGGCGCGGGCGCGTAGGTGATGAAAAACTGGCTGCCCGCAGTGTTGGGGCCGGCTTTGGCCATGGAAAGGAGGCCGGGCCGGTCGAATTTCATGTCCGGGGTGATCTCATCGGGAATGGCATAGCCGGGGCCGCCTGTCCCTGTGCCCGTGGGGTCTCCCCCTTGGGCCATAAAGCCGGGGATGACCCGATGGAAGGTGAGGCCATTGTAGAAGCCTTCCCGGGCCAGAAAGACGAAATTATTCGTGGTGATGGGCGCGTTTTTGGCATCCAGTTCCACCACGATATCGCCCTTTTCGGTCTGGATGGTGGCCACGTAGATTTTGTCGGGATCGATGGTCATCTCCGGGGGCTCGGGCCACGATTTGAAATCCTGGACGGTTTCTTCTTCGGGCGCGGGGGTGGCGGTTTCTGTCCGCGCTTCCACCTCGGAGGTGGCCGCGGGGGTGGGGGTGCCCTCGCTGACAGGCGTTTGTGCACAACCTGCGAGGATCACGACACTGATGAGAACGAGGAACAAAGGTAGGAGGAAGTGGCGTTTCAAGAGTTTACTCCGAAAGTTGAGATGGGTTGGTTTTTTCCATGTAGATGATGATGGCCAGGCCCACCAGGGTGACGGTCAGGCCGACGACCGCGGCCTCGGGCAACGAAGCCTGGGTCGTAAAGACAGCTATCATACCAAAAATACTGCCCAAAAGATAAAGCATCAGCACGGCTTCTCGCCGCGTGTAGCCCATTTTCACCAGGCGATGGGAAAGATGGTCCTTGCCAGGGGTGGTGAAGGGGTTTTTGCCCCGACGCAGTCGGGAGATGATCACCAGGGTGGTATCCAGGATGGGCACGCCCAGAACCAACACGGGTACCATCCAGGTGACCGCGGGGATGTTGGTGGGGAAGCGCAGCTTGATGCCAATGGCGGCCAACACAAAGCCCAGAAACAGGCTGCCCGTGTCGCCCATGAAGATGCTCGCGGGGTTGAAATTATACACCAAAAACCCAATACACGCCCCCAACATGGCAGCCGCCAGCGCGCCGACCAGATACTGGCCCGAAAGCGCGGCCAACAGCAGAAAATAGGCGCTGGCCATCCCCGCCACGCCCGCGGAGAGCCCATCCATGTTGTCCAGGAAATTCACGGCATTGGTGATGAAAAGCACCCAGACGATGGTCACCACCACGTTGACCATCTCCCAGGGGAAGATGCTCACCCGGACCCCGGTCAACACCAGGATCAGGGCGGGGATGGCCTGGCCCAGCAGCTTACCCCAGGCGGGCAGGGGCATCCGGTCATCCCACAACCCCAGGAAGGAAATGAAGGTCGCGCCGATGATGATCCCCACCACCTGGTGCACATAGAATTTATCACCGAAAAGGACCAACGCCAGCAGCACAGCCGCGTAGATGGCCACGCCCCCCAGCAAGGGTGTCGGCGTCCGATGCGATTTGCGTTGCGCGGGCTGGTCCAACATGTTGGTGCGCACGGCCAGCTTGCGGGCCGCGGGCGTCGCGGCCAGCGCCAGCGCCAGCGCGGCGGTGAAGATCAACATCACCTGGGTGATCATGGCGACATCTTCCGCTCGATGGATTGGATCAACGCCTCGATGGCGGGTTTCTGGCTTTCGGGGGCCACTTTCAGGGCCATGCGCGCATAACGCAGGGCCAGTTCATATTCGCCCAGTTGGTCATACAGCAAAGCCAGGTTCTGCAGGGCACTGAGATCATTGGGGCGCAGCTCCAGCACCTTCTTGTTCATGGCAATGGCTTCTTCGATGCGCCCCATTTTGGCCAGGGCAAACGCCATGCCACTGTACGCGCGCGGGTCCTTGGGCTGCACCTCCGCGGCCTGACGATAAGCTTCGTATGCCGCCTCCCAGTTTTCCTGGTCCAGCTCCAACTGGGCCAGGCGCAAGTATGTATCCACATAGCCCGGATCCAGCTCCAGCGACCGTTGAAACTGGGCCCTGGCTTTCTCGTATTCACCCAATTGAGCATAGACACTGCCCAGTTCGTTGCGAAGATGCGCGACATTGGGGCTGAGCTGCGTGGCGATGAGGTAGTTCTCCACAGCTTGCAGGAGCGCGAGACGCCGTTCCGCGGGATCGGAAAGATAGCCCGCCATGGTACCATAGAAGCGGGCGAGATTCGCGGTGTGATCGGTATTCAGCGGGTTGACGGCCTGGGCTTGTTTCAGAACCTCTTCCGCGCGCTTGAAGAACGCATCCCGTTGGGCCTGATCCCGGCTCGCCCGCGCCCTTTCCAACAACGCACGTCCCAGGAAAAGCATGTAATAATCCTCGTTGGGGGTCAGCTTCAGCGCCTGTTCGTAGAAGGTCTGCGCGGTTGGCCAATCCCCGCGGCCATCCGCACCCTGCGCGATCTTGAAGTAGATATCCGCGCGCACCAAGTTGATATTGACGCTGACCATCATGTAAAACGCCAGGCCCAGCATGGCCACGGCACCGACGCCAGCCAGCCAGGGCCGCGCAGCCCACCTCGTGGCCGGCCGACGGTCATTCCCCACCAGGGTCACGGCCAGCCCCGCGCCAGCCAGCAGCATCAGGGCATAGAACCAGACGATGGTGTTGGCGATGCGGCTGGCCTGCTGCATCACCGGGAGGGGCGTGGCGGGTTTCGTCAACTGCGCGGCGAAGATCAGCCCGGCCACCAGCCACACCCCCAGCGCCATGGCCAGGAACACGCCCAGCCCCTTGAGTAACTCGCTTGCCGTCACCCGAGGATGCCAGGTCTCTCCCACGGCCAGCACCGCGGCCACCACCACACTGAACAAAAGCAGCGTAGCCACGCCCGGACCATCCACCAACCGCCCCCGGCTGAGATGCACCAGCCACGATTTGACGAAAATGGTCAGCGCGCTGGCACTCTCGATCTGCCCGGTGATGAAATTCCAGTCCAACACCAGGAGGATGATGGCCAGGATCATGGCGAAGGGGAGGAGCATGCGCCAATACGCTTGGGGACGCATCCAGTCGGGACGGGCGGGCGTGGAACGGCGGTCGCGGCGCGGCTTGCCTTTGCCCCGGCCTCGGCGCGAGGAGGCCCCCGCGGGGGCAACATCCACGAGTGGGGGTTGGAAAGCCAACTTTTCGGTGCCCAACACGACCAGGGCCGCGGTCAGGATGAAGAAATAGGTGCGGGTGGAGACGATGGCGATGCCGAAGTGCACCTCCATGAAGTGCGCGACAATGGTGGCGAAGATGGCGATGATGAGCAGGTGGCGCCGCTCCAGGGTCGCGATCTCAGCGGAGCCGCGGAACGCGGCATAAGTGATGTAGAGGAGCACCCCCACCATAAATCCCAGGGGCAGCCCCACCCCCAGAAATTCGGGCACGCCCAATACCCAGGGGATGATGACCCCGATGGCCGCGCCCGAAATCCCCAGGATGAAGAAGAGATACCGGCTGAATCGGTCGGGGATGAGCCCCAGCCATGTGAGCGCGTGGAAAAAGATACCAAAGAACAGCGCGAAATAAGCCAGGAAGCCGAGGATGCCCGTGTTTACCAGGCTATCGAAGGTTTCGTTGTGGGAGCGATCGGGCGACGCGTTCCGGCGTTCCAGTTCCCCTAACTCGGGCCGATAGAACCGATTGTAAGCCACCCACATGGACTCAGGCCCATACCCGATGAGAGGGCGGATGGGATTGAGGACATCGACACGACCATCGGGAAAGGTCAGGGGTTCGTGGGGGCGGAGCATCATATCCACCACGCCTTGCCAGATAAGAACACGCACCCGTCCCGTGCCCTTCTCGAAATCCATCAACTGGGCCAGCCGTCCCACGTAGGGGATATCGCGGAAGCCGGGAAGAAAGGCGGGCGAGAGGTTCAGGAGCACAATGACCAGGGCTGCGATCGCGGATTGGGTGATGAAGCTCAGCCACAACCAACGCCAGCCGCGACGCCGGAACAGGGGGACCAGATAAAACGCGATGGCCGCCATCAACGCGACCAGCAGCACCACGCCCCCCAGCCATCCCGCGATCTGTCCCCAGGCGAATAACCCGGCCCCCACAACCCCGATCCCCAACAACCCCATGCCAATACCCCATACGATCTCGCGGCCGCCCAACTGTTGCGCGCCGCCCGCCTGCTGACGCAGGCTGGTCAACGCCAGCAACCCAAACACATACAACCCCGCGGCCAGCCCGATCCATGGGCCGCGGCTTTGGGTGAAGAGGATGGCAATTAGCTGGATGACCAGCACGAAAAACAGCGCGCCCGCCACCAATGCATCCGCCGACGACCCCTCCTCATCCAGCAACATCTTGCGCGTGGCGGTAATCAGTCGCTCGATGGTCAAAGGCACGGCCATGATCAGATACGCGGCCAGAAAGATGGAATTGCCCATGTTCCCGGCCACCCGCTTCACGGTATCCCCACCCCAAGGCAGGGGATCCAGGCGATAGTGCTGGATGATGCCGTAGAGCGCGATGGGCAGGCTGACCAGGATGATGGTGTATTGCAACCGTCGCCACTGCTCCTCCCGACGCAGTGCGTTCAGCGTCACAAAAAAGAGAATGATATAGCTGAACATGCTCAGCGCGCCCTGCAGCCGCTGGTACGATCCCCAAAAACTCTGGGTGGGCGTCACCGAAAGCAGCGTTGCCAGGAGGTAAACGAACGCCAGGGCCAGCACAGGCAGGACCAAGGGCTGACGCCACCCGCGCGCGGAGGCTTCGCCCGTGGCCTCTTGGTCATGCGTCCGCCAGGTTTCAAACCATTTCACCACGGCCGCGGCCAGGGCGAAGAGCGCCACGGTGCGCACCAGGCTGATCTTATCGGGCTCGAAAACGCGTTGGGAATAGACGTTGAAGAAGAGCGGGGCCAGGATCAACGCCAGCAGCCAGCCGCTCTCCATCACCCCATCCGCGTACTTGCTCAGCTTCGTCCTCATACCGATTACGCCTCCAGTGCGCTGAGAACCAGGGGCAGCAATTGCTTCTTGCGGGAAACCA
This sequence comes from Anaerolineae bacterium, assembly GCA_011371305.1. Taxonomy (GTDB): domain Bacteria; phylum Chloroflexota; class Anaerolineae; order J102; family J102; genus M2005. Next base: position 6,015 of record DRQW01000145.1, on the reverse strand, counting down.
CCCCTTCGGCGACGAGTGTGCCATCCTGCGCCCGGTTGAAGGGCAACAGCTCCAGCGCGGGCACGTCATCCGTCAGGATGATGCGGCTGGAGCCCGAGACCACGTTGGTGACCATGAGCATGGCGAAATCCAGGTTTTTGCTGTCCCGCAGCTTGCGCATGGCTTCTTGTAGATCGGCCAGATACTTGTTCAATTGCTGGAAGCTGGTGACTTCCACCTGGGAGATACCAAAGCGTTTGCCTGCGGCTTCATATTGCTTGAAATCCGCGTGGACGATCTCATCGGGGCTGCGGGAGGAAAGCCCCGCGCCCGCATGGAGGATGGCTTTGGCATAGGAATCGAAGTCCTCTCCGGCCAGGGGGGAACCACCGATGAATGCCCATCGGCTCAGGCGTTTGGCCGCGAGGCGGTCGCGCTCGGTGGTGGTGGGGGAAGTCAGGGCCAGGGTGTCGGAAACCAGCCCGGCCAGCAGCAGCCCTGCCAGAGCGGGCGGCGCGCTCAGCCCCGCGTCGTCGATGCGTTCCGAGACCAAGGTGCTGGTGCTGCCTACCGGGTCCACAGTGAACTTGATGGGGACGCGCGTGGGCGCGTTGCCCAGGCGGTGATGGTCAAGGATCTCCACCAGGTCTGCTTCATCCAGGGAACCCAGGGCCTGGTCCGGCTCGTTGTGGTCCACCAGGATGACCTTGATGCGCGGGGGATGAAGGGCCTCGCGTTGTCGGCACACCCCGACGTAACTGCCGTGTTTGTCCACCACCCAGAACTCGGTGCGCTCCTCTCGCAAAATCCGGGGCAGCACATCCTTGATGCGGGTACTGGCCTGGAATTTGGGCACGCCTGTATCGCAGGCTTCCTTCACGGGTTGTTCCAGCAGCTCGGCGATGCGCATTTCGGCCTTGCGGGCATGGGGGCCGATCAATTCCCCCAACCAGTTGAACAGGCTCAAACCCGTGACCAGCCCATAGGGGGTGCCATCGGGGTTGATGACCGGCGCCACACCGCCTGTGCGGGTGGCTATCGCCCAGGCCTCACGCAGGGGCTCATCGGGCGTCGTGGTGTTGAACCGATGCGCGATGTTTGTGAAGCGAGGCGATGCATCCGTCAACAACAGGGGAGGCTCCAGATGAAGCCGTTCCAGCACCCAGATGGTTTGGGGGTTGAGTTGGCCCGCGCGGGCAGCGATGAAATCGGTGCCCTCCACCGTCTCATCCAGGAACCACGCATAGCCCATGGCCGAGGCGATGGAGTCGGTATCGGGATTGCGATGCCCGATGACGTAGATGACGTTCTGTTTTTGTGGCATAGTCGTTCAGGAGATAGCGTGGTGTTCGTCTGCTACATCAACTTGCATCCCACGTTGGGTGAAGCGCCCACGGGCGTGAAACGTGATGCGTGAATACGAAGGTACGCAAAGCCAAGGTTGGCGAGTCTGCTAGGGTGCGTATTGCGCACTGCGCATTCCGTCCAGTCGTCACGCAATACGAAATACGCAATACGAAATACGGAATACGAAATACGGAATACGGAATACGAGATGCGCTTCCCGCGCCAACCTGGCCGCGAGGCATGGGCATCGGTATCCGCCGCGGGCGTGCCCGCCGTCGGCAGATACCATCCATTGCGACTTTGTATCTTAACGCATCACGTCATTTCTTGCCAGAAAATACCCCCAAAAAGGCCGAGGGGGCAATCCTTACGATGACGCCAGGCCCAACAGGGAAGTTCCATTTAGGAACATGCCTTACATTGTTGTATAATACCAATGAAAGCTGTTTTACATTTTTCAGACAACCATCATAACGATGGCATTCAATGATGAACGTCATCCCTTGCATGGTGCATCGATGAATGGGGACCTGCCCGTTCCATAGATGCTTCATGCGCCACATTCTGCATGAGGTGAGGTTATGGCCACACGAGGAACGGTTTTGATCGACAGCGACCGATGCAAAGGCTGTCAGCTTTGTGTGCATGTGTGTCCGCAAGGGGTGTTGAAGATGTCGGAGGGTTATAACGCGAAGGGATATCACCCGGTGATGCTGGATGAGAGCGAGAACCATTGCACCGGTTGTGCGGTCTGTGCCGTGATCTGTCCTGATGTTGTCTTTACGGTTTTCCGAATGCCCGTCAAACGCAAGGGCCGCCCGGCGCGTCAGGCGCTGGCGGCGTGAGGAGGTTGACCCCATGAGCAAAGAACTTTGGAAAGGCAATGAGGCTTTGGCCGAGGCAGCCATCCGGGCCGGTGCGGAGGCGTTTTTCGGCTATCCCATCACGCCTCAGAGCGAACTGCTGGAGTACATGTCCCGGCGGATGCCCGAGCTGGGCCGGGTGTTCCTGCAGGCGGAGAGCGAGATCGGCGCCATCAACATGGTCTATGGCGCGGCCAGCGCGGGCGTGCGGGTGATGACGTCCTCCTCCTCGCCCGGCATCAGCCTGATGCAGGAGGGGCTGAGCTACATCGCCGGCAGCGAGGTGCCCGTGGTGCTGGTGGACATCATGCGCGGCGGCCCGGGCCTGGGCAACATCCAGCCCAGCCAGGGGGACTATAACCAGATGGTGAAGAGCGCGGGCCACGGCGATTTCCACTCGATTGTCCTCGCGCCCAGCACCCTGCAGGAAGCCATCGACCTGATCTACGACAGCTTCGAACTGGCCTTCCGCTATCGCACCATCGTCGTCATCCTGGGCGATGGCAGCCTGGGGCAGATGATGGAGCCGGTGGAGATGCCGCCCTTCAAGGAATGGCCCAATGAGCGTCCTGACTGGGCCCTGCGCGGGGCCAAAGGTCGTCCCCCCAATCTCATCACCTCCCTCTATCTAGGCGCGGAGAAGTTGGAGGCATTGAACCTGCGCCTGCAGGAGAAGCTGGCCCGCATCAAGGCCCATGAGCAGCGTCACGCCACCTTCATGGCCGAGGATGCCGAGACCCTGATCGTGGCTTTCGGCACGGTGGGCCGCATCGCCACCTCCGCGGTGCGTCAGGCCCGGGCCGAAGGCATGAAGGTGGGGTTGTTCCGGCCCATCACCCTGTGGCCCTGGCCCGAAGAGGCCCTGGACGCGCTGCTGGAGACGGGCCGCATCAAGAACATCCTGGTGGTGGAGATGAACGCGGGCCAGATGCTGGAGGATGTGGAGCGCATCGTGGCCCGAAGGGTCCCCGTCCGCTTCTACGGACGCATGGGCGGCGCGATCCCTCTGCCCGACGATATCTTGCCCATCCTGCGCGAGATGCAGGGACGCCCCGCGGGCGAGATGGCTGCAACCGAACCCGTACTCGCCTGAAGGAGGATACACCATGGCGATTGCTACCCTTTCCACCGAAAAACCCCCCATCGAAGCGATGGAGGTGGTCTATAAACGGCCTGAATCCCTGGCCGAGGTGCAGACCCATTACTGCCCCGGCTGCACCCACGGCATCATCCACCGCCTGGTGGCCGAGGTCATCGATGAGCTGGGCGTACGGGAGAAGACCATCGGCGTGGCGCCTGTGGGCTGTGCGGTCTTCGCCTATCAGTATTTCAATGTAGATGGCTGCGAGGCCGCGCATGGTCGCGCCCCGGCCATGGCCACGGGCCTGAAGCGGGTCATGCCCGACCGCATCATCTTCACCTACCAGGGTGACGGCGACCTCGCGTCCATCGGCGGTAATGAGATCATGCACGCCGCGGCCCGGGGCGAGAACATCACCGTCATCTTCGTGAACAACGCCAATTACGGTATGACCGGCGGTCAAATGGCCCCCACGACCCTGCCCGGCATGGTCACCACCTCATCCCCCTATGGCCGCGATGTCAAGACCCAGGGGTATCCTGTGCATATCACCGAGATGCTGGCTATCATGCCCGGCGTGGCCTACGCCTCCCGCAACTCCATGCACTCAGTGGCGGAGATCCGCAAGACCAAGAAGGCCATTCGCAAGGCTTTCGAGGCGCAGATCAAGGGCCTGGGCCTGGGCATCGTCGAGATCCTGAGCAGCTGCCCCACCAACTGGCGGATGGATCCCTTCGAATCCCTGGAATTCATCCGGGATCACATGGTGCCCGTCTTCCCCCTGGGCGAATACAAAGTCCACGATGAACTGAAGCGGCGCAAATAAGGAGGCCCTCATGGAACGATCGGTTGTTTTCGCAGGATTCGGCGGCCAGGGTGTGCTCTTCGCGGGGCAGCTTCTGGCCCACGCGGCCGCGGATGCAGGCTTGCACGTCACCTGGATTCCCTCCTACGGCCCGGAGATGCGCGGGGGCACGGCCAACTGCACCGTCGTCGTCGGGGATGAGCCCATCGGTTCGCCCCTGGTGCGCCATCCCGACATGGTCGTGGCCATGAACCTGCCCTCGACCGACAAATACGAACCCCTGGTGAAGCCGGGCGGCGTCCTCATCGTCAACGGCTCCCTGGTCACCCGTCCTATCGAGCGGGAGGATATCCAGGTCATCGTTATCCCCGCCAACGAGATGGCGGAGAAGCTGGGCAGCCAGCGCATGGCCAACGTGGTCATGCTGGGCGCGCTGCAGGAAGCGGGGGATATCCTCGTGGGCATGGAGGATCTGGAAGAGGCCCTGCGCAACTACCTGCCCGCGCGCCACGCCCATCTGCTGGAGGCCAACATCCAGGCCCTGCACGCGGGCGCGGCCTTCGTCCGGGAACGGGCGCTGGCCCCGGCCTGATGACCGGGAGTCAGGAAAGTTAAGTAACCAGGAACCCAGTAGACCAGGAAACCGGGGAAACCGGGGCGCGTCCCTCACCGCCCCGGTCTACAGGTCTACCGGTTTCCTGGTTTACCGGATTTCTGGTTTTTCAGGCTTTCAGGACGATTGCTACAATTGACGCGCCCTCACTCGTATTTGCTCGTCGGTGCGTTCCGCCACAATGATGAAGGGTGGGGAAATATCCCATGTGCGGGATGCGAGGAATTGCAAGGTATCGATGGTAAATTCAGGACGAATGTGACCGGGACGCAGGTAGATGATTCCCCGAAGCTCTTGCGGGGCCAAGTGCATCAGTCGTCCGAAGTCATTGTCATGTGTAAGGATGACGCGACCCTGCCTCGCAGCAAATCGCAGGATGGCAAGATCACTTTTGCCCCCTAACCCCTCTTCTCTGACAGTGACCACATTGATTCCAGCCTCCTTCAGAAAATCCACAACGCCAGGATGGATGTTTTCATCTGCAAGCAGAGGAAACGAAAGAGGGTTCATGCAGCGATTCTATCGGTAATGATGATCTCTCTGTCAAGCGAGTCTGCAGCATAGCGCAGAGCTTCATCCAATGCTTGTGGGGTCAATTGGGGATAGGCTTCCAGAATATCTTTTCTTGTGGCCCCACTGGCAAAAAGCTCCAGAATGAATGCAACACTAAGTCGCGTTCCTTTGATATGCGGTTTGCCACCCAGGATATCGGGATCGGTATCGATAAATTGATAGTGCATCTTATCGCCTCGTCATGGCTTGCGTGGGATTTATTGCAAATTATACCACAGGACCGGGATGATCCTTTTTCGTCCACATTCGACAGGCAGGATCGTTGCCAAGTCCCCACGGACGTCATTCCGAGATCTATCTGCGCCCCAATCGTATCGCCCGGCCCGCCAGGCGGTGCAGCAAATCCACCTCGGGCACGCGCAGCCAGCGCAGGATGAGGTAGTAGATGACGCCGCCCAATGCGCCGGGGATGAGCAGGGTGAGGGTGCGAGGGATGAGGCCCGCGGTGCCCAGGCGGGCCATCATCGCGCTGGCGCTGAGGTAGAGGACGACGCCCATGACCAGGGCCGCGCCTGTCGAGACCAGCGCGGTGCGGCCCACCCCGTGCTCCAGCCGCCCGCCCCAGCGCCACAGCAGGAAAATCATCATCAACGCGTGGGCCGTCTGCTTCATGCCGTCGGCCAAGGCCAGCCCCAGAAAGCTGAGATAGGGGAGCAGGATCAGGGCGAAAACGAGATACACGCCCACGGCCAGGATGCCCACGATGGCGGGGGTCTTGCTGTCGCCCCGGGCGTAGTAGGCGAAGTTCAGGGGC
>DRQW01000144.1 GCA_011371305.1 Anaerolineae bacterium | reverse complement strand
TGTGAAAGGTGGTGTAAACATCCGTGGGCAAGTTGATGACATGGATACCCTCGGATTCCAGAAAGCGGACATCTTTGGGATGCGCCCGGGTGAGCACGGTGACCTCCGCGCCCAGTCTGCGAGCGGTCACCCCCGAAAAGCTCACGGCCCCGCCAATGGTATTGCCATCGGGCGAGATATCGCGGGTGAGGTGACCGACAATGGCGATGTGCACGTGAGGCTCCAGGACTTCCGGGATGAACGGGGGCGGTTAAGGGGCTGACAAGCGCACGCGACAGGTGGCAACGTGATACGTGAGGACATCAGCATCCTGTGCATCACGTGTTGCGTTTCCGAACGTGCCGCCTCGCCACCTTCGACTTGACAGGTTCATGGCAAGCGCCGCCGATGAGTTCTGCAAAATTGTAGCACAAAGGGTCACGGCATCGAAAATGCCCCTAGCAATGCCAGTCGGCCAGAGGTTGCGCCTATTTGAGCGATGCGCGCCAGGGCATAGTCCATGGCCTGTGCGTCTCCTGCAGCCAGGGCTGCCTGAAGTTGAAGCCATGGCTCGGCAAAGCGTCCTGACGCGGCATGGGCAAGCCATGCCGCGCTCAAGCGGGTGGTTCGATCTCGTACAGCCTCTACAAGTTGCCCTAGGTTCAAGTTCGCGGCGGAAGGGGATGGCAAGGACATCCACCATCGGGCCATCCACCCCAGGAGCACATCATCGCCCGCGGGTGTCAATCCGGGCCCCAAGCCGATCAGCCGGTTCACGGCTTCCTCAAAAGCCGAAGCATCGGCGTGAACTCGGGCTTGAGCCAGCAAATCAATGCCCGCGTGCAATCGCGCCCAGGTATGCGAGTCCATCTCAGCCCAGGGCGCAGTGGGGGCCAACAGCCGGTGGGCTTGATCTCGGGCGAGGAGCCAATGGTGCGTGGGAATGGGCGTCAAGCTGCGGGCCAGAGATGAGTCCCATATTTGGGCCGACTCGATGGCAATTTGCCAATCCCCCACCCACAAGGTCGCGCCGTCCCACTGCGCCGGGGTGCCGGGGGTGAGATCAACGAGGGGAACCGGATATGCCAGCACGACGTGAAAAGGCCCGTTCCCTACCTGGGGATGCGCTACAGCCCAGAGGCGGCCCCGTGCATCCATCAAATTCACCACGCGTTCGTGGCGGGAAAGCACCTGCAGGTGCAGGGGGATGGGCGTGAGGTCCCAAAGAAAGCGGCTGATGCTGCGGGCGCGATAAACGGGCATGGCGCGAGGAAGAAGGTGATGATAGAAGTAAGTGAGGGAATTGTACCGATATTGACAAAATCCCGCCATTTGTGATAATGTGCAAAATCAATTGAATACATCTTACATTCCTCTTTCCGTCCTCGCCAATTTTCCACCCAACCGCTTTTCTCACAAAGGAGGAGTTGTATCATGCGTCATTATCGGTTCACCAGGCTGATGGTTGTGCTTGTGGTGATGATTTTGGCTGCCTTGGCCCTCACACTGGCCGCCTGTCAGCAACCCGCGCCCACCCAAGCGCCTGAACAGGAACCCACCAAGGCCATGGAACAAAAACCCGCGGAGCAACCCCAGGAAGAGGCTCCGGCGGAAGAGATCACCCTGGCCATCGAGCATTTCAGCATCATTGAAGGTACCACTTGGTCGGGCGCGCACGATCGGGCGGGCAAGCGCATTGCCGAAAAGTATCCCAATGTGAAGTACATCTATCGCGAAGAAGTGGGTCCTGACAGTACGGTGCCTTTCGCGGAGGAACTGATCAGCGAAGGCGCGGACATCGTGGTGGGGAACGCAGAATTCATGGGCCTCCCCTTGCTGGATATCACCGACAAGTATCCTGATGTCATTTTCGGTTCGGTCATCGCCAGCGATCTGACCACGAAGCCCAATTTCGTGCGCTTCTTCCCCCGCCAGTATCAGGCCCTCTATCTGGAAGGGCTTGTGGCTGCGGCCCTGACCAAGACGGGCAATATCGGTGTTGTCTCCGCGTTCCCCTCGGTGCAGGTCATCCGCCGGCAGGCGGGCTTCACCCTGGGTGTGTTGGATGGCGCCGAATTGCTGAACAAGGACGTGAACATCTATGTGAAGTACGTGGGTGATTGGTACAACCCCACGGAGGAGCGCGAGATCGCCAAGACGCTCATCGATCAGTACAACGTGGATGTGCTCACCCAGCAGTCCGACTCCGGTTCGCCGCTGGATGTGGCCACGGAAGCGGGCATCTGGTTCGTGGGGAAAGACATGGACATCGTGGGCGAGTATGGCTGGTCCAGCACCGACACGGTGGCCATCTCCTTCGATACCCGTTGGGAAGTCCTTTATGATCGGATGGTCCAGGCCAAGCTGGAAGGCAACCCGCCCGAGACCATCCTCTACCTGGGCATGGAGAGCACCTTCACGCTGGCCGATGGCACCGTGGAGCCCACTGTGGATATTATGAACGACGGGAAGGTGGGTGTCGATGCCATCAGCCCCAAAGCCGAGGTGCCGCAAGAAATCAAGGACCTGGTGGCCCAGCGCCGTGAGCAGATGATGAAGGGTGAATGGGATCCCTTCACCGCGCATGCGTTTGTCAGCAACGGCACCGGGTTGGACCTGGAGGGCAATCCCGTGCCCGAAAAGGGAAAGGAAGTTAAGCCCGCGGGCGAAGAGCCCTCGGTGGAATGGCTGCTTTCCCAATTCAACTTCGACCTGGAAGGCGTGACCATTCTGGAGTAAAGCCTGGCCAGCAGGCTGAGGCACCAGAAGATGTGCGATACGCTTCTGGCGTTGCGAAACAAAAGCCAAGTCATCGGGGGGAAGGTTTCGATCTTCCCCCCTTTGTCTATCTGCCGCCTTGAGGGCAGCATCGGATGCACTCCATGTCTCTCTCCCTGTGCGTAGTGTGGGGGAGGGAGACCAACCCTGTGATACCTTGAAAGAGGCGCGTATGCCAAAAGTGAAAGACGTGGAACCCATCGAACTCCATGGCGATATCTGGAAGCACATCACACCGGGTGAGGTGATCCTGGAGGCTCGGGGGATCACGAAGCGTTATCCGGGCGGTGTGCTGGCCAACGACCACATCGACTTCAAGATCCGAGCGGGGGAAGTCCACGCCATTTTGGGAGAAAATGGGGCCGGTAAGACGACGTTGATGAGCATTCTGTTCGGTTTGATTCAGCCAGATGCAGGCGAGATCTACGTGCGGGGCCTGCAGGTGCGATTCCGTTCGCCCGAGGATGCTATTCGCATGGGGATCGGCATGGTGCACCAGCATCGCAAACTCGTGCCCGCGCATACGGTGCTGGAAAACATCCTCCTGGGGCACCCCAAAAGCAAGGGGGTCATCAACATCAAAGATGCCGAAGAGGAGGTCGTGGCCATTGCGGAGCGGTATGGGTTCCGAGTGGACCCACGGGCGCGGGTGTGGCAATTGACCGAAGGGGAAAAGCAGGTGGTGGAGATCGTCAAAGCCCTTTACCGGGGGGCCAAGATCCTCATCCTGGATGAACCCACCTCGGCCCTGACGCCCGTCGAAACCGAACGCTTACTGGAATCCATCGAGACCATGACCCAGGACGCCCTGGGCGTAGTGCCGTTCATCACCCACAAGTTGCCCATGGTGCTGGCTATCAGCGATGAGGTGACGATCTTGCGCCGTGGCCGGGTGGTGGATCGGCTGAAAACCGCGGAGGCCACGGAACAAATCCTCGCCCAAAAGATGGTGGGAAGACCCGTGATCTTTGATCTGAAAAAACCCGATGTGACACCTGGCAAACCGGTGATCCAGGTGGAAGACCTCTCCGCCCGGAACAACAAAGGGCTCATCGCCCTGAAAAACGTTTCCTTCACCGTGCGCGAGGGAGAGATCCTGGGCATCGCGGGCGTCGCAGGCAATGGCCAACATGAACTGGCCGAGACGTTGATGGGCCTGCGGCCGGCCGAAAGTGGGCGCATTCTTTTCAATGGCCAGGATGTCACCCATCTACCCATTCTAGACCGTTGGAAGTTGGGCATGGGCTATACCCCGGCCGAGCGCACCGATGTGGGTTCCATTGGCGATTTCACGCTGGTGGAAAATGTGGCCATGAATTACTATTTCGATAACCGCTATAACCATGCGGGTTTTCTGGATTATCGCGGGCTGCGCCAGCTAACGGAAAGGATCATCGAGGAATTCGATGTAGCTACCCCCAGCCCCGATGTGAAAATTCAAACCCTTTCGGGGGGCAACCTGCAGAAGATCATCCTGGGACGCGTGCTTTCCCGGGAGCCCAAGTTGATCATCGCCAATTTGCCCGCGCAGGGCCTGGATGTGGGCGCCACCGAATTCGTCCAACGCAAATTGTTGGAGGCGCGTTCCAACCAGGCCGCGGTGATCCTCATTTCCGAAGACCTGGATGAGATCCTCTCCCTCAGCGACTGGATCGCGCCCATGTATGAGGGAGAAATCGTCGATATCCTTCCTGCTGCCGAGGCCAAGAAAGACATCATCGGCGCCATGATTGCCGGATTGCACCAGGAGCATTGAGCCATGACCGTCGCTGGTTACCAAATCCGTCTGCTACGTCGCACCTCCCTGCCGGGATGGAAGGCTGCTTTGTTTTCGATCCTGGCGATTGTGTTTGGCCTATTGCTGTTCAGCCTGATTTTCATCCAGGCGGGCCAAAGCCCACGTGAGGTTTACAAACAGATCTTCGGCTATGCTTTTTTCAATGCCTATGGCCTGCGCCTGAGCATTAACCGTTTTATCTTCCTGGCGTTCGCTTCCTATGCCTTTATCATTCCTTACCGGGCTGGTTTGTGGAATATCGGGATGCCCGGGCAGTTGTATCTGGGTGCATTGGCCGCGTTTGGCGTGGTGTATCTGTTGGGAGGGAAAACGGGCGACCTGTCCATGCCCCAACCCCTCGTCCTCACCCTGATGGTGCTGGCCGCGCTCGTGGCCGGCGCGTTCATGGGCGGCATCGCCGGGTTCCTGAAAGGCAAATGGAACGTCAACGAGATCGTCGTGACGATGATGCTGAATTTCATCGCGTTCAATCTGGTCTCGTTCATGATCAAAGATGGTGGGCCGTTCATGAACGTGGGTGGTCGGGGCGAGAGCTTCGAGTTGCCCGAAGCAGCCCGCGCGCCCCTTCTCGCGGATTTCCCCTACACGCTTGTGCTGGTCTTCCTGTTGATGATCGGGATTTACCTGCTTTTCGCCCGGATGAGCCTGGGCTATCAGATTCGCGCGTTTGGCAAAAGCCCGGCCGCAGCCCGCTATGCCGGCATTCGGCCTTTCAGGATTTCGGTGTTGGTGTTTTTGATGGGGGGCGCGTTGGCGGGCCTGGCGGGATATCATTATTTTGCCGCGGTCCCGGGCGTGTATAAGATCGCCCGCACCTATGCCTATTTCGGCGATCTCTCCTTCTATGGCATGATCAGCGGCTTAATCTCGCTGGGGAATCCCATCGCCACCCTGCTTGTCGCTTTGCTCTTCGGCGGCCTGTCCATTGGTGGACGGTCCGCCCAGGGGAAATTGCACCTGGGTTTTGGCATTGATTACGCACTCATGGGTATGTTGATGATTTCCCTGGTTGCGTTTCAATTCTTCTATCACTATCAGATTCTGATCACGAAGAAAACTGTGCCCCAATCGCACCCCACCATGACGGAGGACCTGTCATGATCGCATTCCTCATTCGCAGTCTCGAAGCAGCTATGATCTTCACCTTCGCGGGCCTGGGCGAATTGGTGGATCAACGTTCAGGCATTCTGAATGTGGGCCTGGAAGGTATCATGCTATTCGGTGCCACCCTGGGTTTCATTGCCGCCAAAACGACCGGGAATTATCTCATCGGTTTTTTGGTGGGTATCGGCATCGGCGCGCTGCTGGGATTGCTGCACGGGTTTTTCTCCATCACCTTGGGCGTGGATCAGGTGGTCAGTGGCATGGGCATCTGGATCTTCGGGTTCGGTATGACCACCTACATCGGTAATCCCCATACCGGCCCGTTGGGGCTGGAGCGCCTGCCCACCTGGTTCGGCATTTCCCCCTTCTTTTTCCTGGCCCTGTTCATGGTGGTTGCGGTGTGGTTCGTGCTCACCAAAACAGGATGGGGATTGAATATCCGTTCGGTAGGTGAACAGCCCAGCGTGGCCGAGGTTTCGGGGCTGAAGGTCGCCCGGATTCGTTATCTCTGTGTGATTTTCGGCGGCATGATGGCCGGGTTCGCGGGCGCGGTGTATGGCCTCTATTACAACCCCGTCTGGAATTACAATTTCCTCATGGGGTGGGGGTTCATCTCCCTAGCCCTGGTTTTCTTCTCCATGTGGAACCCTTATCTCCTTTTCGGGGGTGCGGTCCTGTTCGGGCTGCTTTGGCAGCTTTCCCTCAATCCCCAGATGTTCTTCCCCGGTCTGGCCTCCCGCTACATTTGGCGTATGGTCCCCTTTGCCATGACCATCCTCGTGCTGATCTTCATCTCGACCAACTGGTTCCGGTCACGTTGGGGCGCAGCCACGCCCGAGGCGCTGGGTAAACCCTACCACAAGGAGTAATCCCCGGTACGGAAGGAGGCCTCACGCCAAGGGTCCTAGTCGCTAAGCAGGTTTGCAAGGGTGCAAGTGGCAGGCGGCAGGTAAGCTGCACGAGTTAACCTGTCACCTGCCACCTGCAAACCAAAAGCGGCCTTTCTCCCAAGAAATTTCAACGAATCGCAAGATCAAATATCAAAAAGCGCTTCAGCGGGAATGCATCATGGAGGACAGCCGATTGCGGACATCTTGGGCGAAACGTTCGATGTAATCCATCACATAGTCGATAAGCTCGAGGTCATCATCCTCAATGAGCGGGGTCAGGTCCATGGCAAAGGTAACCAATTCAGCCTGGTCCGTGGCATGGGAGGCGTAAAAGGTGGCGTGGGCCCGCCGCCTGCCCATAACCGCCAGGTCATAGCGCTTCCCACCACTGACCTGGGAGTCGAACACCCCGATAAGCGCCATCTGCAGATTTTCCCGGGCAGAAACATCGAAAGCGACTTTGTCCTCATCCAACATCCAATCGAGATCGCGCCACACCTCACAGCCATACAGCTTGCGCGGGCGCAATTCCCGAGGCAAGGTCCGGATCGCGGTCAGGGTTTTGTGCAACACGCCGATATGGGTGTCGTGTTTGTCCGCGGGATTATGGGTATAGACGATCTCCGGCTGCGTCGCCCGTAAGATCGCCACCAGATCCTCCACCGGTTCCTGGGCCGCGGGGTCTTTCACACGCGCGCTGGGATAATCCAGCAAAAATTGCGCCGCGTAATCGCCGACCAAAGCGGCATTTTTCTGCTCCCGCGCCCGTACCTGACGCATGGCATCATCGGTGAGATGGGCATACAGGCCCGTGCGCGGACTGCCCGCGCCATCGGTCATCACCACGCCGGTAAACCATTTGTCCGGCCGACGGTAACAGGCGAGGATGCCGTCGATGGCCAGGATCTCGATATCATCCTGGTGCGCAGCAATGGCGAGATGGGTGGTCCGGGTTAAGGCTTGGGGAAGAGGCGTGTCGTCGGGGATGATCAGTTGGGCATGAGGTTGATGAAGGTTCATAGCAACAGAAAATGAATGTGTGGCATGGAAATGGACGGAGATTCACCCAGGATTGTACGCTATCTTCGTGGGTCTTGGCGAGTTTGCCACAGGTTGATGCGGGCTGCGAAAGATAAAATTGACATGACTTCCTTCTCGTTCTACAATTGGTCATACAACCATACCAATGTTTTGTGATCATGCTCAAACGCGCCCCCAACCTCACGGAACAAACCCGGCTCTACATTAAGGAACGCATCCTGAAGCAGGCTTTTCGGAATGGACGGATTCCTTCTGAGATGGAATTGGCTCGCGCCCTGGGGGTAAGCCGGACCACGGTGCGGGATGCATTAAGCAAATTAGAAAACGAGGGCGTGATTGTACGACGACAGGGCGCGGGGACCTTTGTCAATCCGGCCGGATTGCAGGTGCGTACCCGGTTGGATGAGGTGTGGTCATATGAAGAAGTGCTGCGAGCCCACGGTTATACGCCCGCGGTGGAGGTATTGTGCCTGGAAACGCGGCCCGCGGGCGAGGAAGCGGCCCGGCGGTTGGGCCTGACGCCCGACGAACCGGTGCTGCTCATGGAAAAGCGCTTCCTCGAAGGCGATACACCAGCCATCCTCACCCGCAACATCCTGCCCGCCCACCTGTTGCACTGCCCACCCGATGAAACCCACGTCCGCCAGCCCATCTACGACCTGCTGGCGACCTGCTGCCACCGTGAGCTAAGCTATTATCTGACCGAGCTCGTGCCCGCACGGGCCGACGAAACCCTGGCGATGCACCTGGACATATCCGTTGGCACGCCCATGCTCGCCTTCGACGAGATCGGTTACGACGCCCAACACCAACCCCTCATCTGGGCCCGATCCTGGTTCCGGGACGACCGCATCCGCTTCCGCCTGATTCGGCGGCGATAGCCTGTTGAAAATCATTCTCACGCCAAGGCTCCAAGACGCAAAGAGGAAAAAAGAACACCTTTAGCGCTTTTGCGGCCTTGCGTGTGTTTTTCCATTTCAATTCTATTCCCTTCCATCGAGGTCACTATGGACATGGTTCAGCAGATTCGTGAACGCGTGGATGCGTATCACGACGACATCATCCAATTCATGCGCGACATCGTCGCTATTCCCTCCTACGACAGCCAGATCGGTCCGGTGGGCGAACGCATTGCCCAGGAGATGCGCAAACTGGGCTTTGACGAGGTGCGTTTCGACGTGCAGGGCAACATCCTGGGACGCATCGGCGACGGCCCCCGCAAGGTGCTTTACGACAGCCACATCGATACCGTGGGCATCGGCGATCCCGACGCCTGGGAGTGGGATCCCTTCATCGGCAAGGTGGAGGACGGCATCCTCTTCGCCCGCGGCGCCTGCGATGAGAAAGGCTCCACGCCGGGCATGGTCTATGGCCTGGCCATCGCCCGCGATCTGGGATTGCTGGACGGCTGGACGGCTTACTATTTCGGCAACATGGAGGAATGGTGCGACGGCATCGCGCCCAACGTGCTGGTGGAGGTGGAAGGCATCCGCCCTGACTTTGTGGTCATTGGCGAGCCCACCAAGATGCAGGTCTATCGCGGCCACAAGGGCCGGGTGGAGATGCAGGTGGTGGCCAAGGGCCGCAGCGCCCACGCGGCCAGCAATCATCTGGGCGACAACGCCATCTACAAGATGCTGCCCGTCATCGCCGGCATCCGCGATCTGGAGCCCCAATTGGGGGACGATCCTTTCCTGGGCCATGGCAAGATCACTGTCACCGACATGCATGTAAAGACGCCCAGCATCAACGCCGTGCCCGACGAAGCCACCATCTTCATCGACCGCCGCATGACCTTTGGCGAGGACAAGGAAGAGGCCGTAGCCCAGGTGGCTGCGCTGATCCCCGAGGACCAGAAAAAGGACTTCGAGGTCTCCATCCTGCGCTACAAGGACAAGAGCTACACCGGGTTCGTCTTCGAGGTGGAAAAGTACTTCCCCGCCTGGGCCCTGCCCGAGAATGCGCCCATCGTGCAGGCGGGTGTGGAGGCCGCCAGCGCTTATCTGGGACACCCTGTGCCCACGGGCAAATGGAATTTCTCCACCAACGGCATCTACTGGGCGGGCAAAGCGGGCATCCCCAGCATCGGCTTCGGCCCGGGCGATGAGATCTACGCCCACACCGTGCTGGACCAGGTGCCTCTGGCCGAGGTGGTGGACGCCACGGGCTTCTACGCCCTCTTCCCCCACATCCTCGCCAAAAAGCTCGGAATCTAATCCCGACGCCCACGCCTGATGTCGGTGCATCCCCATCCATTTCCAGCCAGGGAAGGTATTGCGTATTTCGTATTGCATAAAGAGCTAACGGAATACGCAATACGGAATACGTCCAAGCTCGCCCACCCTCAACGCCCTTCCTAACCCAAACAAGCCGGAACCAAAAAGTTGATCTCACGCAAAGTCGCCAAGTTACTAACCTTTTCTTTGCTTCCTTTTTCCTTTGCGGCTCTGCATCTTTGCGCGAGACATTTTCTTCCCCAGCGAGCAAGAATTTCATTGATAAGGCACTAACGATTTTGATCGCTGCTTTTACATCTCCTGCAATGCCCCATGCCTCCTGACCACCGCCGTCACGTGGCTGCCTGGCTGCGAGCCATCCCCCAATCCCGGCACGAGCCCCTGCCCCCGCGCGAGCTGCCCCACGGGGAGCTTGTGGGCATGGGGCTGCCCATCCTGCTGGAGACCTGGGGCGCGGTGGAGCTGACGGACGTGGGCATCCGCGCCACCTCGCAGCCCGCCTACTATTTCCTGCACAGTCTGGCCGCGTGGCTGGAAGCGCCCGGCCATGTCATCGAGGATTGGTCGGAGGAGCACGGCGCCCGGCCGGGCGAGGGCCTGAAGCACGGCACCAGCCTCGTTTTTTTGCTGGAGCAAGAGCGCTTCAGGCGTGATCCCGACGCGCCCCCCATCCGATTTACCCGGGTGGCCGAAGTGCTCATCGTCCGGCCGGCTGATCCCCCTATGTTTCTCGTGCAGTGGGACGAACGGGCGGGGCAATATCAGATCATCGGCGGGCGGCAGAAGACGAATAAGGATTGGGAAGAGCCTATCGAACAAACCGCCATCCGGGAACTGGAAGAAGAACTTTGCTACCAGGTCAGCTACAAGGCCGGGGATTTTCAACTCGCATTTCTGGCCGCATTTGAAGGCGACAAGCGGCTTTCACCCTCTTTCGGCGCGCTGACCGCCTACCAGTTCACCTTTTTCCACGCCCGCGATCTGCCTCCTATCGAGCTCTGTCCCCTTAATCGCTGGGTCACCCGCGCCGAATTGCTGGTCGGGCGCACCCATGACGGCCAGCCCGTGCGGGGCAATCACATCGGGCCGCTGGAGGCCGCCATGGGCCGACGCATCGACACCCTGCCGTCTTCATTCAAAAGCCCTAAAGATTGAGGCTTGTAACTACACAGGTATCCTACAAAATGTTCTACCACGAAGGCCGAAGGAACGAAGACACGAAGAAAATCTGATATTTCCCACTTCGTGCCTTTGTGTCGTCGTGTTTTCGTGGTTTTTACTTCGCTATGTAAGCAGTTACGATAAAACCCCACTTTTCAAAGGAGCGTTCTCATGCAAACCAACATGCGTGGTCTCGACATGATCACCACCCAGGAATGGACCAAAGGTCAGTTGGACACGGTCCTCGATATCGCGTTCGACCTGAAGAAGAAGCGGGCGTTGGGCATTCCTCATCCCTACCTGCGGGATAAGACCCTGGCCATGCTTTTCTTCTTCAGCTCCACCCGCACCCGCGGCTCCTTCGAGGCGGGCATGGCCCAATTGGGCGGCCACGCCGCGTTTGTAGAAAGCCGCACCACCCAGATCGCCCACGGCGACACCGCCAAGGAACTGGGTGAAATCTACGGACGCTACTTCGACGGCATCGCCATCCGCCATGTGGATTGGGGGGTGGGCAACAAATACCTGCGCTATGTGGCCGAGGCCAGTCGGGCGCCTGTACTCAACATGCAATGTGATCTCTACCATCCCCATCAGGCCCTGGCCGACCTGATGACCATCATCGAAAAGAAGGGCGATCCCCGCGGCAAAACCATCACCGTAAGCTGGGCCTATGCCTCCAGTTATCAGAAGCCCCTGAGCGTCCCCACCAGCCTCATCCTGCTCATGACCCGCTACGGTATGAACGTGCGTCTGGTGCACCCGCCCAAATTCGATCTGCCTCAGTTCATTGTGGATCAGGCCCGGGAGAACGCGAAGCAATCGGGGGGCAGCCTGGAGCTGATGGATGACTTCGACGCCGGTTTCCAGGACAGCGACGTCATCTACGCCAAGAGCTGGGGGCCGCTGGTTTATACCACTGATCCGGAGGAAAGCAAACGCCTCATCGATCAGTACAAGGACTGGATTACCGACGCCCGACGCATGGCCCTGGCCAAACCAGACGCCATCTACATGCATCCTCTGCCCGCGGACCGGGACATCGAGGTGACCACCGAAGTCCTGGAAGGCCCCCAAAGCGCGGTCTATGACGAGGCCGAAAACCGCCTGCATGCGCAAA
The DNA here is from genome assembly GCA_011371305.1 of Anaerolineae bacterium. Lineage (GTDB taxonomy): Bacteria > Chloroflexota > Anaerolineae > J102 > J102 > M2005. The sequence continues at coordinate 3,733 of DRQW01000144.1, read as the reverse complement.
AGGCCGTCATGGCCCTGACCATGGGCAGTGGGTGGTAAGTCAGCGCGGATCTCGCTGTTAGGCAAGCACCCCCTCATTCCACCTGGCGCGGGAAGCCGATTCCGTGATGCGTAAGTCCTCACGTTTCACGCATCACGCTTCACGCCCGTTGGCGCTTCGCGCAACGCGGGCTTCGAGTTGATTTTGCTAACGAACACGACGTTATTTCAGAACAGGAGCACCCTCATGACCGAACGTAAAGGCACGGCTGTTATCGCCATAGGCGGCAATTCCTTGATCCCGGACAAAAACCATCCTGAGATCGAATATCAGTGGCAGGCAGTGCGGGAGACCTGCACCCACATCGCCGACCTGGTGGAAGATGGCTGGGACACCGTCATCACCCACGGCAATGGCCCGCAGGTGGGCTTTATCTTGCGCCGGGCCGAGCTGGCCATGCCCGAGGTCCATCCCGTCACCCTGGACCTGATCGTGGCCGACACCCAGGGCTCCATCGGCTACATGATCCAGCAAGCCATGGACAACGAATTCCGTCGCCGCGGGCTCTACCGCCGGGCCATCACCATCGTCACCCAGGTGCTGGTGGATAAGGACGACCCTGCGTTCCAAAATCCCACCAAGCCCATCGGCGGTTTCATGACCCGGGAAGAGGCGGCCCAGTTTGAACAAATGGGATGGAAGGTCATCGAGGATGCGGGCCGGGGCTACCGCCGCGTCATCGCCAGCCCCACCCCTCTGGAGATCATCGAAGTCAATGCCATCAAATCGTCGGTGAACGAGGGATGGATCGTGATCGCAGTGGGGGGCGGCGGTATCCCTGTCATTCGCAACGACAAAGGAGAATTACGGGCCGCGCCGCCGTCGGTGATCGACAAGGACCGCGCCAGCGCGTTGCTGGCGAAAAACATCGAGGCCGATATGCTGATCATCTCCACCGCCGTGCCCAAGGTGGCCATCAACTTCAACAAGCCCAACCAGCAGTGGCTGGATGAAGTCACCGTGTCGGAGATGAAGCAATACATGGCGGAAGGGCATTTCGCGCCCGGCAGCATGCTTCCCAAAGTGGAGGCGTGCATTGACTTCCTGGAACACGGCGGCAAACGGGCCATCATCACCGATCCCCCCAATCTGGCCAAGGCCCTGCGCGGTGAATCGGGCACCCACATCGTCATGGGATAGCGCCCTCATGAATCACATCAAACACCTACAATGCATGGTCTGCGGCAAGACGTATTCCCCCGACGAGGTGACATACGTCTGTCCCGACCACGGCAACGAGGGCATCCTCGACGTGGTGTATGACTACGACGCCATTGCCCGCGCCATCACGCCCGAAACCCTGGCCGCGGACCCCGATCCGACCCTCTGGCGCTACAAACCCCTGCTGCCCGTGGCGTCCGACGCGGCTGTCCCGCCCCTGACCGTAGGGGGGACGCCGCTGTATGAAGCGCCGCGGCTGGCCGCGGGCCTGGGCCTGAAGCATGTGTGGGTCAAGGATGACGGGCGGGAGCCCACTGCGTCTTTTAAGGACCGGGCCAGCGTCATCGCCATTCTCAAGGCCCGTGAAGCGGGCGCGTCGGTTATCACCACCGCCAGCACGGGCAACGCCGCGGCCGCGCTCGCGGGCCTGGCCGCCAGCGTCGGTTATCCCACCGTCATCTTCGTTCCTGCCAGCGCGCCCCAGGCCAAGATCGCGCAATTGCTCACTTTCGGCGCCCGGGTGTTGTTGGTGGAAGGCACCTACGATGATGCGTTCGACCTGTGCCTGGAAGCCGCGGATGCCTTCGGATGGTACAACCGCAACACGGGCTACAATCCCTACATGTCCGAAGGCAAGAAAACCGTCAGCTACGAGATCTGCGAGCAGCTTGGCTGGGACGCGCCCGATGTCATCTTCGTTCCCGTCGGGGATGGCTGCATCATCGGCGGCGTCTATAAGGGCCTGTATGACCTGATGCAGCTCGGCTGGATCGACCGCATGCCCCGCCTCATCGGCGTACAGGCCGAGGGCAGCAACTACCTGGCCGAAGCCTGGGAGAGAGGCGAGGACGTGTTGACCAAGCCGCCCATCCAGGCCCGCACCGTGGCCGACAGCATCAGCGCGGGCCTGCCCCGGGACCGGCTGAAGGCCATGCGCGCGGTGCGGGAGAGCCAGGGCGCGTTTGTGACAGTCAGCGACGAAGCCATCCTGCGGGCCATCCCCGAGCTGGCGCAGATGACGGGGGTGTTTGCGGAGCCTGCGGCTGCAGCCGCGTACGCGGGCCTGCGCCGAGCCGTGGAATTGGGCCTCGTTTCGCCCGAGGAACGCATCGTCGTCCTCAGCACGGGCAGCGGTCTGAAGGACGTGGCCAGCGCCATGAAGGGGGCCGAGCTGACGGGCGCACAGCCCTATCACGTTCGCCCGAGTCTGGAGGACGTGCGAAGGGCTTTGGATGATTGACAATGTGTAGCGATTTGTCATACAATGATTATACAATCGCTGCATAAGGAGGTCAGACTCATGCCCAAGACCGCTGTCATCACCGCCCGTGTGGATCCCGAACTGAAGAAGGAAGCCGAGGAGATATTCTCGCAAATCGGCTTGACCACATCCCAGGCCATCACGCTGTATCTGCGCCAGGTTGTCCATCGTCGAGCCATTCCCTTCGAGCTGATCGCCCCGCAACGTGGCCGCGGGGTCGAAACGCTGAAACGATTGGCTGGCACAGCCAATTCGGGCCATCACGATATATCGGAACGCGTTCATGATCTGGTCGCTGGCGCTATCTTGCAAAAGTACCAGGAAAAAGAGACGCTATGATCGCCCTGGTTGACACCGGCTTTCTGTATGCCCTTTTCGATGCCAGTGACATGCACCACAAGGACGCCGTCGAAGCCCTGCAAACGCCCGGCCTGGAACCCCTGCTTCCTGATACGGTGATCGTCGAACTGGCTTATCTTCTGCAGGCGCGTCTGGGGCATGCCCAAATGCGAGCCTATTTGAAAGACCTCCTCACCGATCTCGTCCTGGTCTCGCTAAACCCCGAGGACCTGCCTCGCATCAACACGCTTTTAGCCGAATATGCCGATGCAAACCTTGACTTCGTCGATGCCAGCATTGTGGCTATGGCCGAACGATTGCATGTGCGTCACATCCTGACCATAGATCGTCGTGATTTTCTCCTTATCCGTCCAAAACACATCCAATATTTCACAATCCTACCCTAGATGCCTCTTCCTACCATGTCAAAATACAACCTGATTGATCTCAGCATACACAACGAAACCTGGCTGGAGCACGCCATCGAGCGGGCCCGGGAACGCAACATCATCATCCCCACCTTCGAGCAACAACGCCATCCCGAACGGATTCCCGACAAGATCAAGGCCCGGCTCAAGCGCGTGGGCCTGTGGGACCTGAACCCCCTCAATCTCTTCCGTATCACCTGGAAGAACGAGCCCGTGCCCTTCGGCGGCGGCTTCAACGGCGTCAACTACATGGAATATCCCCGCGAACTGACCGGCGTGGACGCCCGGATCATCACCCTCATCGGCAAGTGGTTCCCCACAGGCGCGCACAAGGTGGGCGCGGCCTTCGGCTGCCTGGTTCCCCGGCTGACCACAGGCCAGTTCGATCCCACCTATCACAAGGCCGTGTGGCCCTCCACGGGCAACTACTGCCGCGGGGGTGCGTACGACTCCAACCTGCTGGGATGCGAGTCCATCGCGATTTTACCCGAGGGCATGAGCCGTG
>DRQW01000143.1 GCA_011371305.1 Anaerolineae bacterium | reverse complement strand
CCAGCAGTCAAGGGGAGATGCGCCGCGTGCGGAAGGAGGTGCGGGAGTATTTTGCAGCGCAGGGGATGAAGGTGCGTGTTTGTGCGCCTTACTATGTGCCCAAGGCCCTGATCCCCCCTGGGCTGGAGCCGGTGCATCCCGAATTGCATGACTATCTTCGCCAGGCGATGCGGACCACGTTGGTTTTGAACGATGGGACGCGGTTGAAGGTGTTGTACATACCTTGGGAACAGATGAACATGACGGAGAAGGGGGTGGCCATCACGGTCATTCGCAATGAGTTATACGAGGAGATGAAGAGGCATGGAGAAGTGAAATCATGGCGAGTGGAGATCAATGAGATGCCGGCGGAGTTGGCGTGGATGCTGGAGGAATTGGCCCGGAAGGAAGGGGTGAAATTGGAATGGGTAGAGACAGGCTGAAAGGAAGTAGGTTGCGTCCGCTTCGCTCGCTAGATGCTTCGGTCACTTCGCTTCTTCAGCCTAACGTGACCCGGAAGGAGTTTACACAACGCCACACTTAAACTGAAGTCATTTTCAAAGTCCGGTTTTTACTTCCTTTTGTGCCCTGGCCCCTCGGGCTAGCGAGCCGTACAGCTCCTTTGGGGCTACTTCAGCAGCCCATAGGGCTTCACACAGGAAGCTCGGGAGGTTTCGCTCCGAACGGAGGCAAGAGAAAAAACTTTGGTTTCAAACTGCCTTGAGTTTAGGGATGATAATTCGAGACGTAGAGGATCACGACCACGGCCAGGGCCCAAAAGGCCGCGGAGAAAAAAAGCGGTTTGTCTTTGAAAATGAGTTCATCAGGCGCGCCGCCTAGTTGCCGCACGTGAATGAGATAGAGGTAACGAAAGAGGAAATAGATGACGATGGGGATGGTGAGCATCATCAGGTGGTTTTCGGGCAGGTTCTGGGCCGAAAAGGTATAAAGGGAATAAGCCACCACGGTCGCGCCCGTGGTCAGACTGATGAGATGGTCCAGGAAATTCAGGTTATATTCATCCAGAATCGCCCGATGATTGCCTGCATCCCCCTCTAAAGCCACCAGCTCGGCCCGGCGTTTGCCCAGGGCGATGATCAGCGCCAGCAGGGTGATACACACATACAGCCAGGGAGAAAAGCGTTCCACCTGCACCACCGCCGCCCCCGCGGCCACCCGCAACACGAAGCCCGCGGCAATGGTGAACACATCCAGGATGACCATGTGCTTCAGCCAGAAGGAATACGCCACGTTCATCACGAAGTATGCCGCCAAGAACAACCCGGCCAGGGGGTCCAATAACCAGGCCGCGGGCAGAGAAAACAGGACCAACACGATGGTAGCGAAGACCGCGTAACGGGGCTGGAGCTCCCCCGAAGCCAGGGGTCTGTGCCGTTTCTGAGGATGTTGCCGGTCCTTCTCGATATCCGCCAGATCGTTTAGCAAATAGACCGAGCTGGAAATCAGGCAAAAAAGTGCGAACAACGCGGTGGTCTTCAGAAACAAAGGAAGCTCAAGAAACTTCCCGTCAAAGACCAACGCCGCGTAAACCACCACGTTCTTCGTCCACTGTTTGGGACGCATGGTTTTGAAAATGGCTCGAAGCGTAGTCATCATAGACATCAACGCATGTAGGGTTTGAGGTGACCCATAATCTTAGCCGCGCGGGATGATAAGGTCAAGTACGGTTGCCTGAATTGGGTCACGGTTAGCTCGTTGACCCAAACCTTCCTTCCGATGCCGCGAAAACATGTCCCCCGCGGCCTCCCCCCGAGCCAGGCTCAGGGGGAGGAGATGAAGTACGAAGGCACGCAAAAAGATGCTATCCGTGTTCGCAATTATCCGTGTTGAGCTGCCAAAGGAAGATTACCCCGGTACAGGGAACGCGGCCAGGAGCTCTTGCACTTGCTTACGGATGCGCTGGGCCAGGGCTTCGTCGTTCGGATGGTGCAGGATGTCCACCATCCAGCGGGCGATCTGGCGGAATTCAGCCTCACCCAGGCCGCGCGTGGTCATCGCGGGGGACCCCACGCGAATGCCGCTGGGGTCCATGGGTTTGCGTTGGTCGTAAGGGATCAGGTTTTTGTTGACGGTGATGCCCGCCCGGCCCAAGGCCTCCTCGGCCACAGCACCACCGATGCCAAATGGCGTCACATCCACCAACGCCAGGTGGTTGTCGGTGCCGCCCGAGACCAACCGCAACCCGGCCGCAGCCAGTTCATCGGCCATGGCCTGCATATTCTCCAGGACACGCCGGGCATAGACCTTGAAGGAGGGTTGCAGCGCTTCGCCCAGGGCCACCGCTTTGCCCGCGATCTGATGCATGAGCGGGCCGCCCTGCAGGCCGGGGAAGACAGCTTTATCTACCTTGCGCGCCCAGGCAGCCTTGCACAGGATCATGCCCCCCCGGGCGCCGCGCAGGGTCTTGTGGGTCGTCGTGGTGACAACATCGCTGTAGGGCACGGGATCGGGATGGAGTTTGGCCGCGACCAGCCCGGCAATGTGGGCCATGTCCACCATGAGATAGGCATCAACCTCATCTGCGATCTCACGCAGGACTTTAAAATCGATGAAACGGGGATACGCGCTGGCCCCGGCCAAGATCAATTTGGGACGCACCGCTTTGGCTTGCTCGCGGATCGCGTCGTAATCGAGCATTTCCGTTTTGGGATCCACGCCATAAAAGTGGAAGTCCCAGATTTTGCCGCTGAGATTGAACTTCGCGCCGTGGGTGAGATGCCCGCCATGGTCCAGCTTCATGCCCAGGACCGTATCGCCGGGCTTGAGCAACGCCATGTAAGCCGCGATGTTGGCTGGCGCGCCCGCATGGGGCTGGACATTCGCATGTTCCGCGCCGAAGAGCTTTTTCGCCCGTTCGATGGCCAGCCGCTCCACGATATCCACATACTCACACCCGCCATAATAACGGGCGCCGGGCAGGCCCTCCGCGTACTTGTTGGTAAGCACCGAGCCAGTCGCGGCCAGCACCGCCGGGCTTACATAGTTCTCCGAGGCGATGAGCTCGACATGATCTTGCTGACGGCGGCGCTCCTGCTCGATGGCTTGAAAGACCTCTGGGTCGCTTTCTTTAAGCAATGCACGAGGATCCGGTGTTTGATCCCAGGGGAGAAAAGGGGCTTGTGGCATGAGATTACCTCGATTTTGGTTTTGTAGGTTTGGGAATAGGTTTTCGACACCACGCGCTTATGCGTGCTTGGTCACAGGATAGGAAGCGGGACGGCGTCTCAATTCATCCAGTTCGGCATCGATCTCGGCCATCAGCTCGCGGGCCACCTCGTCGCTGATCACCCCTTCCCGGTTCAGGTCCAAAATCGCGGCCCGCTGCGTGATTAGCGCCTCACGACGCAAGGACGTGGTGATCTTCACAGCCAGATCGGGATGCGCCGCGGCAAACGCCTCCAGCTCTTGCTTCAAAGCCTGAATCCGGGCGTTCAACTCGGGCTCGATAGCTTTCCAGGCCGCAGGGTCCACCATACCCTGCTGGTATTCTTTCTCCAAACGATTGTAGGCGGCACGAACGGCCAGCAAACGGGCGTGAATCCGCTCATAGGCAAGTTGTTCTTCCGTCGGGCCTGCGAGCCCGAGCCGACGCAGCAGGGCGCTGATGGTGGTGGCCTGCACCAAGAGGGTAAAGAACACAACCGCGAACGTGAGCGTGAGAATCGTTTCACGGCCGGCAAAGGATCGGGGAATGCTCAGCGCCAGAGCCAGACTCACCGCGCCGCGCAGCCCACCCCAGAACAGCACGTGCTGATATGGGATGGGCACCCGATTACGCAACACCCGACTGACCAGACTTAACCCATACACCGCCACAGCCCGGCTGAGCAGCACCGCGGCTAGAGCCACTGCCAGCAACGCGAGCAAATGGCCTTCCAACCGAGGGAAAACCACCTCCATGCCGATAAGGATAAACACCAAACTGTTGGCGAGGAACGCGATGTACTCCCAGAAATTCATCAACACCATGCGCGTCGTCGGCGACATGTTCCGGTCGCTACGATTGCCGATGAGCATGCCTGCAAACACCACAGCCAGTACTCCGCTGAGATGAAATTGCTCAGCCAGCAGGTACGAACCATAGGCGATTATCGTGCTCAGGGTGATCTCGATGAGATGGTCATCCACCCGCGCGAAGATATGGTTGGCCAACACGCCCGCGACCACACCGATACCCATCCCGCCCAAGGACACCAACAGAAATTGCTGAACGGCCTGGAGAAAATCCCTGCCGGTTTCTGCACCGCCATGGCTCAGGGTCGCGGCCAGCACCAGATGAAAGGTGACGATGGTGGTGGCGTCATTGAACAGGCTTTCACTTTCCACCAGCGTAGCCAGGCGTCGAGGCGCTCCCAAAACCTTGAACAGCGACACCACTGCGACCGGATCCGTGGCTGCAATGAGGGAGGCGAAGATCAGCGCGGCACGCCAGTCCAACAGCCCTGTACTCTGCAACAATCCATACACGATCCCCACGGTGATCAGCACCCCAAACACCGCCAGCAACAACACGGGGGTGAGCACTTTACGAAAGGTTGGATAGTCGATGTGCAGCGCTGCCTCGAACACCAGGGGCGGCAAAAACAACAACAGGATGATTTCTGGCGTGAGTTCGACCTGAATGGCCTGCTGGAAGGAAAGGGCCAACCCCACCAACACCAAGGCGACGGTGTAGGGCACCCGGATGCGGTGGACGACCATGGCCACCACAAAAACCAGCAGCAATAGCTCGACAAAGGTGAGTTCAAGAGCTAGGAGATCTCCGGACATGGGAGGGAAATGCAGAGCGGATGATGGAGCAATTTCCGGAACATGCACCACGCACGGCCACGCGCCGATACCGACGAAAATACCACGCGGCCAGGTTGGCGCAGGAAGCTGATCTCGTATTCCGTATTGCGTATTGCGTGGCGACGACTGGACGGAATACGCAGTACGCAATACGCACCATGGCAGAGTTGCTCAACGTAGGTCTGACGATCTTTTCGCCACCGACGATCATGCTATTTTCATAGCAGTCCAACGGCTGGCTTGCCAGCGCCGATACGGACGAAAATCGTGGGCGGTAACCCGGTACACCTGGAAACCAGGAAACCAGGGAAACCGGGCCGATTCGCTCACCCCGGT
>DRQW01000142.1 GCA_011371305.1 Anaerolineae bacterium | reverse complement strand
GCGGGTAATGGGTCGCAGGTTACGGAAGCGATCATCTTCGTTGGGAAAATCGGGATCGTAGATGAAGGAGCCTTTGTCAGGGTCTCCGGTGCCACTTTGGATGACCGCGGCACTGACGCCCAGGAAATGGTAGATGGGCCCCATCCACTGCACGCCGTACTTCGAGAGGTAGTCGTTGGGGGTAACGAGATGCACCCCCCGGCCCGTAAGCGCGTTCAGGTAGAGGGGCAAGGTGGCGACCAGGGTTTTCCCCTCGCCCGTCTTCATTTCTGCGATCTTCCCTTTATGCAAAACAATGCCACCGATGAGCTGGACATCGTAATGGCGCATGCCCAGGGTGCGCACCGCGGCCTCGCGCACGACGGCGAAGGCCCGGGGGAGAATCTCCATGAGGATATCTTCTTCCAACTGGCGCAGGTCTTCATCCACGCGTTCGATCTGACGCTTGAGCCGATCGATCTCGCTGGGATCATCGGCTTTTTCCAGCATCCCGCGCAGGTTTTCCAGCTCTTGCCGCAAGGGCGCGGTTTCTTCGCGGATTTTTTGGCGGAAGATATCGGTTTGGTCTCGTAACGCCTCGTCACTGAGGCGCTTCATTTCCGGTTCCAGCCTGTTGATCTCATCAACGATGGGTTGGATTTGTTTAATAAACTTCTCGCTGGGATCGCCAACGACTTTCTTGAGCAGGTTTTTGAACATGGTGCGTTTGCTTGATAGGATTTCTGGATTGTCAACGCTTCATTATAGCATAGTGCGCTCTTATCCTGCATTGTCATGGATTGGGACGAACGAGGGAGGCGACAGGTTCCATGAAAAACGGGAGGTTATGCAAGGGGTGTGAGTTTGACAGATCGGGCCATGAAAGGATAAGATTATTGCTTGCAATCATCTCGTTGAGTGTCCTGACGCGTTTGGTTTTTGCGTCGCATGGGCGCTTTACGAAGGAACCTGGAAAAGTCTAATCGAAGGAGTTAATCACGTGTCTGATCAACCCAATCCATCTCAAAACGAACCACAAATCAAGGTCCTGCCCAAAAAGCGCATTGTGCGTAAGCTGGCTGTGGGCCAGGAGGTGCAAGGGCGCGTCAAACGTCTCACCGATTTCGGCGCGTTCATTGATATCGGCGTGGGTACCGACGCGTTGGTCCATGTTTCGGAAATGAGCCAGCGTCGGATTAAGTCTCCCAAGGATGTGCTGAAGGTGGGCCAGGAAGTGACTGCCTGGATCAAGGCGTTGGATAAAGCGCACAATCGCATCAGCCTGACCCTTTTGCCCCCTGGCACTCGCACGATTCGCGATCTGGAAGTGGGTGAAGTCCTGACTGGGACCGTCACCCGTATTACGAATTATGGCGCGTTTGTGGATATCGGCGTGGGCTACGATGGTATGGTGCATGTGAAGGAAATGGCCCACGACTTTGTGAAACATCCCAGCGATGTGGTCCAAGAGGGCCAGGAAGTCCAGGTGGAGGTGATCAAAATCAACCGCCGTCGTGGGTTGATTGATCTCTCGATGAAGAATCTCCTGCCCGAGCCCGAACCGGAAGAGCCCGAAGAGCCCGAAGAGGTGGCTGAGCCCGATATGGCCGCCGAAGAGGAAGAGGAGGTCCTTTCTCCCTTTGAACTGGCGCTGTTGCGGGCGCAGGAGAAACGATCGAAGCGGAAGGAAAAGAAGCGCAAGAAAAAGGCATGGTATCAAGAAACCGAGGAGGATGAAATCATTCGTCGCACGCTGGAGCTGGCCGAGCGCGACTGATGACTTCCTTGTGATTAACTCCTATTATCGTGTAGGATTATGCCCGGTGACCTCCGTCGCCGGGCGTTTTTCGTCCCATCGCTCTCCCAGACGTGCTCATGCCTCGTAGCCTTCGCGTTTTCTTCCCACTTTTCATCCTCATTCTATTTTTGGCCAGTTGCGCGGTCACGCCCAATTATTTGGCGCTGACCGGGCCTCGGTATGTGGGTGCCTATGCCTCGGCCGAAACACGGGATGATGATGTGTTCAAGGTGATCACCTGGAATATCAAATATGCGCGCGGGGTCAAGCAGGCCACGCGCATCCTGCAGGAGTCGCCCGGGTTGCAAAATCCGGACGCGGTTCTGCTGCAGGAAATGGATGAGAGGGGAACCGAGGCTGTCGCGCGAGCACTGGGTTGGAATTATGTGTACTATCCGGCGTCCATCCATCCTCGCCATGGTCGTGATTTCGGCCTGGCCATCCTCAGCCCCTGGCCTTTGACCGGTGATGGCAAACTCCTTTTACCCCACTACAGCCCGCGCAACGGGCAAACGCGCATTGCGATACGGACGTGGGTTCAAACCCCCACACGTTCGGTGCTGGTCTATAACACCCATCTTGAGACCTCAATCATGCCGCCCGCGCAACGGCTGGATCAGCTCGAGACGATTCTGGCCGATGTTGAACCGGACGCGTCCGCTGTGGTCATCGGTGGGGACTTTAATACGGTGACGCCATGGGAACAGGCCACGCTCCTGGACACCATGGCTCAAGCAGGATTGGCGTGGATGAGTGCGGAGGCCGGAGTCACAGTGTCGGTCTTCAACACGGGGGTGATCATGGATTATCTTTTTGCCCGGGGCATGGTCCCCCTGGCATCCGGGGTGGTTTCGGATGTGGATGTTAGCGATCATTTGCCTCTTTGGGCTGAGATGCGCTGATTACGCATGGGTGAAGTCGATGGTGGGGGATGACGCACTGGATGGATCACCCACGCCATGCCAGGAAATTGAGTGTGATGAGCCCCAGCAGAAGACATACCAAGAGCCAATTTCGACGTTGTTCGGGAACCCATGTTTCCCAGCCCAGGAAGAGAAGCAATGTGATGGGGACCAGGGCAGGGAAAAGGTAACGCCCCTGGGGTTGCCACGCCTGTCCCAGCATGGGCGCAAATACCTGGATGCTGATGAACACAGCCGCAGCCGCAGCCAGCCACAGGACTTCACCCATCTTGTCCCGATTTCGGACCATGACCTTTTGCCAAAGCCCGATGACGGCCAACAGAGTCGCCCCGGCCAGCCCGCCATACACCCACCATGGGTAGGGTTGTGTCAGCCAGCCGAACCAGCCCCAAAAACTGGCCCAGGTGAAACCCCCATACGCCGCGTAACGTATGAGCGAGGGGACATCCCATACCTGGCCGTACAGCACCCGACTAAAGTAACCTGCGGGGAGGGGAAGGCGTTTTTCCAGCCAGGTGAAAAGGGGATCGCCGATGGGGGCAGGATAAGCACCGTGGCCATTGAGGAGGAGGGACCAACCGGCGGCGTCTCGTAATTTGACTCGGACATGGGCATGGCCCGCGGGTAGGATGAGCTGAACGCTCACGAAGTGGGCCTGGGAGGAAAGGGTGTGGGAGATTCGGCATATGCGTGGGGTTGTGGTCAGGGGGCATTGGGTTTCGGTTCGACCGCCATCCTCGCGCACGAGTAGGGTCAGTGCTTCACCCTCGCCCGATACCTCAACCTCCAATGCCAGCGGCTGGCCCTGGCGTCGGACAATGATCAGGCCGCTGAGGGTTTGGCTGAGGCGGGCGGGCGTTTTCGCAGCTTCCAGATAGAGCTGCCCTTGGTCCCGGCTGCGATGCAGATTGTGCCTGCGCCAGCCCGCAGCCCAACGTGGATTGGGCAGAAGAAGGACCAGGATGGAGAGAAGGCTCAGGCTTGCGACAAGTATGGCTATGCTTCGTCTGTGCGAGCTGAAACCCCAACGATTTCTTAACCCCGTCCACGCGCCCTTCATCGTCGCCAGAGGCCACAGAAAAAGCAACCCCAGGTCCAACAGCCAAGGCCCTATGCCGATCCACAGGAGGGTAAATCCCCATGCTTTCTTCGAGCGGGCCAGAGCCAGGCCCGTGAACCCCACCGCGCCCCAAAACATGGTCAGGGCGTCGTTATTGACGCTGGTGCCGATGAACCCCACCATCGGCAATAACCCTACGAGCATCCCTATGCCCAACGCCCGGTGCGGTGTGGCAGGCCACAGCCGGGTGGCCAGGAACATGGCTACCCCACTGGTTAACAAATGAAGCGCGAGGGAGAGCCAGCGTAGCCACCGTAACTGCGCGGCAAGGGGACGTTCTTGCCAGCGAGGAAGCAGCCGCAGCCAGTAAGCGGCCAGGGCATAGTAGCCGGGCGGTTTTTGTCCGATCTGTGAGCCGCTGGCAAGGAGGATGGGATCTTGCTCCAAAGGCGTGGGGGGGGCTTGAGGATGCACATATGCCTGCCAGGCATGGACAGCCATGCTGGTAAGGATGCGCCGCCGGTGGGCGGGGATAACATCCGCTGGTTGGGGTGGCCGGCCCAGTTCGGCAAATAGTTCGACATAAAGGAAGTGGCCTGGTTCGTCGGGCGCGCCCCAAGGGGGAGTGGTTTGTAGCCAGCGGGCGCCCAAAAGCATGGCCAGCCCCAGGACAAGGCCCCATAGCAAGCCGCGGGAGAGGCGGGTATTCAATCTTGCGTCAGGGAGAGGGTGGGGCTTCGCCCTCGAAATAGACGGCGAGGACAGCTAGGAAGAAGCCTGCCAGCAACCCGGCCATCAGGGCCAGGGCCAGGTTCAAGGGCCAGTTGGGTTGGGAAGGTTTTTCCGGTGGCGTGGCCTGGCCCACCTGATGCACCCGTTGTCCTTCCACAATGCGTTTCACTTCCAATTCAACCATCTTGTTTTCCAGAGCCTTGATTGAATCGTACCACACATTACGTGTGCGCTGAATGTTCTCCCGCTGGGTAAGGATCTCGGCCACCTGGTTTTGTAACGCCAACAGGTCGGCGTTGGCGGCTTCGAGGTCCGCTTCTACCTGGGTCATCAGGTTTTGTAATGTAGCACGGAGGTCGTCGGATGGGAGGGTTTGTAATTCTTCGTAAGTCAGACCATAACGGGCCAGCCATGGGGAATCCAACCACGCGAGGTGGGCATCTTCGGTTTTCCCCTCGGCCAATCCTTGCAAAGCCAGGGCGACTTTGTCCCGAAACACGGTCAGGTCCGCGACTTCGGAGCTTTTGATGGTGAGCGTCTGTTTGATCGCGGCCTGATTGCCGAACAGTTGCTCGTCACCCACGCCCGCCAGGTCGCCTGTGAATCCCAGGCCGATACCATATTGGGCACGAAAGGCCTCCCAACGCGCGGTCCATTCGTTATAATTGGCTTCCACATCGGCTTTGGCCTGGGTGAAAGCCTCCATGCTCCCAGCATAGATGTCGGCGATGACTTCGGGCAGGGCCTGGGCCAGAGCATTGGCCAACAGGGCCGCGTCCTGGGGATTGGATGCTTTCACCCGGATGGTGAAGGTGGAGCCGGCACCTCCTTTCACCGAGGTGGCGTTCAAGATCTCCTGGGGGGTGTAGGTGCGGGTTAATTGATCGCCCACCTGCTCCAGGGCCAGTTCCGCGGTTTTCTGCGTTTTCACCAGGGGCATCACTTCCGAACGCCAGTCGAAACGCAAATCCACCACATCATAGACTTTGTTGTCCCATCGCCAAACCAGTTGGGGCTTGGGCGCGACCATGACGCTGGTGGCGGTATAGGTGACAGGGGTGAGCCAGGAGAAGAGAATGGCGATGAGTATAGCAATGAGGGGAGGAACCAAGATAAGCTTCCAGCGTCGGGCCAGGCGCTTCAGGTAGAGGGAAAAGCGAAAGGGTTGGTCCATGATGCTATGCGAGATTCAGGGTTTATGAAGATGGAGGTATCGGGGGACAGGCGACACTGATGGAGCTTACCGATACGACAATGGGAAGGCTGATTTGCGCGGATGCTTCGCAACGCAGATTTTTGCAGATTGTTGAATTTTTATCTGCATTTTCTATTGAAAATGATTTCCGGCCCCGTGGGCACGGGAAGCCGATTCCGTAATGCGTCATGCGTGATGCGTCAGTTCTCACGTTTCACGCATCACGTTTCACGCTCGTTGGCACTTCGCCCAACGTGGGCCTAACGATCGTTTCTTAATCAGCGCCAAGGCACTATTTTCATAGCAGTCCAACGGCTGGCTTGCCAGCGCCGGTACGGACGAAAATCGTGGCGGTAGCCCGGGATACCTGGAAACCAGGGAAACCGGGCCGATTCGCTCCTCCACCCGGTCTACTGGTCTACCCGGTTTCCCGGTCTACCGAAATCTATTTTCATAGCAGTCCGACGGCGGGC
>DRQW01000141.1 GCA_011371305.1 Anaerolineae bacterium | reverse complement strand
GTCATCACCGCCCTGATCCTGCGGGCTGAACACGTACCCACTGGGCAGCGTGAACACCACGTAGTAGTCCCCAGGCACCAGATTGTCGAAGCTGTACTGCCCGCCGTTGGCCGTCGTGGTCGTCCCCATCGACGTGCCATCCGACTTGAACAGCTCCACCGTCACTCCATCCAAACCAGGCTCGCCCGCATCCTGCACACCGTCCGCATCCAGGTCCTCCCACACGAAGTCACCCAGGCTGGCGTAGAGCACAACCGTGGCGTCATCGCTGTCGGAGACGTCGTTGATGTCGGGCAGGTCGTTGCCGTTGCTGTCGGTGGGATTCGCGGTGGCGGTAGCAGTGTTGGTGACATCAGCCGTGACATTGGACACGGTGTAATCACACGACGCAGAGGCACCGGGGGCCAGCGGCCCTGCGATGGTGCAGGCAGTGAAGTCATCGTTGGTGTTGCCGGGCGTACCGTTATCATCGGTCACCACGATGTTAGAAAGATAGGTGTCGCCCGTGTTGGTGACGGTGTAGTGATAGGTGACGTCGTCGCCCGAATTGATGTACCAGGTCGCGCCATCCGCAGCACTGCCCGCGGTCTTCACCAACTGCATCGCGGGAGCGACCACATCCACCACCGCGTCGTCCTCATCAGAGACATCGTTGCCAGGCAGATCGTTGCCACTACCGTCGGTGGGGTTCGCGGTCACCGTGGCGGTGTTGGTCATATCGGAGGAGATGAGGCGGGTGGCGGTGCAGGTACCCGAAGCGCCAGGGGCCAGAGGGCCGCTGATGGTACAGACGGTGAAGTCGTCGCTGGTGTCGCCGGGCGTGCCGTTATCATCGGTCACCACGATGTTCGAGAGATAGGTTTCGCCCGTGTTGGTGTAGGTGTATTTGAAGGTGACCTGCTGCGCGCCTTCGATATATTCCACCTCACCATCGGCCGCATTGCCCGCGGTCTTCACCAGCTGAATGCCAGCCAGGGCATAGCCGAAGTCCGCATCGTTGTAATCCATGATGGGATCGCCCAGATAGACGAACCGGGGCTCGGCGCCGTTGTAGGCATTGCTCGCCAGATTGCCGGTATAGACGTAATTTTCCAGTGCGCCGCCGGGATCGAAGTTGCTGTCATCGATCTCAACCCAATAGGCGTTGCCGTTGGCCGTGACGACGAAATCGTACCAACCATGCTCTGTGCCGCTGGTGTTGCTGTCGTCGCCCGTGGTCATGGTCGCGACCAGGGTGTCGTCCGTGCCCGGCTCGAACACACCGTCCAGGTCATCCTGATAGAGGTTGACCACGACCCCGTCGATGCCGGAGGAGCCCCACTCCGCGCTTTCGTCCTTGACACCATTCACATTGCTGTCATGCCAGACGAAGTCGCCCAGGGTGGAGGCGCCCTGAGGGGCGTTGGGGTCGGGGGGATCGGCGTGGCTGACGGTCATCTGTGCGAACAGGACCAGCGCCAGCACGCCCATCACAAGGGCTACTGTGCGAAACGAAAATCGGTGGGTGAAGCTTCCTTTCATGGGTTAAAAACTCCTGTTAGGGATTGGGAAATAGGATGGAAGATGAGTTGATTTCTGACATATCGATCACCACCTGGCCGTAACGCTCGACGCTGCCGTCCAGATGGATGATTTCCAGCACATAGGTGACTTGACCGCCCGAAACACCGCGATCCTGGAAGCTGTAATGGCCACTGCGATCCGCGCCGGCGTAGCGGGCGAAGATGGGGGCCGCAGTGATCTGTTCGAAGGGGCCACCATCGATGCGCCGCAGCACATGGAAGCCGAGCACATCCAGCTCGCTGGCGGTTTGCCAGCGCAACCGCACCGCGTTGCCCGCAGCCAGGCCCCAGAACCCGTGCATGGATTCACTAACAGGATTCACGATGTTGACCGCCGCATCGTCCGATTGGCTGGGCAGGGCCGAAGCCGTGGTGGGGCCGTTGGTCCCATCGGGATCGGCCATCACATCGTGTGCGATCGCGGTGTTGATGGTCTCATGGTCGGGCAGATTCTCGGTGGTTTCCTTCGCGGTGAAGTTCACCACCACCGTGAAACTCTCGCCCGGGGCCAGGTCCTGGCCCAAACTAGCGGTCAGGTCACTCCAGTCGATGACGCCATCATCGTTGTTATCATCCGAAGCAGGATTCGCGTCCACATAGGTGAGGTAGTCGGGGTCGTATTCATCCCGCAGGGGGATCTGAACCAGCCAGGTCGCGCCTGTGTTTTCGATGGTGATGGTGAAACTGACGGGATCGCCGGGTGCGATGTCGGAAGCCGCGGTGGTGTTTTCTTTGGTGATGGTGTAGCTGGCGGGAATGGTCATCCCTGCATCGATGGTGAGGTCATGTTCGCCCGGCGCCAGGTTCACGCTGGCTTCCCCCGTGTTCGGGTCCGCGTCGCTGTCCTTGGTGTCATCGCCGCCCTGATCCTGCGGGCTAAAGCTCCAGTCGTTGCCAGGCAGGGTGAAGACGACGGTGTAATCGCCGGGGGTCAAGTTGTCGAAGAGATACGCGCCATCCGCGTCGGTGGTCGTGGTGCCCACCGTGTTGTTGTTCGCGTCCTTCAGGGTGACGGTGACCCCTTGAATCCCGGGCTCGCCATCATCCTGAATCCCATCCTCGTCCAGGTCCCACCAGACAAAGTTGCCCAGGCTGGCGTATTGCGGGGGCACGGCACAGGCCAGGGCTTCCATATCCCAACCATCGCCGCCCTGCAGATAGTCGCCATATTCCCCCACCGCGGTGGCGTTGGCGGTTTGTGTATCGAGGATCACCAGCCCCTCGAAGCTGCCGCTGGGGTCATCTCCGAATGCGCCCTGGTCGCCCAACGCGGCGTACAGGGTGCCATCGGCCCGGAAGCTGAGGTCCTCGATATCGTCCACACCCGTGTAGCCCGCATCGCCCGAGGGACCGCCCACAAGGGTCAGTTCCCCGGTATTGGTATCGATGGTGACCAGATAGCTCTTGGAAGCCCAGGCACTATAGGCGCCATACATGACCCCTGTGCTGGGGTGGATGGCGATGCCATCGATGTGGGGATCTACTTTGCCATCCAGGGGATCGGGCGAGGGGGTTTGTAGATCCACCACATGGGTAACCGCGCCCGTCGCGGGGTCGATGGTGTAGAGCACGCCGGGGTTGGGGTCCACCTTGACCGCGTACAACGTCTGGTTGAAGGGATCAAAGGTGAGTGCGTCCACATCATCCAGGCCGATATCCGCGTTGATGGTCGTCGTAGCCGCGGTTTGATCATCGATGGTGATCAAAGGCGTAGAGGTATTCTCCCCGGCCACGTTGAAGAGGGTGTAATCGGAAGGCCGGATGGCCAGGTTCTCCCCGTCGGGGGGATCCACCTTGCCCAGCACGTTCACCTGGCCCGTGGCGTAGTCGATCCGGCCCAGATAGTCGCCTGTGTCCGCGATGACATAGCATTGGCCCGTTTGGATGGCGGGCGCAGGATAGAGCCCAAAGTCGATGGTGGCGTCATCCGCGTTGAGGGAAACATCCGCCTTGAGCCCGGGCGAAGCGTTGCTATCGGTGGCGGGGTCGCCCGAAGCATTGGCCGGGCTGGCGATGAGTCCCACCAGCGGGCCGCCGGGATCGTAGTTATCCGCGTTCAGGACCACGCAGTAATCACCCGCGTTCAGGCCCGAGAAGCTGTACCAGCCATCCTGGCCGTTATGATTCGCGGTCGTGGTGGATTGCAACGGCGTACTGGAAGGCGTCAGGGAATCGCACGTCCCCGAATAGAGATCCACCGTCACGCCGTTGATGCCC
>DRQW01000140.1 GCA_011371305.1 Anaerolineae bacterium | reverse complement strand
TCCTGGTTTCCAGGTATCCCGGGTTACCGCCACGATTTTCGTCCGTACCAGCGCTGGCAAGCCAGCCGTTGGACTGTTAAGAAAAGACAACGAAAAACCATCATGCGCAAGCAAAATCACCCGGATTGTGCCCAGAACCGCTGCCACACGTCCTGAGCCACTTCCCGAGACCGGGCGTAGATCCGTTCGGCATCCAGATGGGGGATGATGCCATGACGCATGAGGATGCGTCCATCCACAATGGTCGTATCCACCTTGCGGCCATCGAAACCGAACATGATGTGCCAGGGGAAGTTCTCGACGGTCAGGGGGGTGGGCGGGTCGTAGTCCACCAGGATGATGTCCGCGGCCGCGCCCGGCTCCAGCCGACCGAAGGTCTGGCCGAAGAATTGTTGGGCCAGGGCCGCGTTCTGGTTCATGACCATGTCCAGGAGCTGGTCCGCTGGAAGCACGCGCGGATCGTTTCGCGCGACTTTGTGCAGGAGATAAGCGACGCGCATTTCCTCGAACACGTCGTTAGCGAATCCGTCATTGCCCAGCACCACCTTCATATGCCCGCGCAACATGGTGGGGATATCGGCCACACCCACCGCGTTGTTCATGTTGGAGCGGGGTTGGTGGCTGACCCAGGTTTGCGTTTCGGCCAGCAGGGCCATCTCCCAGGCGTCGATATCGATGGCATGGGCGACGATGGTGTGGGGGCCCAGGATGCCGCGTCGGGCCAGGCGTTCGATGGTGGGGATGCCGAACCGGGCCAGGGCGTGTTCGCGGTCGGCCGGGCCTTCGGCCGCGTGGATGTGGAAGCCCTGATGCCCAATGGCTTCGGCCTCCGCGACACAGCGGTCCAGGGTCTCATCGCTCAGGGTGAGGGCCGCATGGAGGCCGAAGGTGGCGGCAATACGGGGATGGTTCATGGCCCGTGCTTTTTTGATAAACCGCACGTTTTCGCGAATACTCGCCTCCGTCACCGCGGGCCCATCCCGGTCTGTCACCTCGTAGCACAGCACGGCCCGTACCCCTGTTTCATCCACCACATCGGCGATGACATCCAGGGAACCGTCGATGAAGCGATTGCTGGCGTGGTGGTCGATGAGGGTGGTGGCGCCATAGCGGATGGCGTCGAGGATGGGCACGAGCGCGGAATAACGCACGCTTTCCTCATCCAATGCGCGGTCGAGGGGCCACCAGAGCCGCTGCAGAATCTCGGGGAAATCCTTCATGGGCGGGCCGGGGATGTAAAGCCCGCGGGCGAAGGTCCCATAGAAATGCGTGTGGGCCACGATCATCCCGGGCATGACCAACATACCCTGGGCATCGAGCCGCTCTTCGTGGGGATGTTGTTCCTCCAGCACATGGCTGAAGTCCACGGCCACGATGCGGCCATCCTGTACCAACACGCCACCGTTTTCGATAAGGCGAGGGTTTTCGCCAAAAGTGAGAACGCGTCCGTTAACGATCAGCATAAGACTCTCCTACTTGCTCCCGTTACTGCCCCCGACCATGCCATAACCCAACTGCATGACTTTGCGAACGAAGGCTCGTTCGCGCGAGCTGGGAATGAGCAGGGTGCGGTCATCCAGTAGACGGCAATAGCGACGTAGCTCGGGGTCTTCGAGGATGGCGTTGCGCACTTCGGGCCGACGCACCTGGATGGTGATCATGGTACGGCCCTTGCGCAACGCGGTGCTGTCGGCTTCGGCTTGCTCCAGCCAGTCCTCTACCACGGGCGAAAGGGGGCCATCGTGGCGGGAGAGCAGCAGTTCCTTGCGTTCTTTCAGGGTGTTGTCCAACTGTTGGGCCTCTAACCACAAGGTTTTCTCCAACCGAAATCGCCCATCCTCTCCTTCGACGCCCACCAGAGGGAGGATTTGTTTCTGATAAGGGAGCAGGGGCTCGCGCGTGGGTTGGAAGACCAGGTCTTCGTCGATGGTGTAGAAGCGCTCCAGGATGGATTTGGGGAGGTAATAACGCCGGGTGTGCCCAAGCAGATAAGCGCCCAGGGGGTTGATACGAAAATAGGTGAGCCCATCGTAGCGGGTGTAGGGGGTGATGGGGCGCTGCCAGCTTTCGGTGGGGGCTTCGAGGAAGGAAGGCGCGTGTTGGGGTTCGGTGTAGGCCAGGTCCAACGCGCCGAGGCTGCCCAAAATTTCGAAAAGGATGACCAGGGTGTACGCGCCTTGCACCGCACGCCAAGGGTCCTTCAGCTCGTGAATGCTCATCTTGCGCCCGTTCATGTCGTCAATGGCATCGAGGGTGGGGTCCACCTCGAAATCATGTTGCCAGAGTTTGAGCGCGGTGAAGAAGTCATCCACGCTGAGCCAGGCGTTGTGGGGGCTCCAGGAGAGGGTTTCGATGATCTTGTCCCGTCGTTCCGCAGGCGGGGTGCGCTGGTCGCTGGGTTTGTTCGCGTTACGAAGATGATCGATGCGATCGATCTCATCGAAGAGGGTGTTGTTCGTCCACGCGTCCAGGGCATCGACGAGGAGGTCGGAGCTGGGGCGTATGAGCCATTCCCAGCCGATGGGCGAGAGCACGAGGGTGGTGTTGTAGCCGGAACGGGACCCCAGCTTCGCCAGGCCGCTGCCCAACACAAAGCGCACGAGCCCCACCGGTTTGATGGTGTCGTAGGGGTCTTTTACCCGGCTGTGGTCAAGAAAATCCCCCGCGGCCAGATTTTCCAGGATAAGCTGCGTGCTCTCGAAGGTGGGAAGCATGCGGTCGTTCACCAGGATGCGTTTTTGCCCCACCAGGGCGAGGACCATGGTCAGGTCTTGGAGGCCAGCTTCGGGCCCGGGGCTGCGCTCGAAGCCGATGGATTCGTAGCGCGGCGGGGGCTCGGGATGGACAGGCATCTCCCAGCGCTCGGGCTTGGGCGCGACGACCCGCAGCAGGGGATAGAGCTCGGAGAGGATGCGCTTGTCTTCGCCCAGGAAGAGGTCCAGTTCCGAAGGGATGTAGCCACTCCAGTATTTTTGCGGGGGCGGGGGCGCCTGGCCATAGCGGAGGCGTACCAGATCGGGCCGATACACACCTTCGGTGGTGTGAACCGTAAAACTCAGGGCTTTTTGCGTGATGGGCGAGAGTTTATCCCACAGTTCGCGCAACGCGGTTTTGCTATGCAATTGTTGGATGAGGTAGAAGATGGCCTCGTCGCGGCGTACTTCGTTGGGGTTGGGATGCCCCACCAGCTTGAGCAATGCCCGTAAAGCATTGAGATCAAAGCGGGTGAAATGGCGAAAGAGTTCTTCTTGAATGGCTTTAATGGCGCTTTCTGTCATGGTCTTGTTCCGGTTTTTGATGGACCCAGGCGAGGGTTGTTTCGGTCACCGTGTCATACACCGGCCTGAGAATGGCCTCCAGATCGAGAGCTGTAAACGAGGGTCTCCCCAGCCGCTTGAAATGGGGCAGAGGGATTTCTGATGGCGTGAGTTGGAAGGAGATCTCATGAATGGTTGGCCCGATCTCCCAGAAATGTTCCAGCACCTGCTCCAGGGGCGGGTCTTTGAAAAGTAGGACGGTTTTTTCTTCCGATGCAGGACGGCTAGGCGCGCGATGGGCGCGCAACGCGTCCAACAATTCATCCCGGGCACGGCCGCGGAAGTAAAAGAGAAGGAAGGGGTCCTTTTCAAATTGTTCTGCCAGATAATAATAGACGCCCGCGATGTGTTTGCAGGGAACCTCCCAATCGGGGCAGGTGCATTGGGCATCCAGCTTCTCCGCGGTGGCGAAGAGGGATGCGCCAGCCTCTTCCACGAGCTCGATGATCTCGGGTGGGATCTCGCCCTGCATCAATTTGGCGCTATAGAGGGCCTGGCTGGCCAGCTTGTCGATGATCCGCTCCCATGTGGCATCGTCGATGGGGGGATAGCGAATCTCCACCTCGTAGGTCTTCCGGCCATCTTTGACTTGAGCCCGGATCTCGCCGGGCAGGATCTCCAGGTCTTTGATGGCTTTTTCGTTCGCGAAGCGTCGCCCGCGGCGCATGCGGCCGGGGTGCGAGAACGCAAGCAGCGCGTCGAGCCAGGCGTCGGACCAGGCGTGGGGCATGGTGGTGTGTGGTGGATTGGGATGGGTCAGAGGATTTTATCTTTGTGCAGGGTAAGCAGGTCCACGAGCTCTTCATCCGAGAGCTGGGCCAACCAGCTTTCATCGGTGCCGATGATGGATTCGGCCAGCTGGCGTTTGCGTTCCAACATCTCCTGGATGTTTTCTTCCAGGGTGCCCGCGGTGATGAATTTGTGAATCTGCACGTTGCGCATTTGCCCGATGCGGAAAATGCGGTCTGCTGCCTGTTTTTCCACCGCAGGGTTCCACCACCGGTCGTAGTGGAAGACATGGTTGGCCGCGGTCAGGTTCAGGCCCAGGCCACCCGCCTTGAGGGTGAGGATGAAGATGGGAGGCGCGTGGGGATCTTCCTGAAAACGGTTGACCATTTCCTGGCGTTTTCGGCCCGGCACGCCGCCATGCAGATACAGCACGGGCGTATCCAACGCGGCGGGCAGGTAATCGGCCAGGAGATAGCCCATTTCCGCGAATTGGGTGAAGATAAGAGCCTTATCGCCCACCTCCAACAGCTCCTCCAGCATGGCAGTCAGCCGATCCAGTTTCCCACTGCGCCCGGCCAGAGGTTCTTTGGGAATCTGGTTGGGGCCGATGGTGTAAAGATACTGGACGGGATGGTTGAGGATTTGCTTGAGCTTGGTGAGGAGGTTGAAGACATGAATGCGGCGTTCGCCTCCCCTGGCATCCGCGATGCGCGGCAACCCTTCTTCCACTACCTTCTGATAGAGCTCGACCTGTTCCTCCGTCAGGGTGCAATACACGTCCATCTCCAGGCGGTCGGGCAGATCCTGGATGACGTTGGGGTCGGTTTTGAGGCGGCGGAGGATGAAAGGCCGCACCATGCGTTGCAATCGAGCCAGGGCGATGGGGTCCTGGTAGTTTTCGATGGGCAGGGCGAATTCTTTACGAAATTTCGCCCTGCTGCCCAGATAGCCCCGATTGGTGAAGTTGAACAGGGACCAGAGCTCGGAGAGGCGGTTTTCGATGGGCGTGCCCGTGAGGGCAAAACGATAGTCCGCTCGAAATTCGTTGACGACCCGGGTGATCTGGGCGTTGGGGTTTTTGATGGTCTGGGCTTCGTCGAGGATGACGCCGAACCAGTGTTGCTGGCGGAGGAACTCGGCGTCGCGGCGGGCCAACGCATAGCTGGTGAGCACGATGTCGTAATGCTGCACGGCGTCTACAAACGCCTGCCCCCGAGCCCGATCGGGCCCATAGTGGGTATAAACCTTCAAAGAGGGACCGAAGCGAAGGATCTCGCGTCGCCAGTTGCCCAAGAGCGAGGTGGGACAAATCAGCAATGTCGGGTGGGGAAGGCCTCCCTGTTCCGCCTGTTCCTGCAGGAGGAAGGCGATGGCCTGGACCGATTTGCCCAACCCCATGTCGTCGGCCAGGATGGCGCCCAAGCCCCGATGATAATGCTCCTCGAGCCAGGCCGCACCATAACGCTGGTATGGCCGCAGTTCCCCTTGCAGGCCCGCAGGTTGAGGAGCCCCATGCAATGTCTCATCGCCGACCGTCAAACGCTTCAACAACACGGGCAGCCAGCCCCCCAATTGGACGCTATGCACCGGCAATCCTGAAACCCGGGTATGTTCATCAAAAGCCAGGGCGACTCGTATCCCGTGCAACAGGCTCAAATGCCCCTCAAAGGTGTGGCGTTGCCAGAAACGCTCGGCCGCTTCGATCTGTTCGGGGTCTAACCGCAACCAACGCCCGTTCTGTTGGACCAGCGGCGACCGCAGGTTCACCAGCTCGGCAAAAGCCTCTCGCGTCAGGGTGGTATCTCCCAACACCAATTCCCAATGATAAGCGATGGGTTTATCGGGCTGATCGGCCTGGAGGATATCGACCGGCTCGGGCGTGGTGGGATGAAGGTGCAGTTTGAGCCCCAGCCGGGTGCCTGCCTGTTCCCACCACGAAGGCAAAATGATGCTGAACCCACTCTGTTTGAGGAGGGGGACAGCTTCTCGCAAGAACTGATAGACCTCGTTCGTGGTCAAGGTCACGCCGGTGGGCGCGGCAACATGCAGGCTTTTTTCAATGGGTGGGAAGATCTTTGCTGCTTTGCCCAACCCCTCCAACAACTTCTCCTGCGGATAATCGAACCGTAACCCCTGGCTGATGAGCGTTTCTTCCTTGGTTTGCCACACCTGAGCCGCGGGAACCAATATGTTCGGGTCCGTGCGAGAGCGAAGATAGTAACGCAGTTCCCACCCCCCCGGAGGCACATGCCATATCTTCTCATCCCGAGGTGCGGGAGGGGGAGGTTCCAGCTTGAAGGCGATGGTATATTGGGTGCTGCCGGCCGGAAGCAGATTGCGTTGCCAATCCTCGATCTGCGAGATCAAGCGCCGCAGGCGATCGTCGGGCGGGCCGATGACGGCATCGGGCCGCACCAGCGCTTTCATCCACGAAGCCACGCCCTCGCCATTGTGCAGATAGCCAATATGATGGGGGGCCGCCGCGCCCCACGTCCGGGCGAAATAATCCACCGTATGGGCGACGAATTCCTGAATCAGTTGGATGGAAGCGGGGGGCGGCGCCTCCTCATGCCATTCTGCCCGACAGACCGGAGGCATGGCTGCTGCCAGTTTATAGACCTTATCTTTGACTTCCGGCGCCTCGAACACCACGCGCCAACGTGCCTCGACCAGCCCCTGCCGCATCACCAGGGTGGGCACGTAATCCTGATGGGCGAGGATCTCCAGGGCCAGCATCAGCACCCGTTGCCAAAAATAAATGTCGCTCCCCAGGATCAAATGGTCCGGGCAGTCGCAGGAAGTGAGGTTGCGCAAAATGCCGAGCACGCTTTCAAAGGGCACACGCGTCCCTTCGATGATCCAGGGCTCCAGCCGGGGGTCTTTGAGATCGATCTCCCAGCTTTGGGGCAACGCCGGCGAAGGCCAGGGGCCCGTGCGCGTCGAAGGCAACATCAACACAAAGGTCTCGGTCCCCAGGGTGACCAGCGAGGCTTCGAAGCGGCGCAGTTGCTGCACGATCTGGCCGGGGTCGCGCTGGGCAAAGGGGTGCGGGCGGGGTTTCGGATGCGCGGCACGACGCCCGCGCTGGCGTTTAGGCGGCGCCGCACTGGCCGTTTCCGCCCAAAACACAAAGCGCGGGACATCATCCGCACCTGTGGCTGCGCGCCAGTGCAGATGCAAAACAAGCGGAGAAAGCCCTTCAGTGGGCGACACCTGAAGAGCTTCCGGAGACGCAATGCTCACAAATTCAGTCCTTTTTCAAAAAAGGAATATGGCAGTACAACGCACCCCGGGCGAGACGTTATGTTCGTGGGTTTCGCTGGCGAGAATCCAGCCACCCAACCATCAGCGAAGTGCGTGCACGTGGTTGCAAACAGCGGCGAGAGATTTGCTACTGTGTGAGCGCGCGGATCGTCGGAACGACTTTTGACCCAAGCAAACGGCTAGATTATGGCTCCGTGCACCAATAGCATCGCCAACGGAGAAATTGCTGATGCCTTTTACCGGCAACAATTATCCCCTACTTTCAGCATTTTGACAAATTTTGTTAAAGGGATGAAAACGCCTTCATTCCCATTCGAATGGATGGGGTTTGCCCTGGTAGATGTTGTTGAGGATGGTCATCTCCCGCTGGCGGATCGCGTTGAGAAACTTGTCGGCCTTGCCCATGCGTCGGAACGCGCGATACCCCCCTTCCAGGAAATCCTGCAGTTCATGCCATCCCGCCCGATATGCGGGCCCCCGGGCGAGGCGCAATGTCCAGCCAATGACCCGATGCTTCACCAGCTTTTCCAGGTCCCGACCGATCTCCACGATCATGTCGATTTGCTGCACCCGGTCATCGTAATTGTCACACAGCCGGTACGCCTCCGCGTACTGCTCCTCCGAAATGCTATCGGTCACCCCAACCTGGT
>DRQW01000139.1 GCA_011371305.1 Anaerolineae bacterium | reverse complement strand
GGAAACGCAACACGTGATGCACAGGATGCTGATGTCCTCACGTATCACGTTGCCACCTGTCGCGTGCGCTTGTCAGCCCCTTAACCGCCCCCGTTCATCCCGGAAGTCCTGGAGCCTCACGTGCACATCGCCATTATCGGTCACCTCACCCGCGATATCTCGCCCGATGGCTATACCATTGGCGGGGCCGTGAGCTTTTCGGGGGTGACCGCTCGCAGGCTGGGCGCGGAGGTCACCGTGCTCACCCGGGCGCATCCCAAAGATGTCCGCTTTCTGGAATCCGAGGGTATCCATGTCATCAACTTGCCCACGGATGTTTACACCACCTTTCACAACGTTTACTTCAAAGATATCCGCATCCAACAAGTCCTGGCCGTAGCTGCTCCCATCATGGAACATGAAGTGCCGCCCGAAATTTATGAGGCGGACCTGCTCTTGTTGGCCCCCGTGGCACAGGAGGTGGATCCCGCCATCGCCCTCCACGCGCATCATAAACTGGCAGCCACACCCCAGGGGTGGATGCGGGAATGGGATCTGCAGGGCAAAGTGTATTCCATCCCCTGGTACAGCGCAGGTCGTGTACTCCCCTATCTCGACGCCATCATCTTTTCCGACCAGGACCTGGTGGGTGATATGAGCATCCTTCCCACCATTATCGATTCTGTCCCTGTGGTTGCTATCACCCGAGCGGCCAAGGGGAGTGTGCTTTATCACCACGGACGGCGGTGTCAGATACACACCCGCCCGGCCCGCGAGGTGGACGCCACTGGGGCCGGTGATACGTTCGCCGCCGCGTTCCTGGTTGAATGGATGGCTGGCAAATCCCCCGAAGATGCGGCCTATTTCGCCAACGTGGCTGCCAGCATGAGCATCGAAGCCATCGGCCTGGGGGGCATCCCCTACCGCTATCAGATCGAATCGTACATCGAAGCACATCCCGGACCATGACCCGAATCTACGCGATCGCCAATCAAAAAGGCGGCGTGGGCAAGACCACTACCGCCGTGAACCTGGGCGCGTATCTGGCCGCGGCCGGTCAGCGCGTCCTTATCGTCGATGTGGACCCCCAGGCCAACGCGACCAGCTCCCTGGGCCTGGGCGCGAGCCAACTCCCCCGATCCATCTATGATGTGTTCAGTGGCGAGGCAGACCTGGCCGACGTCATCACCCTGACCAATCGTATGCGTCTGGACATTGCGCCCAGTTCCCATACCATGGCCGCGTTGGAGACCGAGGCCGTGGAAGCGATCAGCGATCCCTATCAACGCAGCTTCCTCCTGCGCAACGCGCTCACCCCCACCCTCCACCGCTACGATTATATCCTCATCGACAGTCCCCCCAGCCTTGGGCTTATCACCGTCAACGCGATGACGGCCGCGCACGGCGTCATCATTCCTGTCCAAAGCGAATATTTGGCCCTGGAAGGGCTGGGCCAACTCCTTTCCACCATCGACAAGGTACGGCGGGGCCTTAATCCCTCCTTGCGCATTGTGGGCATCCTGGTCACCATGTCGGATCAGCGTAATAAACTCAGTCGGGAGGTGGAAGCCGAGATCCGACGCTATTTCCAGGACAAAGTCTTTAAGACGGTGATCCCCCGTAATGTGCGGTTGGGCGAAGCGCCCAGCTATGGCGAACCCATCAACGCGTATGCGCCCAATTCCGCGGGCGCGAAAGCTTATCAGCAACTGGCCGAGGAGCTTTTGATCCGCGACGGTGTCATTTCCCCCACTCCCCCTCAAGGAGCAGTCGCATGAGTCCTCGCAGAGGTTTGGGGCGCGGTCTCGATAGCCTGATCCCCACCACGCCCGCCATCGAGCAGGAAGGGGAGGGCGCGACCACAGGCGTCCATCTCGTTCCCCTGGAGGAAATCAGTCCGAATCCCAACCAACCCCGTCAGACCTTCGCGCCCGAGGCCCTGGCAGAACTGGCTGCATCCATCAAGGAACATGGCCTGATCCAGCCCATTATCGTGACTCGCGCGGCGGCAGGCGTCCGCACCCCTTACACCATCATCGCGGGCGAACGCCGCTGGCGTGCGGCCCGGCTGGCCGGGCTCAAGCAAGTGCCCGTCATCATCAAAGATGCGACCCCCCAGGCCATGCTGGAAATGGCCCTGGTGGAAAACGTCCAACGGGCCGATCTCAACCCCCTGGAAGAGGCGGTCGCGTACGAGACCTTGATCCAGGAATTTGGGTTGACCCAGGGGCAGGTGGCCGAACGGGTGGGCAAAAGCCGGGTGGCCGTGGCCAACACCATTCGCCTACTGCAATTGCCCGATGCCGTGAAACAAGCCGTGCTGGAAGGCCAGATCCGGGAAGGCCATGCCCGGGCTTTGTTGGGGTTGGCCGAGGAACAGACCATGGTGGAGGCATTGAAGCTGGTCATCGATCGGGGCCTGTCGGTGCGTCAGACCGAGGAGCTGGTGCGTCGTCTCAATGCACCTGCCAAATCGGAATCCGAAGATGACCTCAGCGCCAGCCCCGAGACCAAGGCGCTGGAGGATCGGTTGCGTGAGCGATTGGGCACCAAGGTCAATCTCTATCGCACCCGCAGGGGCGGCCGCATCGTCATCCACTTCTATTCCGAAGAGGAATTGGCCGAACTCTATGACATGCTCATCGGGGATGAGTCATTATAGGCCGTCCCCGAGGAAGGGGATGAGAGGCTACCCAGAGCCACAGGCGGTCGAAATCCGCCAGATGGTCGAAAACCAGGGCACCGTCGTCTGGTGTATACAGTACCAGGGTGCCTTTGTTCAACCATCGTTCCCAGCTTCGTTGCCGTATGTTCAACCTGACACCGGGCTGACGCATGGCAATAGTGCGCTCTAATACAAACCATCTGCGCACGGTGATAGCCCATGGCGTGATCTCCAGACGGAATCCCATCCAGGCGAGAAAGTGGATCATCCCCACCGCGATCAGGAAGGAACCGCTCCACTCACATGCCGGGGCAAGTAAATCTTCCGCAACGCTCGGAAAATGGCTGGAGATCGCTGGAATCTCCAGGAAGAGAGCACTCCCCGCCACAAACAGGAGCCCATCGGGTAGGATGGTGAACGCATGCTGCCGGATGATCAATATGTTGCGGTCCATCGGGCGCCTCCTCTTGGTGGAAAATCGAAACCACGTTACAAGAATGGTGGCATCTTTCACCTCCGTATGATTGAAGTGGTAAGGATTGCTGCGGTTGAGGACAACGGTTACATGCCTGGCTATATCGCTTATTTTTTCCCTTTTTACAAGTATATACGCTTCATTCCCCCTGTTCATGACGGTTACACCTTGCCAACCCGACAGAACCCAGACGATTCCGCGACAATGCTGACGTATTCGTTTTTTCGGGGCGATAGGAGTTTGATTCGAGATGGGGATTCCAGTAGAATGAAAGCTGTCTATTTCCGCCCTTCGTCATATTTCTAGCAAATCACCATGAACCATCACCAGGACGAAATCGATGCCTTGATGCGCAGAATCGTGGATCTCTCGGATGAGAGCCTGGTGCTGCTGTCCCAATACATCAGCTTTCTCAAATGGCAGGAGGAGCAGTGGCATTCGCCCGAATTGTGGGAAGATGTTCGGGACGAGGAGGTCGTCTGGGTCTATGATTTGATCGATCATTTTTCCGAATCCCGACAGGCCGCGACCGTGGATATGAAAGGGATGGAGGTGAAGGTTGCGGCGGCCAGTTGCGAAGGGTTGATCCGCCCTGCCATCTGGCAGCATCCGCCTGTGGCTGGGGAGGGTGTCATCGAATATCAGGTGGATACACCGCTGGAGCTGGATGCGCTGAAGTTCAAATTCGCCGCGGGGGTGCGCGATGGCGCATTGTTATCGGAAGATAACCAGGTGGCCTTTCGTATTCGGGTCAATGGCCGGCTTATTTGGTCCCATCTCAAAAAGGAAGCGGGTTGGGATGATTTCCTCATCGACTTGCCCACCCTCACGGGCCAGACTATGGTCATCCAGCTCATCACCGATGCGCTGGGCAATTCTCGCTGGAATTGGGCCGTCTGGGGTGAGCCCCGCATCCTCGGCTTGCTGCGGACATAGAGAGGAACGCAGATAACGCAGATCGAAACGGAGAAACGCAGAAAAAGGTCATCAAACCATCTGTAGCGAGTCGCGAGTTATCAGCGCAATCTATATTCCCAATGGCATCGATCGACAATCGAATTCCATCAAATTATCCAAAAGGAGGACGACGATGTCTGATTTCGAATTCGGCGGGGAATTCGTTTGGTTTCCCACGTCCGAATACGTGAATGGCAGCCATGTGCAGCGGTTCATGCAGGTCCATGGTTTTGATGACTGGGATGCCTTGCATGAAGCCGCCATCGCCGACGTGGGCTGGTTTTGGGACGCCATGCTCCAATACCTGGACATCGAGTTCTATAAGCCTTATGATCAGATTTTAGACCTTTCCCGGGGCAAGCCTTGGGCCCGATGGGCCATCGGCGGGCAGATGAACATCGTCCACAATTGTCTGGATAAATGGATGGGTACGGACATCGAGGGAAAGATCGCCCTGCGCTGGGAAGGAGAGGAGGGCGAGGTGCGCACCCTGACCTATCGGGAGTTGTTCGAGGAGGTAAATCGCACGGCCAACGCGCTGCGCTCCCTGGGCCTGGGCAAAGGGGATGCCATTGGTCTCTACATGCCCATGACGCCCGAGATCGCGATCGCCCTGCTGGCCATCGCCAAGATCGGGGGCGTGATCCTGCCGCTGTTTTCCGGCTATGGCGCGGGCGCGGTGGCCACCCGCCTGGCCGACGCGGACGCGAAGGCTGTGTTCGTGGCCGATGGCGCGTTCCGCCGCGGGCGGGTCGTCAACATGAAGGCCATCGCGGATGAAGCCCTGAAGCAGGTCCCCACGGTGGAACATGTCATTGTCCATCGCCGCACAGGCGCGGACATTCCCTGGACCGAGGGCCGCGACCACTGGTGGCATGAGTTGATCCCCAGCCAGCCTCCTGAAGCCCCCACCGAGGTCACCGAGGCCGAAGATCTGATCATGATCATCTACACCTCGGGCACCACGGGCCGGCCCAAGGGCGCTGTCCACACCCACATCGGCTTCCCCATCAAGGCCGCAACCGACATGGCCATGGGCCTGGATCTGCGGCGGGAGGATGTGCTCTACTGGATGACCGATATGGGCTGGATGATGGGGCCGTGGGAGGTGTTCGGCACCCTGATCCTGGGCGCGACCATGCTCTTCTACGACGGCGCGCCCGACTATCCTGACGTGGACCGGCTGTGGAAGCTGGTGGCCGACCACGGCGTCACCCACTTGGGTGTCTCGCCCACCCTGATTCGGGCGCTCATGGCCCACGGCGAAGAGCCCGTTAAGAAGCACGACCTCTCCAGCCTGCGCGCGTTCGGCTCCACGGGCGAACCCTGGAATCCCGACCCCTGGATGTGGCTGTTCCAGGTGGTGGGCGAAGGCAAGCGGCCCATCATCAACTATTCGGGCGGCACCGAGATCTCGGGCGGTATCGTCATGGGCAATGTGGTCAAGCCCCTGAAGCCCGCGGCCTTCTCCGGCCCTAACGTGGACATGGCCGCGGATGTGGTGGATGAAGATGGCAACCCGGTGCGAGGCCAGGTGGGCGAGCTGGTGGTGCGGGAGCCGTGGATCGGCATGACCCGTGGTTTTTGGAAGGACCCCGACCGCTACATCGAGACCTACTGGAGTCGCTTCCCCGACATCTGGGTGCATGGCGACTTCGCGGCCATCGACAAGGACGGCCAGTGGTACATCCTGGGCCGGTCAGATGATACCATCAAGGTGGCGGGCAAGCGCTTGGGCCCGGCCGAGGTGGAAAGCATCCTGGTGGCCCATCCCGCGGTACTGGAGGCGGGCGCGTTCGGCGTGCCTCACGAGATCAAGGGCTCCGCGCTGGTGGTGGCCGTGGTCCTGGCTGCGGGCTATGAACCCAGCGAGGACCTGGCCGAAGAGCTGAAGGCCCTGGTAGTGAAGGGCATGGGGAAGGCTCTCAAACCCCAGGACGTAATCTTTGTCCCCGATCTGCCCAAAACCCGCAATGCCAAGGTCATGCGGCGGGTACTGCGGGCCGCGTATCTCGACCAGCCCGCGGGCGACCTCAGCGCCCTGGTCAACCCCGACGTGGTGGAGGAGATTCGGCACATCGGTCGGGCGCATCGTCCGAAGTAGGCGACTCGGGCAGCCACCCGTCGGGATGGATGAAAAGGGCGACTGGTAGCCCAGTAACCCGGTAAGCCAGGAAACCAGGGAAACCGGGCCGATTCGGTCCCCCACCCGGTTTCCCGGTTTACCAACTCTCTTCTCAGAACAGCCAAACGCCCGGACCACGTCATGGCCCGGGCGTTTTCGTACGTCTGGGGATAGCATGTCTTCAGGCGGTGATATCCTCTCCGCCATCCACGAAAATCACACTGCCCGACACCCACATCACCTCGGGTGAGGCCAGGGCCGCAATGGTGTTGGCCACATCCTCGGGCGTGGTCAGCCGACCGCCCGGGTTGCGGCGCTTGGTATGTTCGATGATCTGCTCATGGCCCGGGATTTGCCGCAACGCGGGGGTGTCGGTCACCCCGGCCTGAATGCAGTTAACCAACACACCATGCTTGCCCAGCTCCAGGGCCAGTTGGCGGGTGTGGGCTTCCAGCGCGGCCTTGGCCGCAGAGACCGCGCCATAATAGGGCATGGCCCGATGGGAGCCCTCCGAGGTCATGGAGAAAATACGGCTCCCACGCCCCAGCATCCCCTCCCACCATAGGGCCTGGGTCCAGTAAACCAGGGAATGGGCCATGACCTCCAGCGTCATGTTCATGGACGCGGGATCAATCGCCTCCTTCGGATCCTCGGTAATGAACAATTTCAGGGTCCCGAAAGCCAGCGAATGCATCATCAGCCAGATGTGTGATTCACCCGACGCGGCCAGCTCCTCCTTCATCTTTTGTATCGCTCGAGCCCGCTTGCGCTCATTGGTCGCGTTCATGTTGAAATACACGGCTTTCACGCCGTGAGACTCGATCTCTTCCACCAAGGCGCGCACTTTGGGGAGATTTTGTTTGAAATCCAAATGCACACCAAAAATGTTCATGCCCTTGGATGCCAGCTTGCGCGCGGTCGCCGCGCCAAACCCGCTGGAAGCACCCAAAATCAGGGCCCATTTGCCTTTCAGGGGGGATTCGCAGTCGCTCATGGGAATCGATGTCCTCCTTGGAGATGGAACTGCCGAACGTAGCCGGATTGGAATGAGGGAAAAGAACACAAGGGGTATTCTAAAGCTAAAACCCATTCCCACCCAAAACGTCGCGGCGTAGGATCTTAGACGTCCATCACTTCGGAGGACAGGTGGATGGTTTCCGCAGGGTGTCTCATGAGCCCGATGGCATAAGTGTGTCCCCGCCAAAACGCCTTACACCAGGTCTCATCTCGGTCGATTTTTTTCAACACACGCGCCATGTGGTTGGGATCGACCCAGCCGGTTAGACCGATCAGCGTGCCCAATAAAGTCATCGAAACCCTGACAGGATCTTCGGCCTCGGGCTCGGTGGGTGCCATGATGATGTCGATATCATGGCGCCGGGGAGGACGCCGCACCTGAGTTGCGTTCATAATCAACAGGCCGCCCGGCTTGATGCTGTTTTCCAATTGATCGGCTGCAAACCGGTTGGCTAATACCCCCACATCGGGCTGGATATGAGGGCGTGGCGACAACGGGATGTTGCTCATGGCTATAAGGCATTGCGTCAGCTCGTCCCGGGTTTGTGCGCTCAACATTTCCGCGTACCAACCCTCCTCCATTGCCGTCTCGAGAAGCGCATGGCATACATAGAGGATACCCTGGTTTGAATCACCTGCAAAAAGGATGTACGCTTCCATGGCCATTCTTGCTTTTATTGTTGCACAGAAGGGGGCGCGACTGGTATGATCTTGCGCAGGTTCATCACAAACACCTTTGACCTCTCCTGCCAGTTCGTACACAGCCACGATCATGTCCACACTTCTTATCCAACACGCCGATCTCCTTGTCACCATGGATGACCAGCGCCGTCAGATCCCCGATGGGGGATTGTATGCGGAAGATGGCGTGATTATCCAGGTGGGGCCTACCCAAGAATTGCCCCAGGCCGCGGATACGGTGATCGATGCCCGGGGGCGGATTGTGATTCCCGGCCTGGTCAACACACACCATCACTTTTATCAGACCCTGACCCGAGCCGTGCCCGGGGCTCAGGACGCAAATCTGTTCAACTGGCTGGTGACCCACTACCCCATCTGGGCGGGGCTGACCCCCGAGGCCGTGTATGTCTCCGCCAAGGTAGCGATGGCCGAGCTCATGGCTTCGGGCTGCACCACATCGTCCGACCATCTCTATATTCTGCCCAATGGCAGTCGCATCGATGACGAGATCCAGGCCGCAGTGGAGCTAGGCATGCGCTTTCATGCGGCCCGGGGTTCGATGAGTCTGGGTGAGTCGGACGGTGGGTTGCCGCCCGATAGCGTGGTAGAGGACGAAGACTTCATCCTCAAGGACACGCAGCGGATCATCGAGACGTATCATCAGCCTGAACGCTTCGGCATGATCCGCGTTGTGGTCGCGCCCTGTTCCCCCTTCTCGGTTACGCCCGACCTGATGCGAGAAAGCGCGGCCCTGGCCCGCAGCTACGGCGTGCGTCTGCACACCCATCTGGCTGAGACGCTGGATGAGGAGCAATTCTGCCTGGAACAGTTCGGTCGTCGGCCGGCCGAGTATGCGGAGGACCTGGGCTGGCTGGGCGAGGATGTGTGGCACGCGCACGCGGTCCACATCAACGACCAGGAAGTTCGTCTCTTTGCGGAAACGGGCACGGGCGTGGCCCACTGTCCTACCTCGAACATGCGTCTGGCCAGTGGCATCGCACCGGTACGGGCCTATTTGGACGCAGGGGTGAACGTGGGGCTGGGCGTGGATGGCAGCGCCAGCAACGATGGCAGCAATCTCCTGGCCGAAGCCCGCATGGCCATGTTGTTGCAACGGGTGTTGGGCGCACCCGACGCGCTCTCGGCCGAAGAGGCGCTGTGGCTTGCCACGCGCGGTGGCGCGCGCAACCTGGGCAGGGATGATATCGGCTATTTGGCGCCGGGCATGGCCGCGGATGTGGCCGCATTCCGATTGGATCGGCTGGACTATGCCGGGGCTTTGCATGATCCCATGGCTGCCCTTACCTTCTGCAACCCCACGCCCGCGGATTTCGTGATCATCCAGGGCCGCCCTCGCATTCTCGACGGCCAATTCGTCGATCTGGAACTCGAACCCCTGATCCAACGCCATAACGAGATCGCCCGCGCCCTGGTCAATCGCGATCGATAAACCCACTCCCCGACTGCTCACAGAAACCACTGAACACGGAAGACACCCCATCCATGCCACAACGCAACCGGTTTCCCCTCCCAACCCGCATTCTGTTTGCCATTCTCATCCTGCTTCCCCTCCTCTCCGCCTGCAACACTCCCACCCCAGAGGAACCGACCCCTATCCCCACGCCCACGCCTATCACGACACCCTTCGCGGGCATCCGCGAAGACCCCCAACGCCTGACTCTCATCCAAAGCGATCTTCCCGATGGATTCCGACGGGTCGATAACACCTCGCTGCACGGCGGCCATCATGCCGTGTTGTTCATGAATCCTCAGGCAGTCCAACAGGAAACCGCGGGCCAGGTGCTGGGTGTGGTGGATGAAGTGACCATCTATGAGTTCGACGCAGACGCGCGGGAGGCCTTTGAAAACGATTTACGGGTCACTGAAGAGGATGTCGCCAGGGATGTCGCGGATGCTGAAAATGTGGCTCGCGAGAGCATTCAGGTGCAGGCGTATGCACCCGGTTTGGAAGGTGTGGACCTCTTGCGCGCGTTTAAGGTCAACTATCGGATTGGTGGACAGCGAATCTACGAATATCGCTATCAGTTTATGGTCAGCAATGCCATCGGCAATGTCATTGTGACCACGCGGGCCCAGGGGGATGGTGGGGAATCGGACAGGGCCCGGGCTCAAGCGGAAGCCATCGCCCAGGCCCAGGTGGATCGGCTCAACGATTTTCGTGTCCTCCCTCAATAACGTGCGACGTGCACATGTTCGGCTGATGTGGCTTGGCTTACCGGTTTGACGTGGATGAAAATAACATGCAATAACTGCCGCTAATACCTCCCATCCACCGCGTTCATGGATACCATCCTGGTTCCCCTTTCCCGACCCGATCAGGCCGCGATCCTCGCCACATTCATTTTGCCCGTGGCTCGGGGTGAGCATGCCCGCGTGATCTTGCTCCACATCCGCTCACCTCGCTTTCTCCCCCTGAATGGCGAGGAGGCCGAGGAAGTGAAGGAACTCGCGGATTGGCTGGAAGAGGCCGCGGCGCCCTTCCAGGAAGCCGATGTGCAGGTGCAGATCGTCCAGCGGGTGGCCCAGTCGGTCGCGGGGGGCATTCGCGATGCCGTGGCGGAATTCAAGCCCGATCTGCTGGCGCTAAGCTGGCGGCGGGCTGGCCCTGGTGAAGAGGATGAGGACATCACCCTGCGCGATCTGCTGCTCGATGTACCCTGTGATCTCGTGGTATGGCGGGGCGG
>DRQW01000138.1 GCA_011371305.1 Anaerolineae bacterium | reverse complement strand
GGCGACCTGGCCATCGATTCCCGCGATCCCCTGACTGGGGAACTGGACGGCGACGAATACA
Organism: Anaerolineae bacterium; assembly: GCA_011371305.1. Taxonomy (GTDB): domain Bacteria; phylum Chloroflexota; class Anaerolineae; order J102; family J102; genus M2005. The sequence continues at coordinate 22,841 of DRQW01000138.1, read as the reverse complement.
TCCATCATGTGGATGTACAGAAAGTAGATGAGTTCAAGGAACCTGTGAAGACCGGTGTCTTTGGTTTCGTCTATGTGGACATGAACGAGAACGGTCAACGGGATCCGTGGGAGCCCGGCGTCCACAACGCGACCGTCCAACTGGATGGCACCATCGATTATCAGACCATTACCTCGGCCAGCGGCTACTACGAGATCGAGGATGTGGTCCCGGGCATGTACACCCTTTCCGCGACGCCACCTCCCGGCTATGAGGATCTGAACCCGCCCCAGATCGCGGTCTTTGTGCCTCAGGACAACATGCTGGAGATCAACTTCTCTCATCCGCCCATCGAAATTCCTTCCTATATCTACATGCCCATCATCCAAACGCCGTAACCTATCATCGCCTCACGTCCACCGGAGGGCGTGAGGCGATGTTTTGAAAAGCCTCTCCTCCCCAAACGCCCAAGCCCCACGCGGCTTCCTGGCCAGGGGCGTGAGTATCCCAGAGCGCCATTCATGACCTCCATCCCAAGGAAGGACGCAGAGATGATCAGCAGCAAGCCCCAAATCGTCAATACCACCTTTCGTCCTGCCACGTCCAACCACCACGCGGTTGCTGAGCAAGATGCGGCTTACATTGTGGGGCCTGTGCCCTTGGCTCATCTGCCCGCACACTACCGCATCTTCAAACGCGTCTTCGATTTCACCATGGCGCTGTTGTTGCTGATTTTGCTTTCGCCCCTGTTTTTGCTGATCTATCTGGCCATTAAGTTGGACGATGGCGGACCCGCCATCATCGTGCAGAAGCGCGTGGGCCGCGGGGGCCGGGTGTTCGACTTCTACAAATTTCGCTCCATGGTCCATACCCAGGACCACGCTCAGGCCAGCAAAGAATTCGCGCAAAAAGTTATCCGCGGGGAAATCACCGAGCCCCCCAAGGAAAATGGCGGCCTCCTGAAACCCCTTTCCAACGGGCGGGTTATCACCCGGGTGGGCAAGATCCTACGCAAGACCAGCCTCGACGAACTCCCCCAGCTTTTCAATATCCTCAAAGGCGACATGAGCTTCGTGGGCCCGCGGCCCTCCATCGATTATGAGGCCGAAGCCTATTTCGATTGGTATCTGCCCCGCCTTTCCGTGTTGCCCGGCATTACGGGCCTCGCTCAGATCAACGGACGTAGCAGCATTCCTTTCCCTGAGATCGTGGCTTGGGATTTGAAATACATCGAGGAAGCCTCTATCCTGCTGGATCTCAAGATCTTCCTGCGGACAATTCCGGTGGTGATCGGGATGAAAAACACCGGTTGAAGAGGATTCCATCCGACTCCCCAGCGCCCCGCCAACCCGCGGGGCGTTTTTCTGTCCGCATAACGCCCCTTTAGGTTTCCTATCCCTTTTTGTGATACAATCCCCACTACCCAAATCCCAATCGTTCCTTCGCCTATTTCCCTTATGTCCGACATCGCCTTCGTTCATTCCTTCGTTCAGCGCGTCACCCAAAATGTTTCCCAGGTCATCCTGGGAAAGGAAGACGCCATCCAAAAGACGCTACTGGCCTTGCTCTGTGAGGGGCATTTGCTGATTGAAGATGTGCCCGGATTGGGCAAGACCATGCTCGCCCGATCCATCGCCCGTTCCATTGGCTGCACCTTCAATCGCATCCAATTCACCCCTGATATGTTGCCCAGCGATGTGACCGGCGTCTCGGTCTATAACCAGAAGAGCCAGGAATTCGAGTTTCGCCCCGGCCCCATTTTCGCCCAAATCGTCCTGGCAGATGAGATCAATCGGGCGACGCCCAAAACCCAGGCCGCCCTGCTCGAATCCATGGAAGAACGGCAGGTCACCATCGATGGCGTAACCTACCCGATGCAGCGCCCCTTCCTGGTCTTGGCCACGCAAAACCCCATCGAATATGAGGGCACCTTCCCCCTGCCCGAAGCCCAGGTCGATCGCTTCATCATGCGCATCCATCTGGGTTATCCTGATCGCCCACACGAGATCGCGATCCTCGACTCACAACGCGACCATCATCCCATCCAGGACCTGGAACAGGTTGTCGGGCGGGAGGATTTGTTGCAGGCCCAGGAGGCGGTAAAACAGGTCTATGTTGATGATCGCATCAAAGAATATATCGTTGCCATCACCCAGGCCACCCGCCAACATCCCGATGTCTATCTTGGCGCCAGCCCGCGCGGCTCCCTGGCCCTGTATAAAACCGCACGCGCCCTGGCCGCGGCCCAAAATCGCGCCTTTGTCCTCCCCGATGACATCAAGGCCCTGGCGGTCGCGACCTTAGCCCATCGTATCATCGTCAGCCCCTCGGCCCGAATCAAAAACATCAGCTCCGATGTTATCCTACGCGAGATCATGGAAAGTGTGCCTGTGCCGGGAACACGTGTCACGCCCGTCGCTTGATCTTCTGGACCGGATTGGCTTGTGCGCTTGACCACCTGGATCGCCCTTTTTATCTGGCTTGTCAGCCTGATCCTGGCGCTCATCACCGGACGCGACCTGCTATACAACACATTCTACTTCATTACGTTGGTGTTGATCGGCTCCTGGTTTTGGGCGCGACAGAACCTGCGCGGGCTGGAGATCAAACGTCGAGTGCGGACACCCCGCAGCCAGGTGGGCCGATTCGTGCAGGAAACCTTTGAGGTCACCAACCAGGGTTGGCTTTCGAAATTATGGGTGGAAGTCCGGGATGCTTCGGATTTGCCGGGGCATCACGCATCGCGGGTTCTCGTGTCGTTACGACGCAAGAAACCGCGCATCTGGTCGGTGAAAACGCCTTGCCTACGGCGCGGACGTTACCATCTGGGGCCGATTACCTTGCACAGTGGCGACCCCCTGGGCATCTTCGACGTGCACAAACCGATCCAGGGCGTCTATCCTGTGTTGATTTATCCGGCCACATACGATATCCCCGGCTTCCAACTTCCGCCCGGGCATCTTCCTGGGGGGAAGATCGCACACTATCGCACCCATTATCTGACGACCAACGTCGCAACCGTGCGGGATTACGTCCCCGGCGATAGTTACAACCGCATCCACTGGCGTTCCACCGCGCGTACCGGGCGGCTGATGGTGAAGGAGTTCGAGCTGGACCCCACCAGCGATCTCTGGATCCTGCTGGATTTGGATGCCACCTGGCATGTTTCCCAGCCATGGGAAGCGCCCGACATCACCGACATCCCGGCCATGTTGCAAAGCCAGGTTTTGCGCAAAGAACCCACCCTGGTGCCAGCAACCATCGAATACGCGACCTCGGCCGCGGCCTCCATTGCCCAGCGCTACCTGGCTGAACGCCGCGCGGTGGGGTTGATCGCCTATACGCCTCGGCGTGAGGTCTTGCACCTCGACCGGGGTCATCGTCAGTTTACGAAACTGTTGGAGATGCTGGCCGTCATCGAACCCACCTCGACCATTCCCTTCCACCAGATGCTGTTGGCGGAGCGCCATTACCTCACCCGCACATCCACCGTGGTCGTGATCACGCCTTCGCCCAACACGGATTGGATCGGCGTGCTGCGCGATTACCGCCATAGCGGCATCGGCGTCACCGCCGTCTTGGTGGCGGCCTCCACCTTCGGTCCGGTTCGCAGTTATCGCGCGGCGCTGGCCGAACTGTGGGCGAGCCAGATCCCCGCCTATCTCATACGCCGCGGGGCCAGCATCTCCGCCGCGCTTTCGCACTTCGCACTCCCCAACGATTGAGGTAGAGGTGATTTACATCCGTCGTCCCACCCTGCATGATCTCAACGAATGCGCCAGGCTGGACGCCAGTTTCACCACCCATAAGGTCTGGCAAATGCATCTCCAGGTCGATGAAGGTCGTATTCAGGTGCACTTTCATCGGGTGCATCTTCCCCGCGCCATGAAAGTCCCGGTCCCGCCCGAGGCCCGGGATATGACCAAAGCGTGGCAGCGAGGGGATGGCATCTACGCGGCCCGCCGCGGCAACACCATCCTGGGATATATTCACATCGAGGTGGATCAGGAAACCAAGACCGGGTACATCCACCGCCATGTGGTGGCACCCGAATTCCGGCGGCAGGGGGTGGGCACCGCGTTGCTGGAACGAGCCGTGGAATGGTGCCGGGAACGCAGGCTCCAGGGCATCGAAGTGGCCCTGAGCACGAAAAATCACCCCGCGATCGAATTCTATCTGGCCCGTGGGTTTGTGTTTACCGGGTTCAGTGAACACTTGTGGGATAGTCAGGAGATCCTGATGCACTTCTCGCGCGTGACGCGATGACGCCACGCCCAAGGTTAGCTTCTCGCGATCAGGCACCCTGCACGACCGCGCGCCGATACCGATGAACATGCCTCGCGGCCAAGTTGGCGCGGGAAGCCGATTTCGTGATGCGTGATGCCTAAGTCCTCACGTTTCACGCATCACGTTTCACGCCCGCCGGCACTTCGCGCAACGCGGGCTTCGAGTTGATTTTGCGGACGAACACAACGTTATTTTCGGAACAAACGCTTGCGGGCTACATTTCTTCCTGGACGCTATAGCGGAAGCGTTTGCGCGCGTTGAGCATGGCCCGCCGCAGGATCTCGTGCACCCTTTCGGGGTCTTTGACGTTGTTCAAAACCGCCTTGGGCATCGAAGGATCGGCACTGCGGATAACGATGTCGCCCACGCCCAGCACTCGTTCGGTCATGCTCTGTTTGAGATCAATGTCCTGAATGCGAATGAGTTCGATGTCATCCCGGTCCTTGCCCAACAAGCCGCGGATAATGCGTACCCGTTCCGTGGTGATCTGGTAATGGGTGACAAGGGAGAGGAAAGGACGGCCTTCCCAAAGCAGTTGTTCATCGCTTTCCAGCATTGCCGAGCGCGCGTCTTCAGCCCGGCCCGGCAGCCCCGCTTCCTCGAGCGATTCGTCGATGAGTACCATGATGCCGTCGAGCAAGGCATCCACCAAAGTTTCTAATTCCTCATGGGGGATCGAGGCGATGGGGGTCTGGCTTTGGGCCAGGCTTTTCCAAATACGTTCGCGGGCTTTGATTTTGATCTGTTCGATATTGGACATGATGAACCTCGGAGAGCGTGAAGGATTGGCGGTTCGATTATAGGGGAACGGGCGTGCCAGCGCAACTGCCGGGCGAAACGCGATGTAGACCGCTCTGCTGCTATGAAAATAGATTTGGTAAACCGGGAAACCGGTAGACCAGTAGACCGGGAGGGGGAGCGAATCGGCCCGGTTTCCCTGGTTTCCGGGTTTCCTGGTTTACCGGTTTACGGGGCTGCACAGCCCGCCATTTTCATCCGTATCGGCACGGGCTTGCCCGCCGTCGGACTGCTATGAAAATAGAATGATCGTCGGTGGCGAAAACATCGTCAGACATACGTTGAGCAACTCTGCCATGGTGCGTATGCCGTACTGCGTATTCCATCCAGTCGTCACGCAATACGGAATACGGAATACGAGATCGGCTTCCCGCGTCCACCTGGCCGCGAGGCATGTTCATCAGCATCAGCGCGCGGCCGCGCGGGGTGCCTGTGCCGAAAATCGTGTTGGTAAACCGGGAAACCGGTAGCCCGGTAGACCGGTAGCCCGGGGTGGGGGAGCGAATCAGAATAGTTTGACGTCCACTGGCAAAAATGCTACGATTGCCCCATGACCGAGGCCCTTTATCTCCGCTATCGCCCCCAGACTTTCGAGGATGTGGTGGGGCAGAAGCATGTGGCCGAGACCTTGCGCAATGCTTTGCGTCAGGATCGGATTGGCCATGCCTATCTGTTCACGGGACCGCGCGGCACAGGGAAAACCAGTACGGCGCGCATCCTGGCCAAAGCCGTGAATTGTTTGGCCGAGGATGTGAATCTTCGTCCCGACAACACCTGCCCCATCTGCACGGCCATCAACCAGGGGCGGTTGATGGACCTCATCGAGATCGATGCCGCGTCCAACACCAGTGTGGATGACGTGCGCGCGCTCATCGAAAAGGTGGCATTCGCGCCCAGCGAGGCCCGTTACAAAGTCTATGTCATCGACGAAGTGCACATGCTCTCCACCTCCGCGTTTAACGCGTTGCTGAAAACCCTGGAGGAACCTCCCGCGCATGTCATCTTTATCCTGGCCACGACCGAGCCCCACAAAATCCCGGCCACCATCCTCTCCCGCTGTCAGCGATTCGATTTTCATCGCATCAGCACGCGGCAGATCAGCGAGCACCTGCACGAGATCGCCCGCCGCGAGGGCCTGACCGTCACCCCCGAGGCCGTAGGCATCATCGCCCGCAGCGCCACCGGCTCCATGCGCGATGCCATCAGCCTGCTGGACCAGGTCGCGGCCTATGGGCATACGGAGATCGATGAGGAGCTGGTGCGGGAGGTGCTGGGCATGGTTTCGGGCCTGGCTATCAGCGAATTCGTGGATGCCCTGGCCGGGGGAGACCCCGCGGAGGTGCTCACCCGCCTGCATGAACTTATCGATAAAGGCATCGAGCTGAGCCAATTTGTGACCCAGCTCATCGACCAGTTGCGCATCCTCCTGTTGCTCAATGTGGGCAAAGACCCCAGCCTGGTGGATTTGCCTGACAGCCTGTTGGCCAAGGCCCAGGCTCAGGCATCCCGGTTCACCGCGCCCCAACTCCTTCACACCATCCGTTCCCTGACCGAAGCCGCCCAGGCCCTCAAGACCCCCTTCGCCGGCTATCTGCCCGTGGAGCTGGCCCTGCTGGACGCGCTCCATGTGGGCGCTATGGCGGTGGAAGCGCCCCCCCGGGAAAAACCCGTACCCCAACCCCCAGCACAGCCCCCTTCCCCTGCCAAGTCCGTGCGCCCCCCCAAAAAAGCCGCGCCCAGGCGTACCAGCGGTTCGGTTCCGCCGCCAACGTCGCTGCCAGCAGCATCCATCGATGCGGAACTCGCGGGGATGTGGAAGCAGCTCCTCCGTACCATGCGCGGCATCAACCCCAAACTGCAAGCCATGCTCCGGTCGGGGGAACCGGTCGCGCTGCAGGATGGCAAGTGCTACATCCGATTCAAATATGAATTCCATCAAAACCAGGTACGCGCGGGCATCGATGACTTGAACAAAGGGCTTTCGCAAGTCCTTGGCAGCCCCACCGAGGCCGTCATCCTGGGCGCGAACGATCCTATCCCCATCGCATCCGCCTCAGACCCTGCCGAAACGCCCTCCAACCCCCATGCGAACCCGCCTCCCGATTCGGATCTCGCCAGCCATCCCGTGGTCCGTCGTGCCCTGGATGCATGGGGCGGCGTCATCTCCTCGAATCCTCAACAAGAAAGCTGATCTTACGCCAAGGAAAAAGAGGTTTCTCATGCCCAAACGCCGAAAAGCACCCAAAGGCTATCGCTCTCCTGGGTCCCGCCCCAAGGGCCCGCGCATGCCCGGCCCCGCGGGCGGGGGTGATATGATGGCCCAACTCCAGGCCCTGCAGGAAGAAATGGCCCGACAACAGGCCGCGCTGGCCGAAGAAACCGTCGAGGTTAGTGTGGGCGGTGGGATGGTCAAGGTCGTGGCCACGGGCCAGCAAGATATCGTCTCCATCTCCATCCAACCCGAAGTGGTGGACCCCGACGACGTGGAAATGCTCGAGGATCTGGTCCTGAGCGCGGTCAACGAGGCCCTGGAACAATCGCGCAAACTTGCGGAAGAGCGCATGGGCAGCCTCACCGCGGGATTGGGGCTCCCCCCTGGCTTGTTTTAGCACCCATGCACGGCGTCGCTGAACCCATCCAACGCCTCATCGAGGCCCTGGAGCGCCTGCCCGGCATCGGGCCCAAGAGCGCGTCGCGGCTCGCGTTCCACATCCTGCGCATGCCCCAGGACCAGGTCCACGACCTGGCCGATGCCATCGCCACCCTCAAGGAAAACATCGTTTACTGTTCCCGTTGCCAGAACCTCTCCCAAACAGACCCCTGCACCATTTGCAGCGACCCGGCCCGGGATCCGCACCTGGTTTGTGTGGTCGAAGACCCCCTGGATGTGGTCGCGATCGAACGCACGGGCGTTTACAAGGGCCTCTATCATGTGCTGCACGGGGTCATCAATCCGGTGGAAGGCATTGGGCCGGAAGACCTGCGCGTGGATGCGCTGCTGGAGCGGCTGGAACGGGAACCCATTGAGGAGATTGTGATAGCCACGAATCCCAACATGGAAGGTGAAGCCACGGCCATGTACCTCGCGCGATTGATTCATCCCAAAGGCATTCGGGTGACGCGGCTGGCGCGAGGGTTGCCCGTGGGCGGTGACCTGGAATATGCGGATGAGATCACCCTCAGCCGGGCCCTGGAAGGCCGGCGGGATATTTGAATCTATGATCTGAGTCATGGCTGAAACCAAATTTGTATGAAAAGATGATGTTGGAGATAATTACAGCTATGCGCGTGCGTGATGTGATGACGCCTGATCCTGTCACCATTGGCCCGAACCATTCCATCGGGGCCGCGTTGACGCGCATGCGCCGTGGGGGCTTCCGACGCCTCCCTGTTGTTGAGGATGGCGAACTGGTGGGGATCATCACCGATAGGGACCTGCGGCTGGCCATGAATTCGCCATTCGTGATGCGTGAGGGGTGGTACGACAGCTATCTCATGGAACACATCGAAGTACGCAGTTGCATGACGCCCGATCCAGTTACTGTGGACGCGGATGACGATCTGCTCGACGCGGTTCGTCTGATGCGAAAGCATAAATTCGGCGGCGTGCCTGTGGTGGAAGCAGGCAAGCTGGTGGGCATCCTCACCGAAACCGACCTGCTCAACTACCTGGAAAAGCTTTTGGAAGCAGAAAAAGAAGCCCAGGCTTAACTCACCGCAGTGGCGGCCCGCGCCGAAGCGGACGAAGATCGTACGCTAAGACGCCAAGACAGGTTTGCAAGGATGCAGGCTTGCAGCTAGCAAGGGTGAATGGCCAAAATCCTTCGCGACCACCTGCACACTCTTGCCAGGCTGGTAAACCAGTAGACCAGTAGACCGGGCCGATTCGCTCCCCCACCCCGGTCTACCGGTCTACCGGTTTCCCGGTTTCCTGGTTTACCGACTCTATTTTCAGAACAGGAGCATGTCATGCAATCTTACCTCGCCCGCGATGTCATGACCTCCCCCGCGATCACCATCCGCTGGGATGCGACGGTGCTCGAAGCCGCCGCGTTGATGGAAGACCAGAATATCCGCCGTCTGCCGGTGGTGGATGAGGAGGATGTCATCATCGGGATCATCAGCGAAGGGGATGTGCGGGAAGCCCTTTCCCTCTATAACCTCACCAACCCCTACGCGCCCGACCAGGATGAAATCCTCCTGGCTGTGGACGAGGTCATGTCCGCTCCCGTGTACACGGTGAAACCCGACGACCATCTGCGCGAGGTCATCAAACTGATGCTGCAACACAAGATCGGTGGCGTGCCCGTGGTGGATGACCGCCGTCATCCCGTGGGCGTGATCACCGATTACGACATCTTTCGCCTGATTCTTTCCGAATGGGACGAGGAGCAAGATTGACAAGCCCGCCCGTTCGCGGTATGCTTTTATGGCCCTCCTCGTTCAGGAGGGCGTTTTCATGTGGTGTTTTGGCACATTCTGCACGAGGCAATCATCATGATCCCTACTCAGCTAGAAGACCTCATCCATCAAGCCCTGAAGAAAGCTCAGAAAAAAGGCGACCTGCCCAAATTCCCCATCCCCCCCATCACCGTCACCCGGCCCCGCCGCGGGCAGGGAGATTATTCCACTGCGTTACCTTTACAGATTGTCAAACAGGTGAACAACGCCTTAAAAGAACAAGGTGGCGATAAACTCGCGCCCATCCAGATCGCGGAGATCGTGATTAAACGTCTTCCTCCCGCGGATTTTCTCGACCGGGCCGAAGCCGCGAAGCCCGGCTTCATCAACTTCCACCTCTCCCCCGCCTGGCTGGCTCAACAGGCCGGGGTGATCGCCCAACAAGGCCCGGATTATTTCAAAATCAATTTGGGGCAGGACAAAAAAGTGCAGGTGGAATTCGTCAGCGCCAACCCCACCGGCCCCCTGCACTTCGGCGGCGCGCGCAACGCCGCGATCGGCGATGTCCTCGCTCGCCTGCTGGAAAACAGCGGCTATCAGGTGCAGCGGGAATACTACGTCAACGACCGGGGCGCGCAAATGGACACCTTCGCCCGCACCCTGTGGCGCCGTTACCAGCAGCTCTTCGGCCTGGATGTGGACATCCCCCCCGATGGCTACCCCGGCGCCTACATGATCGGCTACGCGGAGAAAATCCGCGAGGCCCACGGCGACAGCCTGTTGCATTTGCCCGAAGAGGAAGCCATCCCCCGCTTTCGGGACCTGGGCCTGCAGATCGTGCTGGATGAGCTCAAAACCGACCTGGCCTTGATGGACGTCCACTTCGATACGTGGTTTTCCGAGCAGAGCCTGTATGACGACGGTACCTTCGCCCGGGTCTTCGCCATCCTCAGCGAACAGGGCGACCTCTACGAAAAGGACGGCGCGGTGTGGTTCCGGGCCAGTAAATACATTGGCGGCGATAAGGACGAGGTCTTTGTCCGTTCCAACGGCGAACCCGGCTACTTCGCCAGCGACATCACCTATCACTACCACAAGTTTGTCGTGCGCGGCTTCGATTGGGTCATCGATGTGTGGGCAGTGGACCATCAGAACCAGGCCAAACGCCTGCCACCGGCCTTGAAAGCCTTTGGCATCGATCCCAACCGTCTGACCATCGTCCTCTACGACCTGGTCACCCTCAAACGTGGGGGCCAGGAGGTCAAAATCTCCAAGCGTTCGGGCGATATCATCACCCTGCGCGAGGTGTTGGAAGAGGTGGGGTCGGACGCAGCCCGCTACTTCCTGCTCAGCCATTCCAACGAAGCCCGCATCGATTTTGACCTCGACCTGGCCGTGGCCCAAAGCAACGAAAACCCGGTTTACTACATCCAATACGCCCACGCCCGCTCCGCCTCCATCCTCCGCAAGGCCGCGGAAGCGGGCTTCGCGCCCAACAGCGCCCATCTCGACCTGCTCACCTGCCCCGAAGAGCTGGCGTTGCTGCGCAAGATGCTGCAACTGCCCGAGGTGGTAGCCTTTGCCCTGGAAAAACTCGCCCCCCACCATCTGCCCCACTATGCCCTGGACCTGGCCAAGACCTATACCAACTTCTACGGCCATTGCCGCGTCATCGCCACCGATCCCGCGGATAAACCTCTGACCGAAGCCCGGCTCATGCTGGTCCAGGCCGCCAAGCTCACCCTGGCCTACGTGTTGGGCCTTATGGGCATGACCGCGCCGGAGAAAATGTAATCGTAACGAAATCGGTTGACATGCGAGATAAATGTGGCGTACAATTTCGGGAAAGTATACGTGTCTCTGAGGTTTATTTTCATGCAAACGAAACTCACACTCCGTTTGGATAAAGAGCTCATCCAATCAGCCAAACAATATGCTTCCCACACGGGGAAATCACTATCACAAATGGTTGCCGATTATTTCACGTTAATCACCAGGGAGGAGCCCCCACAAATAGAGGCGCTTCCTCCAATCACTCGATCTCTGAGGGGTTTGCTGAAAGACGCTGACATTTCCATCGAAGATTATCGGCGACATCTGGAAGAAAAACACCTATGAAAATCCTGTTCGACACCAACGTCATTCTTGACATCCTGTTGGATCGGCAACCATTTTCATCCCATGCCATTTTTTATTGGCGCATGTTGAACTCGGGGAAGGCCACCCGGAGCCGAAGCTCCAGGCTACGAAACGACGCCGAGTGAACCCGGCTTCTCGCGGCGCGCCATGCGCCGTAGCCCCATGGATGGGGCGTCGTTTTCAGCCCGCAGGTGAACCTGCAGGCGGCGACTCACCCCACCTGAGCTTGTCGCATTGCTGCGATCCTGAGACGATTTACACGTGTCCTCCCATCGCGAACGCGTCTATCGCACCCGGGCCATCATCCTCAAACGCCGCGAGCAAGGGGAAGCGGACCGCGTCATCACCCTCTTCACCCCCGAATACGGCAAGCGGGTCGTTATCGCCAAGGGCGTGCGCAAGCCCACCAGCCGCAAGGCCGGGCACCTGGAGCCTTTCACCCATGTCGCGCTCTTGCTGGCCAAGGGCAAAACCTGGGATATCATCACCAGTGCCCAGACCATCACCAGCTTTCGGGCGCTGCGCGAGGACCTGGACCGCACGGCCTACGCCTACTATTTCTGCGAGCTCCTGGACGCGTTCGTTCAGGAAAACGACCCCCATCCTGAACTCTACGATCTGCTCCTGACCACGTTTCGCCGTCTGGAGACCACGCCCAACCTGACCCTGACCGCGCGCTGGTATGAGCTGGCGCTGCTAAAAGGGGTGGGCTTTGCCCCTCAACTCTTCCATTGCATCCAGTGTGGGAAAGCCATCCAGCCCGAACTGAATTACTTCAGCCTGGAGGGAGGGGGCGTCCTCTGTCCACAACATGGCGAAGGCGCCTCGGGCGCTCAGCCCCTCCCCCTCAACGCGCTGAAAGTCCTCCGTTATCTCCAAACCCAGCCCTACAATCACATCATCCGCCTGCAACTCAAGCCCGGCACCATGCGCCAGGTGGAGAAACTCATGGGCGATTACCTGCGTTTCCTGCTGGAACGCCGCCTGAAATCACCGACATTCATTCGCCAAATCCAAACGCATTGACACCCCAAGGACTCGGCCCATGAAACGCTGGCTCCCGCGCATCCTGCTCATCCTGGTTGTGATTCTGCTTCTCGCCCTGGTTGGGGGGTATCTCTACATGCTGCCCGTGTTCAAGGTGGCCACAGGCTACACGGCCAAGGTGATCTGTTCCAACCACCATCTCACGGGCCAGAGCATCGAAACCGCGGTGGCCGAACTGCCCGACAATCCCCTGGTTCCCTTCCTGCGGGTCGAACAGGCGGAGGATGGGCTTTCCGCCACCCTGTGGGGGTGGGCGGCGAGGCAGAAGGCCATCTACCGACCCGGCCTGGGCTGCACCCTGTTGGCCGGCAAGGGCCCCTTCGAGACCCGATCGCCCCATGTTCCCCCGCCCGCGCCCATCGATCCCAATCAACCCTGGCCCCGCGGCGAAGCCGTCAACATCCAGCCCATCCCCCAACTGGAAGCCGTGCTGGATGACGCCTTCGCCGAGCCTGATCCTGCCCATCCCCGGCGGCGCACCCGCGCCATCATCGTGGTCAAAGACGGCCAGATCATCGCCGAGCGCTACGCGGCAGGCTACGACAAAGACACCCCCTTCCTGGGTTGGTCCATGACCAAAAGCGTTACCCACGCGTTGCTGGGCATCCTGGTCGGCGAGGGCAGACTGGACATCCATCAGCCCGCACCCGTGCCCGAATGGGCCTCGCCCGACGACCCCCGCCACGCCATCACCACCGATCAACTCATGCGCATGAGCAGCGGCCTGGCATTCAACGAGGACTACGATGACCTGCGCACGGGCGTGACGCAGATGCTCTACAACACCAGCGATATGGCTGCCTATGCCGCGTCCATGCCTCTGGCCGCACCGCCCGACACCGTGTGGAACTATTCCAGCGGCACGGCCAACATCCTCTCCCGCATCATCCGCCACGTGATCGGCGGCGATATCCAGACCTACTGGGCCTTCCCCCGCCAGGCCCTTTTCGACCGCCTGGGCATGACCAGCGCGGTGCTGGAGCCCGACGCGTCGGGCACCTTTGTGGGCTCGTCCTACATGTACGCCACGGCCCGCGACTGGGCCCGCTTTGGCCTGCTCTACCTGCAGGATGGCGTCTGGGATGGTCAGCGTATCTTGCCCGAAGGCTGGGTGGACTACGCCCGCACACCTACGCCCCCCTCCCAGGGGCAATACGGCGCGCTGTGGTGGTTGAATCGCGGCTCGGGCGAGCATAAGGAATGGGAAGGGGTGCCCGAGGACGCGTACGCGGCCGAAGGTCACGACGGCCAATACGTGGTCGTTATTCCATCGCGAGGGATGGTCATCGTGCGGTTGGGCGTCAGTCGCGGCGGGGCCTGGGATCAGGCCGCGTTCCTGCGGGCCGTGCTGGAGGCCGTGCCATGAACATCGCCGAGTTCCAACAATGGCTGCGGGCCTGGGATGAAGCCCGGGAGTTCGACAAGGCGGATCCCGGCCTGACGTTGGTACACGCCCTGGAAGAGATGGGCGAAGTCGCCCGAGAGGTGCTCTTCCTCAAGGGCTACAAAAAGGACGCAATGCCCGAAGCGCACCGCCAAGCCCTGGCCCGAGAGCTCGCCGATACCATCGTTTTCCTCTTCAAGCTGGCGTATCAGTTCGACATCGACATCCAGAAAGCCTTGTTGGAGTTGCAGGAGCGGGTGGATCGACGCTTCTCACCCGAAGCGCCGGGATGGCATCCGAAACCGGATGGAGGCACGTGAGTGCCCCGGGCATGTAGGCCGATGACATGATGCGCTCATGGGTCTTGCGCATGACCCGTATCATCCTCAAGGTCAGGGGCAGGGAGGGCATTATCGGACGGAGCTGGGGGGATGTCCGGTCCTGGAGGTTCATCATCCTCTTGCTTTTTCACGCTTTTTCGCGCCTGGCGTTTGGCTTCGATGATCTGCGCCATCAATTCATCCAACAGCTCCAGCAGCTCCTCATCCGCTTGCGATTCCAGGACGGTATAGCTGGTGGTCTGATGTTGGGCATCGGAGAGGATGACCTCGTATGCGATTTGATCCGTCATGAGCGGGGCCTTGGGACGGCGGGCGATCCGGGCCAGTTGTTTGGGATTCAAGGCCTTTTGCACCCGACGGGCCAGCGTAGGCGAAAGCGCGTCCACATCCACCGTGCCTTCCAGGGGAATGCCGATGCCCCCCGAGGTGCGGAGATGAATACGTCGGATTGGATCGGTGTGTTTCATATGTGGATTCCTACCAGTTTCCAGGCCCTTCGCGTCATCGCCACCTCGAAACTGCCTGCGCCAAACAGACGCCAGGCGGTTTCCACGGTGGTGTCAGCCCAATCCGCGAAAGTGGCCCGGGGATTTTGTAGCGTTTGCATGGCCTGATACCAGATCTGTCCCGCTTTGGTCCAGGAATAACCGCCCAGATATTGGGCCAGCAAATAGAATGCGTGGTTGGGAATACCCGAATTGATGTGCACGCCGCCGTAGTCTGTGTAAGTATTGACATAAAAATCCATGTGATAAGGCTGAGGGTCTTTCCCCAGGATGTCATCGTCAAAAGCCATGCCCGGCGCCCGCAACGACCGCAGCGCGTGGCCATTCACCTCCGGGGTGAAGATCTCCTCTCCCACCAGCCAGCTAGCCTCAGAGACCGTTTGTTTCTTGGCGTATTGGACGACCATGACCCCAAAGACATCGGCCAGGCTTTCGTTGATCGCGCCGGCCTGATCCTGATAGATGAGCCCGCCCGAGAATTGCACCACGCCGTGGGTAAGCTCGTGGCCGATAATGGAAAGGTCCACGAAGGTCTTGAAAAGTTGATTGTCGCCATCCCCAAAAACCATCTGTTCGCCGGTCCAGAAGGCGTTTCGATAGCCTCGCCCGTAATGCACGGTGGAGATGATGGTCATGCCCTGGCCGTCGATGGAATTGCGTTTGAATTCCTTGATGTAGAATTCGAAGACCTTGCCGGTGAGGTCGTACACCTTGTTGACGAGTTTGCTGCGCACGGGGGGATCCCCTTCTGCACGCACGAGTTTACCGGGCAAAGTGCGTTTATATTGGCCGTCATACACTTCGCGGTGGGGCATGGCCGGTGTGGGGCCGACGAACGCGGGGGTGCCTCGGAACGCGGTTTCTGGCGCGGCCGCGGCGCGGGCCTGCCGCACCGCATCGGCATCCTTTTGCATGCGTTTGGCCATCCGTCGTAGCTTTTCATCCCCCCGCATCTCGATCACTTCCAGGATGTATGGGGGAAGGATGCAGTGGATCGGTGCACGATGGGCATGGGTCACACGAACCTCCTGTTCCGAAAATAGATTTGGTAGGCCGGGAAACCGGTAGACCGGTAGACCGGGTGGGGGATCGAATCGGCCCGGTCTCACTGGCTTACTGGTTTACTGGTCTATTAGTTTACCAGGTTACGAGACTACGAGGCTACGTACCTCGTCATTTTCGTCGGTCTCGGCACGTGGCCGCGCATGGTGCCTACATGGAAATCGACCCCTTGCGGAAGTCGCTTTTGCCCAGGATGGTGTTGACCACCACCGGCTGCCCGTCCCGGGTTTTTTCTTTGGCCTCGCGCAGCACATCTTCGGCCAGCTCTGGGTCCTCCAGCTTCAAGCCCGCCGCGCCCAGGCCCGCGGCCGCGAGGTGATAATCGGCATGGCGCAGGGCCGTGGCCACGTCATCCCCGAACATGGGGATCTGTTCCCGCGCGATCTGGGCCCAACTGGCATCATTGCCCACCAGCGCGGTCACGGGCAGGCTGTGACGGTAGAAGGTGTCGAATTCGATGAGGGAATAGCCAAAGGAGCCGTCGCCGTAGATGACCCACACGTCGGCCTCGGGGCGGTGGAGTTTGGCCGCGAGCGCGAAGCCCGCGCCCACACCCAACGTGCCGAAGGGGCCCGGGTCCAGCCAGCGTAAGGGGCCGGGCGGCTGGAGGATGTACGCGGCCGTGGCCACGAAGTCGCCGCCGTCGGCCACGAGGACCGTGTCCGGGCCGATGAGCTGGTCGAGTTCCAGGAAGAGGTGCAGGGGATTGACGCCGTTGGTGGGTTCCAGGGCTTTGCGCCGGATTTCGTCGTTGCGGTTCTCGTCCCGCTCCCGCAGGTGCCCGATCCACTCGGCCCAGCGATCCGGGTCGGGATCGAGGTGGGAGGCCAGGAGACGCAGAAACGCGCCCGGATCGCCCAGCACGCCGATATCGGGCTTGCGGTTCATGGTCAGGTCCCGTTTGCTGCGGTTGGCCGCGGCGTAGAAGGCGCTGCGCCGGAAATGCCGCCCGTAGTCCATGCGGAAGTCGCAGGGCACGCCCGCCAGCAGCACGAAATCGGCCTCTTTCAGGGCCATGCGCCGCTTGTGCCGCATCTGCAGGGGGTGATCCCGGCCCAACATGCCCCGGGCCATGCCCGAAAGATACACGGGCGCGCCGATGCGCTCGACCGCCGCCACCACCTCATCCACGTGCGCTACATCCAGCAACACCTGGCTGCCGATGACGAAGATGGGGCGCTGCGCCTGCCTGAGCCGGGCCGCGATCTTCGCGGTCTTGCCTGGGTCGGGCGGGGGTGGGGGTACCTGGATGGCCGGGCCGGGCTGGACGGTCTCTTTTCCGGCGAACAGGCGGTTCACATGCCAGTTGAGATAGGCATTGACCGCTTTCTGGCCCAGGCTTTTGCCTTTGCCCAGGCTGTAAAGCTCCCGCACGGTTTGCTCGGGGTAGAGTAAATCGACCGGGGTTTCGACGAAGACCGGGCCGGGGACGCCCTCCTGGGCCCGGCGGAAGGCTTCCTCCATCGCGGGGATCAAATCCCGCACCCGTTTGACCGAGGTCGCCCATTTCACCGCGGATTTGAGCAGCGGGATTTGCTCCACGTCTTGCAGCGCGCCCCGGCCTCGCAGCACGGTGGGCGCGGCCCCACCGATGAGCACCACGGGCGATTGGGCCACCTGCGCGTTCTTGACCGCGGTCACGGTGTTCGTCACACCCGGGCCCGCGGTGACCACGGCCACGCCGGGGATGCCGGTGAGTCGGGCCGTAGCGTCTGCGGCGAAGACCGCGGTGGCCTCGTGGCGTACGTCGATGACGCGGATGCCGAGCTGTTTCGCTCCCACCAGGATGGGGGAGATGTGCCCGCCTATGAGGGTGAAGAGGTAGGGGACGCCCTGGTTTTTGAGGACGCGGGCGATGAGGTCGCCGCCGTGGGATTGGGTCATGGGAGTAGAGGGAAAGGCTTTGGGAAAGGATCTGGGGGAAGGATTGGATGGGAACGTATGGAGAAGGTGAGTTATCAGTAATCAGTGTGCAGTGTTCAGTGCTCAGCATTCATGGGCGCAAAGCGAAGCCCATTCCCACATGGAGGAAATGCGAATCCCCTGTAAGAATTTCGGTGAGACCAAACTCCTGCATGACGACCATGGTAGTGAGATCGGTGAAAGAAATGTCAGGCTTGTCCCGAAATTTCACGCGCAATTGGTGGGCCAATTCAAAATGATCGCGTGTCACCCAAATGAGTTGAAGATACCCTTCATCGATAGATCTGAAAATTGTTTCGAAAGCAATCGACGCGGTTTCAAAATCAATGCGCTTGAAAATCAGCGTATTGACTTCATCCAGCACGTAATCCGTTGTGAAAATCTCCTCCCCTTGCTTCCGAGCGTTTTGATAGTGCCCGCGAACGTCTCTGTGGCGTCGCTCTCGCCGATTGAAAAGGCATATCCAGCCCCACGTGTCTATAAACAGCTTATCCCTTCCCGCCATACAAAATCTCATCGATTTCATCAGCAAAAGGCTCTGCTTCAGCCATGCCAATGATTTGGAAGATGGGGTCCAGTTCGGGATCGACCCTGGCGGGTGGGGATGCTTCCTCTGTTTGTTTCTTTTCCTTGAATTTCAGATACTGGACAAACTGTTTTAACTCCAACAGAGACTCTGGCGAAAGTTCTTCGATCTCATGCTGGAGTTCTTTCTTGGCGACGGTCATAGGATGCATCTCACTCGTCTCAGGATGAAGACAAAGGTAACGATTCCGAGATCATTGTAGCAAAGCGATCCAGGGAAATCAAGCGTCCTGCGCCTGGCCCGCAGGGCCTTTTCAAAGTCGCAATTGCCTGACAAAACCGTCCGAAGATCACGTCATTCCGACGACCGAAGGGAGGAGGAATCTAGCCCGCAGGGCGCTTCGTTGGATTCCTCGATCGCAGCGCTCCCTCGGAATGACGTCACGAAATTGACTTTGCAAAGACCCTGCGTCTTGTCTACCTCCTCCCGGCGCAGTTCCTTGCGCAGGATTTTGTAAAGGAAATCAGGGCAAATCGAGGCTGGTTGGGAAACGCGAAAGGACAAAATCCCAAACCTGCCGGGCCAGCGCAACTGCTTCGCGAGCTTCCTCTTCAGAAAGTTCGGGCAAATCGCCCGGATAGCGTGATGCAACAGCGTATGGTGTCAGGGTAGTCGCTGCCTGGCGCAACGTAGCGAATTCCTGTTCAAAATGCATGCATTGGCCCACCAAAGCCACCAGGGAATGCGTTTTACCGAATGGCTGCTCCTGCCAGGTCAAATAGGCCTTAAGCGCTTTTTCCGCAGCTTGTTGTGCATGAAACCCCGCAGCCGTGGTTAATGGCTTCGGTCGGGCCAGAAGCCACTCAGCTGCCTCCAGATCGTGATGGCTTTTATTCAGCCAGGCGCGAACTTCATCCGTTTTTGCTTCGCTCATAAAGCAAAATTCCTTCCCGGATGACCGTGGATGGCAAGGATGTACTCACTTGCTGTCCCCGCTGAAATTCCTCCCGTGTCATCACAATGACGTCGATGGGAGCGGTCATGCCCCAAAGCGACTGGTAAGCCAGGGCTTCCCGACGATGCCGGGGCAAAGATGATTCAGATACTATGACCAGCAGATCGATATCACTGTCTGGGGTGGCTTCGGCGCGCGAAAGCGAACCGAACAGGTAGATTCGTTCAGGGGCGAGGTGCTGCACCAGGCGCCGAACGGCTTCCTCCAGCGTTTCTACGGCCTCGGAGGAGGGGGTGGCATGGTTCAATGCGGGTGAATGCAGTAGCATGATGACATGAGCAAGGAGCGAGTGTGCGGTAGATAATCTGATTTTGCCATGACTGCTGCGTGATGGCAACGCCCTAAGCGCCCGCCTCCTCTCGGCGCAGTTCCTTGCGCAAGATTTTGCCGATGGCGCTCTTGGGCAGGTCGGTTCGGAATTCGACCTCGGCCGGGACTTTGTAGGGCGCGAGGCGTTCTTTGAACCAGGCGATGAGCTCCTCCTCGGTCGCGGTCTCGCCCTCTTTCAGCACGACGAACAGCTTGATGCGCTCGCCGCTGAAATCGTCGGGCACGCCGATGGCCACACCTTCCTTCACCTTGGGATGCTGATACAGCACCTCCTCGATCTCCCGCGGGAAGACGTTGAACCCGCCCACGATGATGATATCCTTCTTGCGGTCTGTGATGTAGAAATAGCCGTCCTCGTCCATGTAGCCCACATCGCCCGTGTACAGCCAGCCATCCCGGATGGCGTCCGCGGTGGCCTCGGGCCGGTTCCAGTAGCCCAGCATGAGGGTGGGGCTCTGCAGGACGATCTCCCCCTGCTCGCCCGGCGGCAGGTCCCGCTCGCCCGTGTCCAGGTCCACGATCTTCGCCACCACGTCGGAGAAAGGGATGCCGATGCTGCCCACTTTGTGCATGCCCTGGTAGGGATTGGCCATGATCGCGGTGACCGCCTCGGTGAGGCCGTAGCCCTCGATCATGCGCGCGCCCGTCTTGCGCTCGAATTCGGTCTTAATGGCTTCGGTCAGGGGCGCCGCGCCCACGTAGATGGCCTTGAGGCTGGTGAGATCGTACTTATCGATGTCGGGCATGTGGTTGAAGGCCACGAACATGGTGGGGACGCCCACCATGAAGGTGGGGCGATGGGTCTGGATGGCATCCAGCACCTCGCGGCGTTTGAAGCGGGGCAGGAGCACGATGCCCCCGCGGGCGAGGATGGGCGCGTTCATGGTCACGCTCATGCCGAAGCCGTGGAAGAAGGGGAGCACGGCCAGGATGCTATCGTCGGGCGAGAGCTGGCCCCAGGCCCGGATCTGGTAGGCGTTGGCCACCAGCGCGAAGTGGGAGAGCATGATGCCCTTGGCCACGCCTGTGGTGCCGCCGCTGTAGATGAGCACGGCCAGGTCCTCGGGATCGGGCTGGTGGGGCCGCCAGTCCGCGGGCGGGGATTGGGCGGTCATGCGGGCGAAAGAGGTCACCCGTGACTTGTCCACCCCGCGAGCTTGCAGCCGTTCCTTCAGGCCCATGGCCCAGTTCTTGGGGAAGGGCAACGCCTCGCTCAGGCCCGTGACCACCACACCCTCCAGCGCGGTCTGGGCCAGCAGGTTGACGGCCTTCTCCAGGAACATGGGGATGGTGATGAGCAGCCGGGAGCCCGCGTCCGAAAGCTGGAAGCCCAGTTCGTTTTCGGTGTAAAGGGGGTTGAGGGGCGCGGCCACGCCGCCCGCCATGAGGATGCCGTAGTAGGCGATGATGAACTGGGGCATGTTGGGCAGCAGCAGGCCCACCCGGTCGCCCGGCTGCAAGCCCCACTGCTGCAAGCCCCAGGCGAAACGCCGGGCCGCGTCGTGAATCTGGTCGTAGGTCAGCGCGCGGCCGAAGAAGTTGGTGCAGACGCGGTTCCCCGCCTCGGCCGCGGCTTCCGCCAGAATCTGGTGGAGGGGGATGCGGGGGTAGTCGATGTGATGGGGGACGTCGGGGTCGTAGTGTTGGAGCCAGGGGTGCATGATGGGGATTGGGATTAGGATTGGGGATGTGCGATGCGGGAAGCCAAACACGTAATGCGTAATGCGTGATGCGTAACGATCTCACGTTTCACGTTTTCACGCATCACGCCCGTTGCCGCCTCGCCCGACGTTGGCCGGCAAAGGCTTTTGCAAGCAAGGCCCATGTGACGCCTGCATGGTATTGTGCCATGAAGGGCGGCGGGGGGCAAGGGCGTTGAAAAGCGGGCGGCGCGAGCGAAAGCCCGCCGATACGACGAAAAAACACGCGGCCAGGTTGGCGCCGGAAGCCGTATTCGTGATGCGTAATGCGTGATGCGTAAAGTCTTCACGTTTCACGCATCACGTATCACCCCGTTGCCGTCTCGCCCGACACAGCCTTCGAGTTGTTTTTGCAGACGAACGACGCTATTTCCGGCACAGCCATCCGCCAACTTGTTTCCTTCCCGCGATTCGGGCATAATCGGGCCAGAGATAGTTCAGAAGGACAGAGAGCCAGAGAGCCAGAGAGCCAGAGAGCCAGAAGGCCAGAGGCCCTGTTCATGGGGCAGTGTTTCCTGATCTCTCGGTTTACTGGTCTACTGGTTTCCCGGTTTCCCGGCTTCCCGGGCTCCTGGTCTCCTGGTTTCCCAATCCCCCCACCCCCCCCTCCTCTCCCGACCACCCCCCTCCACCCCGCCATGGACCGCCACCCCACCGAATACAGTGACTACGGCGACCGCATCGCCGACATCTACGACGAATGGTACGAATCGGTCAACCCCGCGGCCATCGACGCCCTGGCCGAACTGGCCGGGCCCGGTCCCGCGCTGGAGCTGGGCATCGGCACGGGCCGCGTCGCCCTGCCCCTGCTGGAGCGGGGCGTCATGGTGCGGGGCGTTGACGCGTCCGAGAAGATGCTGGCCCGCTTGCAGGCCAAACCGGGCGGCTACCGCATTCCCGTCACCGTGGGCGACTTCGCCGACGTCCCGGTCGATGGCCAATACCCCCTCATCTACGTCGTCTTCAACACCTTCTTCGCCCTCCTCACCCAGGACGAGCAGGTGCGCTGCTTCCAGAACGTGGCCCAACACCTCACCGACGACGGCGTCTTTCTGCTGGAAACCTTCATGCCCGACATGACCCGCTTTCAGCGTGGGCAAAATATCAGTCTGGTGGCCATGGACGACGGCTATCTGCGCATCGACGTCACCCAACACGACCCGGTGCGGCAGCACATTTACAGCCAGCACGTGGCCTGGACCGAGTCGGGCGCGCGGTTCTATCCCGTGCGCCTGCGCTACGCCTGGCCCTCGGAGCTAGACCTGATGGCGCGGCTGGCGGGCCTGCGCCTGGCCGAACGCTGGGGCGATTGGGACAAACGCCCCTTCACCGCGGAGAGCAAAAAGCTGATTTCGCTGTATCGGAAATAGATTGGGGGGAACGCAGATGACGCTGATCGAAGC
>DRQW01000137.1 GCA_011371305.1 Anaerolineae bacterium | reverse complement strand
ATCCAGTCAGCATCCAGCTCGCCATCCGGGTCCATGGCCGGGGCCGCACCGATCCAGTCAGCATCCAGTTCGCCATCCGGGTCCATGGCCGGGGCCGCACCGATCCAGTCAGCATCCAGCTCGCCGTACGGGGTGGCAACCAACCCCATTACGCCCAAGAGCAACACGGCAACCGTCAGAACTGCGATGATTTGACCAACAAAGTGAGTATAACGACGTCCCATTTTTGATAACCTCCATAGTGAATGTGATATGGGTTGAAGGGTATGTCAGCGCTTACATTCTATTATCACACACAAATCTACAATGATCGCTGCAGATGACGCGCAAAAAGAAAAAATTGATGGAAAAATTGATATTTTTGATAGAGATTTTCACAATGCGAAGATTACTTCGCTTAGTCCTCCGAACGTAAAAATCAACCGAACTTATATCAATACGACGTCCTTGCACACACATTACATACTTTCAGTCAGTTAAGATTCCAATGCATCCGCCCTGCCCAGCTCCTGTTCGATTCGTGAGCCCAGAGTATTTCGGATAATCCATCCCCAAAATGACTTTTCCTGAAAAACCTTTCACCACGGAAACACAAAGAGCAGGAAAGAAACTCCCATTGTGAACGGCCCGTATCCCTCTCCCCGTGTCTCTACATCATCGTGTGAAGGACATACCTGATTTTATTGGCCGCGCTGGGTGGGCAAGAAAAGGAGATGCGATGCCTGATAAACCTCATGGATGGCAAGAAAATCACCACCCCATCCCCCTACGATATGCAGATTCGGGCCGATCATCATTGCAGAAGCATGATGCCAGGGACCTTTGCGGGGTGCGTCCAGGGTGGACCAGCTTTGGGTGGTCAGATCAAACCGTTCGCGCGGATAATCCTCTTCACCTTCACCACCACCAATGACGTAAATGGAACCCGCATCCGCAGCTGCCGACAACCCGCTGCTTGGTCGGGGCATGGAAGGAGCTTGGGACCAGGTATCCTCGGTAGGGCGATACACCCACACCTCCGCCCGTTGTTCCTGGCCGTCTGATCCTCCCAGAAGGTAAACCCCATCGTCCACCACCGCCATACCCATAAATGCTCGAGCTTCGGGCATGGCGGCGCGCGGGACCCATGTCCCAGTTTGAGGTTCAAAGCGATACACTTCCTCGCGAACCCGGGTCCCATCCCAACCCCCAAAGGCATAAAGGCTTCCCTGCCACGCGATCAAACCCAGCCCACACAAAGGCCGGGGCAATGGTGCAGCTACCTGCCAGATGCCCGAGTCCGGATCAAACACATCTGTACGTTTCAGCGGGGTCGTGCCGTTACATCCTCCCACCACATAAAGCCGGCCATCCAGCCCCGCGGCCCCTGCCCCGCGCGCGGCCACGGGCCGGGGCGTGGTCGTGACCCATTGATCCCAACCGGGATTGTAAACCTCATGTACATCTAGATCCCCACGGCTGTTCTCCCCACCCACGATGTGCCAACCGTCCGACAAGAAAGCTGCGGCTGCCCGGCTACGGGCTGTGGGCATTGGGGAAAGCAATGACCACCGAGCCACATCCACACGCGGGGAGGGCTGACTTATGGGCAATGCGATATCGGTCGTGAAAGCTGGGGCGTCGGTGGCCCCATAAAAGGTTTGGGTGGGCCAAAACGCCATCACCAACGCCAAGATCAAAATCCCACCCAACACGCCCCACCACCAGGGCGAAAAGGGATCAGCCAACGGCTGCCACGATGGAGGCTGAGGCGTTTCCCGTTCCATCGACAACCCGGGCAGCTCCACCCACCCCCGCTTCACCGCCTCGATGGAAGCTTCGGTGCGCGACTGCACCCCCATCTTTTCGAAGATGTTGCGCACATGCACTTTGACGGTGTTGGGGCTGATGTGTAACTGCTGAGCGATTTCATCGTTGCTCAGCCCCTGAGCAATGAGGCCCAGGATTTCTGTTTCCCGTCGGGTGAGAGGGCTATCGTTGGTCATAGTGGGATGAAAACACCGAGTACGGATGACCCCGCACGGAAGCTGTTACATTGCCTCATCTTCATTGCCGGACGCGCCAAAAAGTTGTAGCCATGCATCCACCTCGCGTTTCGACATTCTTGGCTTCAGCTTTTGGTCAGATGATCCGGGAGATGAAGTGGGCCGTCGTTGCAACAAACGGATGAATGCTTCGCCTGAGATCACGTTCAGGCCCAATCGGCGTAACTCCTGACGTAATTCCCAATCATTTGTCACCACGGTGATGTGGGAGGCGCGGGTGGCCTGACGCACGCGTGAAAGAATGACATGGTCGGCTTTGTTCCGATATCGGGCCGCGAAAACCGCAGTCACCCCGCCCCCCGTAAGCGCCAACGACGTTCCTGCGGGAATGCCGCCATCGAAAACAACCGTGATTTTCGCCTTCAGATGCGGTTGCCGCGCGCGCAACCACCGCACGAGGCGCTCCTCGTCATCCTCCTGGTCGAGATGGATGCCTGGAATGAGCCCCTGGCCAATGAGATTGTGACCATCGACGAGATATTCCATGCTGGTTTATGCTTCCAGATGGTTTTCGAGGATGCCCTCGGGCGTGAGATTATCGAGCTGAAGATACCATTGGGCTGCGTCGATCAACGCTTGTTGGGGGATGAGCCCCACTAACTCCGCGCTATGGATGGCCACGCCGTATCGGGCGGCCTCACGCCGTACAAGCTCCGTCACCCGATACACAGGCGTTTTTGTGTAATCCAGCAGGTTCATCGAAACCTGGGCCCGGCCTTCCACCAGCAATCCCATGGCCTGTACATAACGCAGCCCGCCCGAAGAATGACGTACGGCTTTGGCGATCTTCCTGGCTATGCTCACGTCGTCCGTGGTCAGATAGATGTTATAAGCGATAAGAGGCGGTCGCGCGCCGATGACGGTGGCGCCGGCCTTACCTAGCTTACGCGGGCCATAATCGGGGAATCGCTCCTCCTTGCCCGCTTCCAGGTCCGCTTTCAGCCCCTCATACTCGCCCTTCCGAATCCTGGAAAGCACTTCACGATCGGGCCGCGTCGCGGCTTTGGCGTACAGATAGACCGGAATCCCCAATTCCTCGGCCACCCGTTGGGCCAGCGACCGGGCCATTTCCACCGCTTCCTCCATGGTCACATTTTTTATGGGCACGAAAGGTACCACATCGGTCGCACCAATACGAGGATGCTCCCCTTCATGTGCATCCATATCGATTAGCTCAGCCGCTTTCGCGATCCCGCGGAACAGGGCTTCACTCACCGCCTCCGGCTCACCCACAATGGTGACTACCGTCCGATTGTGATCAGGGTCCGAAGAATAATCGATGACGCGCGCGCCTTCCACACTGTTATAGGCATCCACAATGGCTTTGATGACCGCGGGCCTGCGTCCTTCGGAGAAATTGGGTACGGCTTCAACGATGCGTTTTTGTTTCATGGCTGTGGAACCTCATGAGTTGAATTGGGAATGGTGCCGGTGCTCAGTATCATAACCATTTTTCATGCGGGGATCAACTTCCATATGGCTTCGGAGCGCGACGCAAACACGTAGGGACATCGCCAGGCGATGGTTCGTTGCCCGTCCATCAATTTCAAACAATCATGATATACTGAAAAGAATGAAACGTTGGAAGCCTGTTCTCATCGGACTCGGTGCATTGGCCGCATTGGCTGTGCTCTTGCTATTGATTTTTGGCAGCTGGCGTTATCAAGGCCCCCGGGGACTTTACCGTCGCTTACGTATCGAGTTCGCCGCGCGTCGGGCCAGCGCTCACCCGGCCTTTGTTCCCACGCCTTTACCCACGCCTACCCCATCCCCCTCCCCCTCTCCGACTACCACAAAGCCTGCTACGCCGACCAGCACACCTTCACCCGCACCATCCCCCACAACCACCGTTCTCCAGAAAGAACCGACTACGACGAAACGTCTCCTACCCACTTCAACTCCGACATCAACCCCAACATCCACCGCCACCCCTACCCCCTGGCCGCCACTGCCTCCATCCTTTTCCCTCACAGGCATCCGACACACCTGGCAAACCTGGAACAACTGCGGCCCGGCCACGCTGGCCATGCACCTGAGCTTCTTCGGTAGTTCGCTCACCCAGGCAGATATCCGCCGGGCCTTGCGTCATCATGATGACGACAAAAACGTGAATCCCCATGAACTGGCCGCGTTTGCCAGAGAACAGGGTTTTCGCGCCCGCGTATTGGTGAATGGCGATGCCCAACGACTCAAGCGCCTGATCGTGGCTGGTGTGCCGGTGCTGACCGAAACCTGGTTGATTCCCGAACCCAACGATGGCATGGGCCACTATCGCCTCATCGTGGGATATGATGACGCCACGAGGACATGGATCACCTATGACTCGTATGTTAGCGAAGGAGTGAAACAAGGGGAGCCCTATCGCGGCATCCGCCTGGACTATGATGCGTTCGACGCATGGTGGAAAGTATTCAATCGGACCTATCTGGTGGTGTATGAACCGGAAAGCGCCGCGCGCATCGAAACCATCCTGGGTGAGGACGTGGACCCGAGGAAAATGTGGGAGGAGGCTAAACTTCGGGCCGAAGCGGAGATCGCGGCAAATCCAGAAGACGCGTTCGCCTGGTTCAACCTGGGGAGTGCCAGAACTGCATTGGGAGAATACGAGCCTGCCGCACAAGCTTTCGATCAGGCCCGACTACTGGGCTTGCCCTGGCGCATGTTGTGGTATCAATTCACGCCGTTCAAAGCGTATTATGAGACCGGCCGCTTCAAGGAAGTGCTGGCCCTGGCCGAAGCGACCCTTCAAACCAGCGATCAAATCGAAGAAGTGTATTACTGGAAAGGTATGGCCCTTCTGGCCCTGGGGCGTGAAAAGGAAGCTGCGCAAGCCTTCGCCCGCGCCGAAGCCCTCAATCCCCGCTATCTGGAAGTTATTTCCGGAGAATAGCGTAGTATGAGCACCCAACAGGACCGAAATCGGCATATCGCGTTGAATACGCTGATCGTGGCCGGCTCCTTTTTCCTGGCCGCGGGCGCAGGACTGGCCCGAAACATCGTTATCGCTCAGCACTTCACCATTGGTCCGGCCCTTGATGCCTACTACGCCGCCTTCCGCATCCCCGATCTACTGTTCACGGTCGTGGCGGGCGGCGCACTAGCCACCGCGTTCATTCCTGTGTTTGCGGATTTCGTCAGTCAGGGCGATAGGGAAGGCGCGTGGCGGCTAACCAGCGCCATCACCAACCTGGTCGTCCTGGTCGCGCTAGTCTTTGCCGCCGTGGCGGCCATGTTCGCCCAACCCCTGGTGGAGCACATTATCGCGCCCGGATTTTCCCCAGCGCACCAGATGGAAACCGCAGGATTAATGCGCATCGTCCTCATCTCTACCATCCTGTTCGCCATCAGTTCGGTCCAGGGAAGCGCGCTCCATGGATTCAAACATTTCCTGCTTCCCGCGCTGGCGCCTGCGGTCTATCCCTTGGGGGTGATCGCGGGGGCGCTGTGGTTGACGCCTATCATGGGAGTGCGAGGGTTGGCCGTGGGGGCGGTGTTGGGCGCCGCCCTCCATCTGGGCATCAAGGTCCCGGCCTTGCTCCACTTCGGCTTCCGCTGGTTCCCGATTTTGGGATGGCAAGACCCTGCAGTGCGGCGGGTAGGAGTGCTTTTGGGGCCGCGCGTGTTGGACCTGGCTGTGTTTCAACTGACCCTTGTACTGATGACCAATCTGGCGTCGCGACTGACCGCGGGGAGCGTCAGCGCGCTGGAATGGGGCTGGGATGCCATGCAATTGCCCGAAACCATCATCGGCACCGCGTTCGGACTGGTTGCCTTTCCCACCCTGGCCGAACTGGCCGCGCGGGAAGACCGGGAAGGATTGAAAACCACCCTGGCCGAAACGACTCGCGCGGTTGTTGCCCTCACTGTCCCCGCCACAGCCGGGCTGATCCTGCTCGGGCGCCCTGCGCTTCAGATGGTTTATCAACGCGGCGCGTTCGATGCCGCGGCCATCGAGGCCATTTATGTCGCCTTAGCATTTTTCGCGTTGGGACTGGTGGGCCACGCCACCCTGGAATTGACTGCCCGAGCTTTTTTCGCCCAGAAGGACACGGTCACCCCCTTACTGGTGGCGACACTTTCCGGTGGGATGACGTTGGCCTTCGGAGTTTTGCTGATGCCCTGGTTGGGCCACGGCGGCCTGGCATTGGGCAATTCACTGGCCACCACCCTGGAAGTAATCATCCTCATGCTCATTCTGCGAAAACGCTGGGGGTCGGTGGATGGCCGATCCACCTTTCGTACCCTGGCGCGTGTGTCCCTGGCCACCATCTTCATGGCACTCATGATGTCATGGACGCTTTCCTGGGTACGCGATGTCACCTCCACCCCCTGGCTCGAAGTGCTGCTTGGTGGTGCAGTAGGCCTGGGAAGTTATGTGTTGGCCAGCCTGATCTTACGAGAACGCGCCCTCACCTTCCTCCCCGCGGCGGTGCTAAAAGGCCGTGTGTAACCCCTCACGCGCTCCCTTAAACGACGCCTTCGTATTGCCGCTCCCGGGCGTAGGGATAGATATCGGGATCCTCTTCGGCCTGGACCCGGGCCTGCATCTCCCACCAAAACTCGGGGGTGAACAGGTCCCCATGATGCGCTTCGAACACGTCCTTCAACTCCGGCGGAATCCAGAGGAAAGTACGAAATTCCTCCGGGAACACATCGTTGGGACCGACTGAATACCAGGGCTCCGCGGCCATCTCATCCTCATAGCTACGGGCCTGGGGAATGCGGCGGAAATTTACTTCGGTCAGCAGACACAGTTCATCGTAGTCGTAGAACACCACACGTCGGTTGCGGGTGACACCAAAATTCTTGAGCAACAGGTCGCCGGGGAAGATATTCGCGGCAGCGAGTTCTTTGATCGCGTTGCCATAGTCGATGATCGCGTTTTTCGCTTTCTCGGGCGGGGCTTCTTTCAAATAAAGGTTGAGGGGATAAACCCGTCGTTGGGTATAGACATGGGTGAGGACCACATCATGCTCACGAACCAATACGGTTTTGGACGCGATCTCCTGCAATTCCGCCAATAACTCGGGGTCGAACAATTCCCGGGGCAATGTCAAATGCTCAAATTCCTGGGCATCCATTAACCTTCCCACCCGGTCATGATGAAAGACGAGTTTGTATCGGGCCATCACTTGGTTACGGGTGGCAGACTTGGGATAGGCAAAGCGGTCTTTGATGACCTTGAAGACAATCTCGTATGAGGGGAGGGTGAATACGGCCATGACCATCCCCTTCGCACCCGGCGCCTCGATGAACCGGTCCGCGGTCTGGCGCAAGTGACGGTGCAGGTCCCGATACAGGACCGACTTCCCATGTTTATGATACCCCAGCGCGTTGTAAAGTTCGGCCACAGGCTTGAGAGGCATAATGGTATGGAGAAACCCCACCACCTCGCTGGGACAATCGGTGTCCACATGGAAATACGCATGGGAGAAGCTGAACAGGATGCTGAGCTCCTGTTCCGTAAAGAGGGTGGCCACGACAACAATGCCATCAACTCCATGACGAAATGAGAGGGCGAAAGGCATCAGACGCATCCCGCGCACAATCCGTCCCACCACATAAGCCGCTTTGCCCCGATAAAACAGCGGGCGCAACACCTGAATGGACTCGAACCGATCCACCTGCCAGTCCTGCCATACATGTTCTCGAATACTCCGGGCCACCCGGGCCGCGGTGCGTTGGGGCGAGACCAGCGAGGCTGTGAAAGGCAAATCCTCCAACAGGCGCAACATCAAAGCCTGCAAATCATCCTGATAGGGATAAATCCGAACAATGTGGTCCTCTTCACCTTGAGGAAGAAACAGTGGGTCAAACCAAACGAATTCGATAGTGCGATCCACCCCCACGGTATGGAAGAAACGCCGGGTGACCGAATTATAGAACGTTTCCGCGATCTCCTCATCGGGCCGATTGGCGATGAGATTCGCAAAATATGTTTTCACATCCTGCCAATGCTCCCGTTCCAGCACCCAGTCTCCCAAGGTGGCTTTCAAACGCGCCACGGCCTGGTTGACGAAGTCATTGTAGAGATCCAACCGGGTCACCGCATTGCGGCGCATGTCCACCCAACGGCGGTGTGCAAAAAGTGTCGCGGCCCGCTGGGAAAGCTCCCTGAACCGGTTGTGATATGTGGTAAACACCTCGTAGATAATATGGGAAGCCAGAGATGCTGATGCTTTCATGTCAACATTATGGCATCTTCTTCATCCAAAGCCCAAATTCCTGGCCATCGATAGTAGGATTTTTTACTGCCAAAAAGTTGACAAAATCGCTTTTTTCCCTCTATCATTTTTTCAAACAGCTCTGACGCAATGCGTCAAATTTACACAGTGCGTCAGGATGCTGTTCCGTTCGCCGCCTAACCACACGCTCATTTCAGGGGGATGCATGATGCAAAAGAACACATCTTTACAAATCACTGGGCCCATGTTGCCTCTGTTCGAGACGGTGCTCACGCCCGAGGCCCTGGCATTCGTCGAGCGCTTGGAACGGGAATTCGGTCCGCGCCGGTTGGAGCTCCTGGAACGGAGGAAAGAGCGGCAGGCTCGCATCGACGCCGGCGAGATGCCCGATTTCCTGCCCGAAACCGCGCACATCCGCGAATCGGAGTGGACCGTCGCGCCCATTCCCGACGACTTGCTGGATCGTCGAGTCGAGATCACTGGGCCGGTCGATCGCAAAATGATCATCAACGCCTTGAACTCGGGCGCGAACGTCTATATGGCCGATTTCGAGGACGCCCACTCCCCAACCTGGGAAGCCACCATCTTCGGACAAATCAACCTGAAAGATGCCGTCCGACGTACCATCACCTTCACGGATCCCCGCACTGGCAAGTATTATCAGCTCAACGACAAAATCGCGACCCTCATGGTGCGTCCTCGGGGCTGGCATCTGCACGAAAAGCACGTACTGCTGGATGGCAAGCCCATCTCCGCCTCGCTGTTCGACTTCGGGCTTTTCTTCTATCACAACGCCCATCAACTCATTGAACAAGGCACTGGCCCTTACTTTTACCTCCCTAAACTGGAAAGCCATTTGGAAGCCCGGTTATGGAACGATGTCTTCAACCTCGCTCAAGACGAATTGGGCATTCCCCGGGGAACTATTCGGGCCACGGTGCTGATTGAAACCATCCTGGCCGCATTTGAAGTGGACGAGATCTTGTGGGAACTGAAGGATCATTCCGCTGGATTGAATTGTGGGCGCTGGGATTACATCTTCAGCATGATCCGCACCTTCCGAAACCATCCCCAATTCGTCCTTCCCGATCGGGCCGAGGTCACCATGACCACTCATATGATGCGGTCCTATTCCCTCCTGGTGATCCAAACCTGCCATCGGCGGGGCATTCACGCCATGGGCGGCATGGCCGCGCAAATCCCTATCAAATCGGACCCCAAGGCCAACGAGGAAGCCCTGGCCAAAGTACGGGCGGACAAGATCCGCGAAGCTCGGGACGGGCATGATGGCACCTGGGTGGCGCACCCTGGCCTTGTCCACATTGCCAAAGAAGCTTTCGACGAATGGATGCCCACACCCAATCAGATCCATCTGAAGCGCGAGGATATCCACGTCACCGCCCACGACCTGCTTTGTGTCCCCAAGGGCACGATTACGGAAGAAGGCTTGCGCGTCAACATCGACGTGGCCTTGCAATATATGGCTTCCTGGCTCCATGGCAACGGATGTGTGCCCATTTATAACCTCATGGAAGACGCGGCCACCGCGGAGATCTCCCGCGCCCAAGTTTGGCAATGGATTCGTCATAGCGCCAGGACGCGCGAGGGCAAAGTGATCACCGCGGCATGGGTGCGTGAATTGATCCCGCAAGTTGTCCGCGACTTGCAATCCCGCTTCGGTGAACATTTCCCCTTTGAAGAAGCCGCACAGCTTTATGAAGAACTGGTCACCAGCCCTGAATTCGTGAATTTCCTCACGCTCCCCGCTTACGAAAAACTCTCATAATTCCTTTTTGGCATTTGGAGGCTTATCATGTACACCCCCCCGGAAGTCGATGCCCTGGAACACGCTTGGAAATACGATCCCCGTTGGAAAGGTGTGAAACGCCCTTACAACGCAATGGAAGTCATCCATTTGCGGGGCACACTACGCATTGCCCACACGCTGGCCGAACGGGGCGCGGAGCGTTTGTGGAAAATGCTGATCACCGAAGATTACGTCCCCGCATTGGGTGCGGTGACCGGCAATCAGGCCGTACAGATGGTCGAGGCGGGACTGCGGGCTATTTACGTCAGCGGATGGCAAACCGCGGCGGACAACAACACCGCGTACGAAACCTATCCAGATCAAAGCCTTTACCCCGTGAACAGCATGCCCATGCTGGTGCGCCGCATCAACAAGGCGCTCCAGCGCGCGGATCAGGTTGCCTTCATCCAGGGCCGGCATGATATCGACTGGTTCGTCCCCCTGGTCGCGGATGCCGAATCGGGCTTTGGCGGCAACCTCAACACCTTCGAGCTGGTGAAAGCCCTCATCGAGGCAGGCGCGGCAGGCATCCATCTGGAAGACCAACTCTCCTCGGCCAAAAAATGCGGGCACATGGGCGGCAAGGTGCTGGTCCCCACCAGCGAATTCATCCGCAAGCTGGTGGCAGCCCGATTGGCTGCAGACGTCATGGGCGTGCCCACCATCCTCATCGCCCGCACCGATGCGTTCAGCGCCCAGCTCATCACCAGCGATGTGGACCCCGCGGACGCGCCCTTTATCACCGACAGACGCTCACCCGAAGGCTACTACTACATTCACGGTGGCCTCGATTACGCCATCGCCCGGGGCCTGGCCTATGCCCCCTACGCCGATCTCATCTGGTGCGAAACCTCCTATCCCGACCTAAAAGATGCGGAGCGATTTGCCAACGCCATCCACGAGAAATACCCCGGCAAGATGCTGGCCTATAACTGCTCGCCCTCCTTCAATTGGAATCGTTACATGTCCGAAGAAGAGCAGCGCGTTTTCCAGAAAGAGCTGGGCAAGATGGGGTACAAATTCCAGTTCGTTACCCTGGCTGGCTTCCATGCCATCAACGCGTCCATGTTCGACCTGGCCCGCCAATATCGCGAAGAGGGCATGGCTGCGTACGCCCGCTACCAGGCCTGGGAGTTCGAGATGGAGAAGAAATACGGCTATCGCGCGGTCAAACACCAGGCTTTTGTGGGCGCAGGGTACTTCGACGAGGTGCAATTGGTGATCACCGAAGGCGAAGCCGCCACTACCGCGCTCATTGGTTCCACCGAAGAAGAGCAATTCCACGAGTAATCCCCCACCTTCTGAAATAACACGGCGGGATGAATCGAGGTTCATCCCGCCATGTTGTTTCCAACCCAGAACCTTATTCCCCTCTCTCAGCCTGCGCCTGGCATTGGGGACAAGTCTTCACATGGGTCCGAGCGACGTTTTTCACCATCCCCACCAGGCTGACCAACCCCAACGTACGCCCCATGGCCAGGTCTTTGCCAAAGAGCCGTTGGGGGAGATCATCAGGGATGTGAACCACCTGCCAGGCCGGCGCGCCGGAACAGGTCTCATCTAAGATCGCGGCCATGGCCCGAGCCGAGATGCTCTGCGCGTTTTCCGAAGCAAAGTAGAACTTAAACGCATGATCGCCATCGGGCCGGGCCCAGAAATACATCTGGGATTCGCAGTAGGGCACGAGATGGTCCTGGGGATAAGGCGGACGGGCGATGTGTTCCGGCACGGGCCGGAAGGCATCCGCAAACTCGGTGAGGATTTCGTACCGCTCGTAACGATCGGTGATGTCGGCAAACTCGTCCAGCAATTCGGCGAGTTTGGGGGGAATCGGTTGGGACACAGTCACACTCCCAGTAGCCTCGTGGTATGGACGTAGTTTGGGAAGGTCATGGTTTCTCGATGGGCACCCCGACCAGGTTGCCCCATTCCGTCCAACTGCCGTCGTAGTTACGGACGTGAGGATAGCCCAACAGATAGGTGAGCACGAACCAAGTGTGGCTGCTGCGCTCGCCAATGCGGCAATAGACGATAATGTCATCGTCAGGCTTCACGCCCGCTTCTTTCTCGTAGATCTCGCGGAGTTCCTCTGCCGTCTTAAATGTACCATCTTCGGGGTTGATGGCTCGGGACCATGGGACATTGGCCGCACCAGGGATGTGTCCCCCACGCAACGCACCTTCGTTGGGATAGTCGGGCATGTGTAAACGTTCGCCGCGATATTCCTCCGGGCTGCGCACATCAATCAAGGGCTTATGCGCCTCCACATGCGCGAGCACCTGATCCCGGAATGCCCGAATGCGGCTGTCGTCCCTGTCTTTGGCCTTGTATTGCGTGCGTGGATACTTGGGGATCTCTCGGGTCATGGGACGGCCTTCGAGCTCCCATTTCAAACGTCCACCATCCATGATCTTCGCGTTCTCGTGGCCGAAAAGCTGGAAGACCCAGAACGCGTAGGTGGCCCACCAGTTGTTCTTGTCGCCATAGAACACCACAGTCATCTCTGGTGTGACCCCGATGCTGCTCATCAGCTCCTCGAACCGCTCCTTGTCCAAATAATCGCGCACCAACGGATCGTTCAGATCCCGCACCCAGTCCACTTCCACCGCACCCGGAATATGGCCGGAAGGATAGAGCAAGGGGTCTTCGTTGGACTCGATGATGCGTACATTGGGGTCTTCGAGATGTTCTGCCACCCAGTCGGTGCTTACCAACACTTCAGGATGAGCATAACCGCGGTCTTGGATGGTTGGTTTGGTCACTGTTGCCATGGCGCTTATCTCCTTGTGTGGTGAATAAGGTTGTGTGTGGGATGCACGTGCAGAAAGAAGACAGGAACGCGTGGCTCCTGTCCTATTCTGATTTTATCACATCGTGAGTTAAATTTCTGTAGGAAGCACCCCAAAGGGGGGCGCGTTTCAACATGGGCTCCACTGAAAAAGCTTGGCCCCATGCAAAGGCTCAAGGAAAAAACGGCGGTCATTGGCGTTTTGAGCCATTTAGGGGTAAACTGAGGGGTGGCGAAAAACATGTCGCCAAATCGTTTTCGTTAATACCCGTATGCCGTGTCGGGCCTTCAGGGCCACTTAGCGATTCCATCTCGAATCTATTCTTCAAGGTTTTCTATGACAAATAAAACACGCCTGAAATCCGCGCTGTTCGTGGATTTCGACAACATCTATCTGGGCTTGCGTCAATTGGATGAAGACGCAGCGGAACGCTTCGCATCCAACCCTTCCCACTGGCTGAAATGGCTGGAAGATGGGATGCCCGGTATGCCGGAGGGCAAAGGTCAGGCCGGAGCCCAGCGCGATATTCTTATCCGCAGATGCTATCTGAACCCTCGCGACTTCCAGCGCTACCGTCCTTTTTTTACCCGCACCGCGTTTTCCGTGGTGGATTGCCCCTCCCTTACCTCCCAAGGCAAGAACAGCGCGGATATCTACATGGTCATGGATATCCTGGACACACTGAATCATCCCACCCACTTCGATGAGTTCATCATCTTGTCCGGGGATTCCGATTTTATGCCCGTGCTGCTCCGCCTCCGCGCCCATGATCGTCGCACAGCTATCCTCTCCGCAGGGCCTGCATCCGCTGCGTTCATCGCGGCCGCGGATCTGGTCATCAGTGAGGATGTGTTCATTGAACATGCGTTGGGGCTGGGTGGTGAAGAGAGTCGCAAACCCGCTAACGGGGTCACACCGCCCATCACGGCCACGCCCGAATTGCTGGACGCGATGGCAGAAAAGCTCTATGCGGAAGCCAGCGCCAACGGCGAGATCCTGGCCACGGACCTACCTAAACTCTATCGCAATTTCCCCGAATTCCGCCGGGATAGCAACTGGTTGGGTTTCTATTCCCTTCGAGCCCTGACCACCCACCTGGTGCGTCGGCATCCCAACTTGCGTATCACCGAAGGAGACCCCTGGCGCGTCACCGTCGAACTCCCGCGCAAAGCTGCGAAGGCCAAACGCCAGCCTACCGAGCGCCCCGCACCACTTTCCAACGAAGAAAAATTGCGCAAACGCATCCTCGACCTGGTGCGCAAGCTTGTTAACCGTTCTCAGGAGCCTATCCTCATGGGCAAAGCCGCCCAAGAGGTCATCGATCAACTCGGCAAACAGGTCACCGAAAGTCACTGGGCAGGCGCGGGCACGTTCAAAAACTTGTTACAGAGCGAGGAAAACCTGGGTTTCGAGATCGCGACGACGCCCTCTCCCGGCTATCTCTACGATCCCCAACGCCACACGTTGCCCCGCGAAGAAGCCACCAAGCCCGCCGATGAGATGCCACCTAAGCTGGCTGAATTCGCCAAGCGCATCAGTCAGATCACGGGCGCGCCCTATCTCACTCCCAGGCAATATGCCCTCATCTTCACCGCCCTGGCAGAGGACCTGAAAGAACACCGCTATCACCTGACGTCCACCTCCAAGGCCGTGCGCGATCGGCTCATCGAACAAGGTGAAAGCATCTCTCGCACCAACATCAACAACGTACTCAAAGGTATTGCCTACGCCAAACACCGCTTCACCAAGCGAGATACGCCTCAAAGCCTGGCCCGGGTGTACCGGTCCTACATCCTTTCTCGTTGCGACGACGCGGAACTGGAGCTTTCGCGCGAGGAAAAACGGATGCTCAAAGAGTGGATCGAGGGTGGGCTGAGAGAATTGCAACAGACGAAAAAGACTGAGAAAGCCGAAAAGAAAAACGGTAAAAAGAACGGGAAATCCACTGCC
The DNA here is from genome assembly GCA_011371305.1 of Anaerolineae bacterium. GTDB lineage: Bacteria > Chloroflexota > Anaerolineae > J102 > J102 > M2005. The sequence goes on along the minus strand of DRQW01000137.1, from coordinate 27,113 downwards.
CTGGTGAAGGCTGAAACCACGTAGCTTATGTCCCGAAAAATCCTCCACCTGGACCTGGACGCGTTCTTCTGCGCGGTGGAGGAACAACGCGACCCTTCCTTGCACGGAAAACCCTTCGCGGTCGGAGGGAAGCCGGAAGGTCGAGGCGTTGTCGCGTCCTGCTCTTATCCTGCCCGGGCTTACGGCATCCACTCAGCCATGCCCATGGCCCAAGCCCTGCGCCTCTGCCCCGATCTCATCATCCTTCCACCCCGGCGGGAGGCCTACGTTCGGGCTTCACGTGAGGTGATGGCCCGGCTGCAGGCGCTGACCCCTTGGGTGGAACCAATCTCTATCGACGAAGCTTTCCTCGACGTCAGCGATCTACCCGATCCCTTGGAAACCATCGCCCGAAAGTTACAGGCCCAAATTCGAGAAGAGCTGGGCTTGCCCTGTTCGCTGGGCGGGGCCACAAACAAGCTGGTGGCTAAGATCGCCAACGATGAGGGCAAAAGACAAACACGACAGGGGGACTACCCCAATGCCATTACCATCGTGCCACCGGGTGAGGAAGCCTCTTTCCTGGCTCCGTTGCCCGTTCGGGCGTTGTGGGGGGTGGGTCCCAAAACCGAAACGAAATTGCATGGGTTGGGCATCTTCACTATCGGCGAACTTGCCGCGTATCCCCAACGAGAACTAGCCCGCCTATTTGGACAACATGGATACGACCTGGTACGCCGGGCCCAAGGCATAGACAACCGCCCAGTGGTGGCCGAACGAGGCCGGGCCAAATCCATCAGCAAGGAAACCACGTTCACCAGGGACGTTGCCGATGGTCGGATTTTGCACCAAACCCTGACGCACTTAGCAGCAAGTGTAGCCCGCGCCTTGCGCCGCAAAAAACTCCTGGCACGCACCGTCAAACTCAAACTGCGGCTGAGCAATTTCACCACGCTCACCCGTCAGACGACTCTCACCACCCCCACCGACAACCAGGATGTTATCGCGAAGACAGCCATCGCCCTGTTCGACCGCTTATGGCAACCATCCCAGCCGGTACGGCTCGTGGGGGTGGGGGTGAGCAACCTGCAGGAGGGTTGGTTACAACTTTCTCTGTGGGATGATGCCCAAGCGGATCGGGCAAGACGCCTGCAGGAAGCCGTGGATGCATTGCAAGCCCGGTTCGGGCCGGACGCCATCCATCGGGGATTCGGGGATATCGAGAAATAACGTGTAAAATGATCGCACCAACACGATGACTTTCCGCATGTTTGTGAGGATGCTATGCCCGACATGCTCATCATTTTCAACCCCTTTTCCAACCGCGGCGATAGCAAACACACCATGGACCGGGTATTGCAAAGCTTGGCCCAAAGCAGCCTGGATTTTGAGGTGAAGTTGACCGAGGACCGACGACACGCGATCCAGTTGGCCCGAGAAGCTGCGGAAGCGGGAACGCCCATCGTGGTCGCTGCTGGGGGAGATGGCACGGTCAACGAGGTGGCCAACGGCATTTTGCTGGCAGCCAAGGGGCAGGATGGTGTTTCACCGACGACGTTGGGGGTATTGCCCATGGGCAGCGGCAATGATTTCGCCTGGGGCCTGGGCATTCGCGATGGCGTCGAAGAAGCTGTGGATCGACTGAAGCGAGGACATACCAAAGTCATCGATGTGGCCTGGGCCGAGTTCGATAACGCGCCCCCACGCTTTTTTGTGAATATGCTGGGCTGCGGCTTCGACGCACGGGTGAATATCGAAGCCCACAAGATCAAACGCCTCCGAGGCTTCGCCATTTATATGGCCGCGGTGTTGAAAACACTGTGGGTGTATTTCGAGACGCCGCCTGTGCGTCTGCAATTGGATGACAAAACCCTGGAAACCCCTTCCTTTATTACTTTTGTGGCCAACGGCCCGCGGTTGGGCGGGGGTTTTCTGGCTGTTCCCCAAGCCCGTTATGATGACGGCATTCTGGATCTTTGTATCGCGCAAGACGTCACCCGCCCAGAGGTCTTCCCTCTCATCCCAAAACTGATTAAGGGAAAACATACCGGTCATCCCAAAATCCTGATGGATCGGGCAAAACATGTCGTCATCGAGAGTGACCATCCCCTTCCTTGTCAGGCCGACGGCGAGACCATCGGCGAGAATCTCCACCTCATCCGCATTGTCACCATCCCCCAACGCCTGCGCGTGATCGTCTGAACCTTTGCAACAGGTGCTATGAACCATAGTACGCCGGACGGATGAAGATGAGAACGCTGATTTGCGCGGATGCTTCGTAACGCAGATTGCCGCGTGATGCGTAAGTCCTCACGTTTCACGCATCACGTTTCACGCCCGACGGTGAAAATTTCACGCCAAAACGCAAAGGCCGCCAAGTAGGTTAGCAAGTATGCAAGTTTGCAGGTGGCAGGTGGCCTGCGCAACGTAACTTGCCACCTGCTACTTGCCACCTGCCCCGCCTGATTCCCTTTGCGTCTTGGTGCCTTGGCGTGAAATCTCTATTTTCAGAACAGTGAACACACATCGGCTTGCCACCGCGTTTCTCGACCGATTTCAAGCACAGCCCGCGGCCATCGTCCGCGCACCCGGACGCGTCAACCTCATCGGTGAACACACCGACTACAACGATGGCTTCGTACTGCCCATGGCCCTCGACCGGGCGGTGTGGATCGCATTGCGTCCTCGGCCCGACCGTTGGGTCCAACTCCATTCCCTGGACTTCGATCAGACCATCGTCTTCTCCCTAGACGATCTGAATTCACGGGATGGTTGGGAGGCGTATGTGCAGGGCGTGGCCTGGGCCTTGCAGGAAGCGGGATACCGATTGCGTGGATGGGAAGGTGTTATGGCTGGGGATGTACCCATCGGCGCGGGTTTGTCTTCCTCCGCGGCTACAGAACTGGCCGTGGCCCGCGCGTTCACCCATGTCTCAGACATGGCCTGGCATCCTACCGAGATGGCGCAATTGGCTCAGAAGGCGGAAAACCAGTGGGTGGGCGTCCATTGCGGCATTATGGATCAGCTCATCGCCGCCGCGGGCGTGGCAGGGCATGCCCTGTTCATCGACACCCGCACCCTGGCTACGGACCCAATCCCCCTGCCAAAGCAAGCCCGCTTCGTTGTGTTGTACAGCGATGCACCCCGCACCCTGGCCGGCTCTGCCTACAACCAGCGCCGGGCCGAGTGTGAGGACGCGGTACGGCAGCTGCAATCGGCCCTGCCGGGCATCACGACTCTGCGAGATGTCTCACCCGAACAGCTCGAAGCCCATCGCGACCTGCTACCCCCAGTCATCTATCGCCGCGCCCGGCATGTGGTGACGGAGAACGCGCGGGTGCTGGCAAGCGTTCGGGCCTTGCGCTTGGGGGATGTCTCCCGCCTGGGCGAGCTCATGCTAGCCTCCCATGCCAGCCTACGGGATGATTACGAAGTCAGCAGCCGGGAACTGGACCTGTTGGTAGAGCTGGCTATGGCCGCGGGGGCGTGGGGGGCACGGCTTACGGGCGCGGGCTTTGGCGGCTGCGCCATCACCCTCTGCCGGGCGGAGGACGCGGACGCGATGGCTCAGGGGGTCATTGAGGAATACAACAGGCGCACGGGCCGGGCGGGGTATGCCTTCGTCACCTCAGCGGCGGATGGCGCGAGGGTGATGGGACTATAGCCCCGGTCCCAAGGATGTACACGCAGCCCGGATGTCGTTTGTTTTTCGGCACGTTGACGTCGTCCCCCGGCCCGTACGCGCAGGCACATTCTCCAGGAGATAGGGGCGCTGAATACCATGCATTCCTGTCACGCCCACACCTCCATCAATGCCAATCCCGATCCAGCGTCATGGGCAGATACAAGGTCGGGCCTCGCATGGTTGCAAGACTATAGCCGAATTGATCTCCAGTCTCGGCCATACCTTCTACAGACTGGGGCAAATCCTGTCCAAACAACTGATCCGACTGCAAACGGCCGGAGCCCAGGTCATAGAATACCTGGACCACGCCAGCATTTTGGACGGTGCCACTTCTGCCTTCAGGGATATAATCCTCACCAGGCACGCCCACGGCCAGATCCTCTCGACCATCACCATTGAAATCCCCTGTGGTCAAAGCAAAACCAAACAAATCAGATGGCTCGACAATGCTCTCAATGAAGGACGCGGCATCCTGGTGGAGATATTGATATGGATTCGTGCCCTGAACTCCCTGGGCATCGCCGAAAAGGACGACCACAGCGCCTGCATCTTGTTTTCCTGCGATGTCTTTGTACGGTATGCCGATGGCCAAATCATCGTATCCGTCACCGTTAAGGTCGCCTGCAGCCAACGTCCGGCCGAAGGCGTCGCCCTCTTCCGATGACACTTCTTCTTCAAAAGTCAGATGGGTGAAAGCATAACTTGGATTGTCAGCCAGACCACTTGCATCACCCAAAACCACGAAGACGGCTCCCAAATCCCGGACTAATACGGAAGCAGGGGGAGATGGGGGGTTATAGATGATTTTAATCACATCCTTAAATGGCGCACCGATTGCGAGATCGTCATAACCATCCTTGTTGAAATCGCCTGCGGTCAATGCGCGGCCGAACTGGTCGCCCTCCTTCGGCGAGTCGGGCAAACCGAAGTATCCTTGAATCAAAAGCTCATTACCGCCTGCTTGCAGGCCGATGCTGGAACCAAAGAGCACATTGACCGCGCCCGCATCCTCCTGATCTTCCACATCCTCAAGTGGCACACCCACGGCCAGATCATCGTAACCGTCCCCATTAAAATCTCCCGCCGCCAGGCTGGAGCCGAAACGGTCGCCTGTTTCTGCCATCCCGCGGATGCCCGCCGAATCCTGATGCCAGGACCCTCCGCCTATAAGCCCGTTGGCGCGGCCATAAAACACATACACCCAACCTGCATCGTCAACGTCTCCTAATTTCTTACCTGGAGCGCCCACAGCCAGGTCATCATAACCATCTCCATTAAAATCACCAACGGCCAAAGCTTCGCCAAATCTTATATAAGATTCTACAGATGGGGGTGACAAGAATTCGTGACCAGTCAACAAATTCCTGTTGCCATAGAGAACAATGACAATGCCGTGATCAGGCAAGACCACATTGGTTTCGTAATCATCCCCAGGCACCCCTACCGCAAGGTCGTAATACCCATCACCGTTAAAGTCGCCCGAAACAATGGCTCGACCAAAGTGATCCCCCAGCTCATTACCCCCACCTTGATCCCAATATGGCCCATCGAGGATCAAGCGTCCGGGCTCGGGGGAGGATCGAAAGACTTGAACAATCCCGGTATCCTCAACGCCATCAATATCTTCATAAGGAATGCCGACAGCCAACATATCAAATCTCGGACGCAAGACGACATGGTTGACGGGGGAGGTCAAGAAATCCCCTTGAAGTTCTTTTCCCGCTTGGGCATAGGTGATATGCCAGGATCCTTGGATAATCAACAATACCAAACCAAGGAAGAGCAGGAAAAGGCGTTTGGTCTTCATGGCTGCCTCCTATCACACGTGGCATTAAATTCAGCATTGTAAAAACGCCAGCCACCATGTGCGACGTGAAGCACCACGAAATCCATCTATTTTGTTACCTGGCTTCCATTCTTAATTATAAATTGCCTTCAGACCGCCGTCAATGGGGTGCAGGAAACGTATGAAAACAGATCGCCTCCGGTTATCCCAGACCAAAACTTCTGGAAATCCAATATACCAGCCATCCGCCCAAGGCGAGATACGGCCCATAGGCGAAGCTATCCTTGCGCCCGGCGCGGCCCGTGAACAGCAAGCCTCCTGCGACCAATCCAGCGAAAATCATCCCGAATGAAAGCCCATAGAGCACCCCGGGAAATCCGAGCAGCGCGCCCAGCCCGGCCGCGAGCTTCACATCCCCCCACCCCAGGCCACCGCGACTGATCCACGCCAGCAGGAAAAAGCCGCCCCCTCCGACCATCAGCCCTATCACCGCCGCGCTCGGCCGTAAACGCCCCGGCCAGATAAGCTGCATCCCTGCCCAAATCACCAGGGCGAGGGTCCATTCATCAGGAATGCGCCGTGTGCGCCAATCGATCCACGCAATCCGGGCCAGCAGCAACGTGGTAACCACAAAAGACAGGCTTAGCCTGAAGTCGATTCCGTTTCCCATGGTAAACGTGCGTGGGCCAGGATAACCTGCACTTCATCAGGCGTCAGGCCATCCCAACCGAAACGACGAAAATCTGTATATCCCCATGCATCAAATTCGATCCCTTCCGCCTCCAACAAGGCTTGTTGGTCCTCCGCACTATGTTCCGCATTGCGGATGGAGCAGCGCCCGGCCTTGTTGATAACCCGCTGCCAGGGGATATATTGGGATTGCTCGGGCGTGAGGGCGTTCAAGGCCCATCCCACGGTACGGGCCGCGCCCGGCGCGTCCAGCATCTCCGCGATGGCGCCGTACCAGGTCACCTTGCCCCGCGGGATTTGTAACGTAATGAGCCAGACTTTCTCGAAAAAATTGCGTTTGGGCATGAAAATTATTTTCGCAGCATCTTCCGCGCCCGGGCCAGGTCTTCAGGCGTGTTCACATTGATCAATTCCCGAAGATCAGGCGAGACCCGGCGTAACGTCTCTTCGGGCACACGATACACCCGCACTTGATCGTGGAAGGCAATCAGGCGTCGGTCGCCGCGCGCGATCACCGTTTCGATAGGCTTCAGACAAGTTGCTCGACGATAGACCGCACACAGGGGGTGAAGTCTGCCGCCCGCTTCGGGGATCACCACATCGTAGCCAGGCGTGAAGGAAAGGAGAAAACGCAAAAAATCAGAGGTGAGAAAAGGCATATCTACTGCAGTGACGATGGCGAGCTCGCCCGAGGCCGCCTTCAGGCCCGAATACAATCCCATGAGCGGGCCATACCCCGGCTGGATATCGGGTACGACGGGCAATCCGAGAAAACGATAAGGTTCCGCATCGTTAGCCACGATGAGAAGCTCATCGCATAGGGGATGGAGCGCGGCCACGACACGGGCCACCAGGGGCTGGCCATCCAGCGTAATTCGCGCTTTGTTGCGCCCCATGCGGCTGCTAGCTCCACCCGCCAGGATGAGGCCAGCCACTGACTCGCGTGCCAACATGTCTCGGATTGACGGAACGGTTTTTTCGCCGTTGGCAATGAAATGCAATTGGCCCAATGAGCCCCCACCAAAAACCAAAACACCGAGCAGGATACAACCGGCTCGGTGTTCGGCTGGGGAAGCAAATCCAATTATGCCGCGCCCTTTTCTTTAAGCAATGCGACTGCCTCGCCCACAGTCTGGATCTTCATGGCATCTTCGTCGGAGATCTCACCACCAAACTCCTCCTCAAAGGCCATCATTAATTCCACCAGATCCAGGCTGTCGGCTTCCAGGTCCTCGCGAAAGCGAGAATCCATGGTCACTTCGTCCGGCTCCACGCCGAGCTGATCCACAATAATCTCAATGACACGTTGTTCGATGGTGCCTTCTGCTGCAGTCATGGAATCATCCTCCAAAAGATTGGGAAAGGGATAGCGAAATCAGTGCAAAACCGAAGCGGACGCATTTTAGCACGTCCACAAATCCTTGCAAAATCGCGCACCTCTGGCTTTGGTGAGATGAGCATACTCATCAAAGAATAACCCACTTGCATGCCATCCGTCGCGCTTTTCGTGGAAAAAGCATGAGAAATGATCCATTTGGGTCATAGCCAAGGCCACATCCTGGGATTATACTTGGGTGAACATGTCACAATCAAAGCCTCGTTGTGCTCCATAATCCTTCCTATTCATCAAGTTTTGGCGTTTCAAATCCATCCTTCGCCCAGCGATCCTTGACACATTCTCATTCACAGGAGATGGAACGAATGGCAACCCCGAAAGATGTCATGAAACTGGTCAAAGAGAACGACCTTAAGATCGTCGATGTCAAATTCACCGATCTTTTCGGGCAATGGCATCATTTTTCCATGCCCATCGAGGCATTCAGCCCGGAACTGGCCTTTGAGGAGGGCATGGGCTTCGACGGCTCCTCCATCCGAGGGTTCCAAAGCATCGAAAACAGCGATATGATCCTGTTGGCTGATCCCAACACGGCCATTGTGGACCCCGTCGCGGAGATGCCCACCCTTAGCCTCACCTGCGATGTGTACGATCCCATCACCCGCGAGCCCTACAGCCGCGATCCCCGTTACGTGGCCAAAAAAGCCGTGGCCTACATGCGCTCCACAGGTATCGCGGATACTGCCTACTTCGGGCCCGAGGCCGAGTTCTTTGTCTTCGACCAGGTTATGTACTCCGCGGGCGAGTATTCCTCAGCCTACCAGATCGACAGCGTGGAAGGTCCGTGGAACAATGGCATCTTCGGCTTCGGCCATTCCATCCCCCACAAACGGGGCTATTTCCCCGTCCCCCCGCTGGACACCCTCCAGGACTTGCGGTCGGAGATGGTGCGGACCATGATCGCCGCAGGCATTGACGTGGAAGTACATCACCATGAAGTGGGCACCGCGGGCCAGTGCGAGATCGACATGCGCTTTGACGAGTTAGTCACCATGGCCGATAATGTGCAGCTCTACAAATACATTGTGAAAAATGTGGCCCGTAAGGCGGGTAAGACGGTCACCTTCATGCCCAAGCCCATCTATGCCGACAATGGTTCGGGCATGCACACCCATCAGAGCCTGTGGAAAGATGGCAAGCCCCTCTTTGCGGGCGATGGCTACGCCGGGCTGAGCCAGATCGCGCTGTGGTACATCGGCGGCATCCTCAAACACATCAATGCGCTCCTGGCTATCGTAGCGCCCACTACCAACTCCTACCGCCGCCTCGTTCCCGGTTACGAAGCGCCTGTGGTCATTGCCTATTCCGCCCGCAATCGCTCCGCGGCCTGCCGCATTCCCATGTATTCCGACTCGCCCAAAGCTAAGCGCGTCGAATTCCGCAGCCCTGACCCCACGGCCAACCCTTACCTCGCCTTCGCGGCCATGCTCATGGCCGGCCTGGATGGCATCGAAAACCAGATCGACCCCGGCGAACCCGCGGAGATGGACCTTTTTGAAGAGGAAAATATCGATAAAGTGGAGATGACTGTGGCCAAATTGAACGAAGCCCTGGAAGCCCTGGAAAAGGATCACGAATTCCTGACCAAGGGCGGTGTCTTCACCGAAGACCTGTTGGAAGCTTACATCGAATACAAATACGAAGAGGAAGTCGGGCCGGTGAGCCTGCGGCCTCATCCCTACGAATTTCTCCTCTACTACAACGCCTGACCCATCTTTCCTGCCATCCCAAACGCCCGACTTGCAGTCGGGCGTCTTTTTTCGCCAAGGAACCCGCGGCCATCCCCATCCACATTCGTATGATAAAATGCATTCAGACGCTCGGTTTATCAATCACGCCCCTAAGTTGGTTCGCTGCCTTGGCTGTAAAAGCCCAGGCTGTGTTCCACACTTCGCATCCTGCCCGGAATAGCGATCTGTCATGATTCATTGCGCTTCATGAAACACCATAATACCCCCATCCAGGTCCCCATGCCCGACTTGCAGGCTTTGAACCAGACCCTGCGGGCCATCCGTGCCTTGGGCGAAAACCGAAGTGAGCATCCGGAAACCTTACGGGAGCACATCGCCGCAGCCCTTACCCCGTTACTACCCAAGGGTGCACGTGCTGCCATCCTACCATCATCCACCGTCCCCGCGGAGGCTGTACGCTTTCCCCTTACCCCCACCCTGACCCTGGCAGTGATGCTGCCCACGGGCCAAAGCCTGAGCCCGACGCAACAGGCCATGTTGGAAAACATCGCACTCCATACTGCCACCGTACTGGCGCGAGCCCAGGACACCGCCCGAATGCAGCAAAACCTTCGGCGCAAAGAGGAGGAACTGGCGCGATTGCGCCGGGCAGATTTACTCATTTCTTCCCGCCTGGGCCTGCAAGAAACCCTGGAAAGCATCCTGCAGATGGCGCTGGAGGTGACAGGTGCCCGTTATGGTATCTTCCGCCTGGTGGACGAATCCCGCCAGGCCCTGGTCACCCGCGCCCTTGCAGGCGATGACCTGGGACGCCCCGCCACCGAAGCCTTACCCCTGGACGAAACCAGCATCACCGGTCTGGCCGCGGTGCAACGCAAAACCCTGTGCATCCCCGATGTACAGGCCCCGCCCTGGACCGGATTGTATTATCCTCTGGACTACGAATTTCGCATGCGTTCCGAGCTGGCCACCCCACTTATCGCGCCTGGGGGGCGATTGGAAGGGGTGATCAACCTGGAAAGCCCCGAGCCGGGTGCGTTCACCGATGATGACGCCCTGCTTCTCCAATCCTTTGCCATCCAGGCGGTCATCGCTATCCAGGAAGCCCGGCTCCTCGACGCCTTGCAAGACCTTTCCGCTCGATTGCTCACCGACCCAACAACAACCATCTACCGCCGCGTGGTGCAACTGGCCCGCGAGCTGTTAGGCGCGCCCGCGGCGGCCTTGTGGACGCATGCCCACGAACGCCCCCTCCTTCAAGCGGTCGAGCCTGAGGATGCGTCTCCGCCCGATACGTGGGTCCAGTCCTGGTTGCCCGAACTCGTCACCTCCACTCCCCGCCACGTTCGCATGGATAGCTGGGAAGCCCTGGCCGCGCCCATGATCCGCAGCGAGGGAGGACGCCCGGCCGGCGCGCTGGTGGTATTCAGCCACCATGTTTCCTCCCTTTCCGCTTCCGATTGGGACAAAAAAGTGCTTATCCTCCTGGCCCGTCACGCAGCCCTGGCCGCCGACAATGCCCGCCGACAGGAGGCGTTGCGCCTGGCCCGGGAACAGCGGGCCGCGGCCGAAACCTTCGCGGCCATGGGGGACATCGCCGCTAATCTGATGCACCAACTCAATAACAAACTCGGCATCATTCCGGTGCGCATCGAAGGCATCCAGGACAAAAGCGCGATGGCGTTGGCTCATGACCCTTACCTCGCCCGGAACCTGGAAGCGATCCGAACCAGCGCGGTGGAAGCCCTGGATATCGTCCGCGAGAGCTTGATCCACCTGCGGCCCATCACCCTGACCGCGGCTTCCATTTCCGAAGCCGTGGCCACCGCCTTGGCCGAAATCGAACTTCCGGAAGGAATCCACATTCGCCGCCAGGGACTGGACGCGCTGCCTCGGGTGGTAGCTGGACGCCGTCGCTTGGCTCTCGTCTTCCACAATCTCCTCGAAAATGCGATCGCGGCCATGCCCGAAGGGGGCGAGATCACCATCGCCGGGGCACTGATTGAGGATTGGGTGCAGGTGACCGTAGAAGATACTGGCCCTGGCATCCCACCCGATCTGCATGACGCCGTCTTCCAATTTAACTATTCGGGCCGAAAACACGCCGGCAAGCTCGGTTTCGGCCTGTGGTGGGTGAAAACCATCATGGCCCGCTTTGGCGGCTCTATCCACGTGCAAAGCGACGGCGTTTCCGGTACAACCTTTGTCCTTCGCTTCCCCCTGGCAAAAGACATGGATTGACCACCCTCCTCTTGGCTTTGAAAAGGCGTTTCTTACGCTCAGTCGCTAAGGCACAAAGGGAAAAAATAGATTTCGCCAAGAAAAACGGTTTGAAACGCCCTTTTTCGTTTCTACATGCTCGATCTTTCTGCAAAATAAGCGTTTTTCAGGCAAGCCATCTTCGCTCTTCATGCTTTCTTCACTTTCACGCCTCATGCCTTCACGAGCTCTGATCGTTGAAGACAACGACGCCTGGCGTCAGATTTTGACCGAATTGTTGGAAGACGCCGGGTTAACCGTGGATATCGCCATCGATTTGGATGGTGCCCGGAAGCAGATCCGGGCCCATCCCCACCGCATCGCGGTCATCGATCTCTCCCTGGCTGGGCGAGATCACCACAATCGAGATGGGCTGGAGGTTCTTGCCGCGTTGCAACGGTACGATCCTGATTGCCAGGCGGTGATGCTGACAGGTTACGCCACAGTGGATGTGACCGTGGCCGCGTTGCGCGAATACGGTGCGGTGACATTGCTGGAAAAAAACCGCTTTAGTCGGCGGGAGTTTAAGACCCTGGTGCGCGCGCTTCTGGCCCAACCTTCGGGACAAAAGGCACGCCCGGAAACACAACCAAGTTCGACCACGTCCCCCACCCCGTCCGCGGCCCGCGCCCTGTTGGTAGAAGATGACGCGGGGTGGCGGGCGTTGCTGGCGGAGCTCCTTATCGATGCCGGGGTGGATGTGGAAACCGCGGCCAGTTATGGCCAGGCTTTGGTGGCCATGCGGGAAGAGGACTTCGCCCTGGCCGTAGTGGATATCGCTTTGGCCAGTTCCTCTCAGCCCAATGCCAATGAGGATGGCTTGCGTTTGCTGGCTCGTCTTCAGGCGCGAGCGATTCCCGCTATTCTGGTCAGCGGCATGGCAACGCCCGCCCAATTAGACCGCATTCTGATGGAATTCGCGCCCATCGCGTTCTTTGAAAAACAAGGCTTTGACCGAAAAGCCTTCCAGCGTAAAGTCACCTCGTTGATCAAGACGCCGACGCCTTCACCTCTGGACACACTATCTCCACGGGAGCGGGAGGTGCTGGCACTATTGGTGCAAGGGATGAGCAACAAAGCCATTGCCGACACCCTGGTCATCTCTCCTAATACCGTGAAACGGCATTTGCGGGCGATCTTCGAGAAACTGGGCGTGAACAACCGGGCCGGGGCCGTAGCCGTGGCCATGCAATACGAAGGGACCAAACATCGGGCTTGAAAAGCTGAGCATTCGGGTTTACAATGGAAGTGAGATAAGTCACGTGCTCCACTCCTATCAGCGCGCCCTCTACAACCGCTCGTCGACGCCGATCTGGTAGGGATGAACATGCCTCGCGCCAGGTTGGCGTGGGAAGCCGATCCCGTGATACGTCATGCGTGATGCGCAAGTCCTCACGTTTCACGCATCACGTTTCACGCCCATTGGTACTTCGCCTAACGTGGGCTTCGAGTTGATTTTGCTAACGAACACGACGTTATTTCAGAACAGTCCGACGGCGGGCGAACCCGCGGCGGATACGGACGAAAATTGTGGGCGGTAGCCCGGTATACCTGGAAACCAGGGAAACTGGGGCGATTCGCTCCCCCACCCGATCTACCGGTTTCCCGGTTTACCAACTCTATTTTCAGAACAGCCATGAAAACCATCCTCTTCATGCGACACGCAAAATCGGATTGGGGTGCCCAATATCGCACGGATTTCGAGCGCCCACTCAACAAACGCGGCCAAAGGGACGCGCCCATGATGGCCGCATTCCTGGCCCAGCACCATCTCATGCCCGATCTAATCGTCAGTTCCCCCGCCATGCGGGCGCGCCTCACCGCAGAATACATCGCACGCACGGACACCTTCCAAGGCGAACTGGCCTTCGACAAACGGATCTACCTGGCCTCACCCGGCATGCTGCTCACCGTCATCCGGGAGCTACCCGAGTACCCAGACACGGTCATGTTGGTGGGGCATAATCCTGGCATGGAGGACATCATCGAGCTGTTGGGAGGAGGCCGAGTGCGTATGCCCACCGCAGCTATCGCCAGTATGCGCCTTTATGCCGATGCCTGGGCGGATGTGGAAGAGGATGGGGCACATTTACAATGGCTGATTAAACCCAAAATCCTTCGCTGACGCGACATCACCCCAAAATCAATCTCTACCAATCTCCAAGGACCTTAATTTATCTCTAACATGGTTTGAATCATGTTCGATCGCATTTTAATCCCCATCGACAATTCAAGTGAAAGCTGGGTTGCGGCCCATCACGCCATTGCCATTGCCCAGGAAGAGGGTGCCAGGTTGATCGGGCTCTTCATTGCCGAGGAGAAAATCATCTCCGCACCCTTCCTCACCTCAGTGGATGTCATGGACCCCCTTTCGCCCAGCTATGACCCCATGCTGATGAAACAAACCGAGTTCTTGCGCGAGCAATTACGAGAATTGGGCGAAAAAGCCTTGCGCGATCTGCGTCAGCAGGCCACAACTGCGGGGGTGGAGATTGAGACCTATTTTGAATCGGGCGTGGTTTTTGAAATCATTCTGGAATATGCCAGAGAAGTGGACCTGATCGTCATGGGACGTCGCGGAGTAGGAGGTAAATGGTTGGGCCCATTGTTCGGTTCCACCTTCGAGGCCGTAGTGCGACAAGCACCTTGCCCCGTGTTAGCTACGGTGAGCGATCCCCGCCCCTTACACACCATGTTGGTGGCTTACGATGGAAGTGATCGGGCGAAGGATGCACTGGAGATCGGATTGCATATGGCGTTGGAAAGAGACCGAAGGCTCATCCTGTTAACGGTGGATGACGGGAAAGAGGACCGTGCTGCAGCTAGTTTCGAAGCAGCTGCCATGGCCCGGGAGCAGGGCATCGCGGCTGAACGGCGATTTGTTAAGGGCCACGTCGCTGAACAAATCCTCAAGGTCACAGCCGAGGAAGATGTCGATCTCATCCTCCTCGGTGCGTATGGCCACAGTCGTTTTTTGTCCGCGATCCTGGGTTCCACCGTCGATGATGTCATCCATAAAGCTCCTGTGCCTGTAATGGTTTGCCAACGCCAAAAATGAATCCGAAAGGCCATCCACTCTCTCATGCCTCCCATGAGATCACCTCGTTGCAGGCTAAACGCCTGGCGATCATCGGCGTGGGCGTCATTGGGCGCATCCTGATTCAGCGCTTGCAGCTCGCAGGGCTGCGCAAGCAACAGCTCATGGTGTGTGATGATGATCCCGTGCGCGGAGCCCGCGCCCAGCGCGAATTCGGCCTCAAGGTGTGCCCCCTGAGCGACGCATGCTGCCGAGCTGATCTCTGGCTTATCTGCACCCCCCCAAAAAGGGTGCGCCCCACTCTGGAACGCATAGCATCCCGCCTGGGCGAAGGCCAGACCGTGATCTCCTTCGCCGCGGGGATGTCATTATCCCGCCTGGAAGCCACCCTGCCCCAACCTGTTGCGGTGGTACGCATCATGCCCAATGCCCTTTCCCTGATAGGCCGTGGGGTTAACCCGGTGGCTTATGGTCGAGGCTGTACGCTGGATGTGCGCATGCAAGTCCAGGCGATTCTGAACGCGCTGGGTGAGAGTATTGTCATCGAGGATGATCAAATGGATTGGGCCGTGGGTTTGACCGGTGCGTCCATGCGCTGGCTGTTGCCCGTGCTGGAAGGGATGACCCAGGCCGGCATCGACGCGGGCTTTTCGCCCACGGACGCCCGCTGGATGGCCGCCAAGATGATGGCGGGGGTGGCAGCCTTGGCATTGGAAACCGATCTCACTTTCGAGGAGATGAAGGGACTGACTTCTGTGCAGGTGGTGGAGGAAGCAACCATTGCCGAGATTTTCCGCGAAGCCGCGCATCGGGCCAAAACATTGGCTGCATCGTTAGCAGAAGACGAAGGCGGATAGCTTCGCCCAACCTGTGTCAACCCGCCACGCCCCGCGGATTCTTCACCATGGTCTTCACCCCCTCTGGCGTGGCCACGATGGCCCCGGTAGCCATGTCAATAAACAAGCCATGTTCCATAACACCGGGCCAGGCGCTCAACGTCCGTGCCAGGGCCCTGGGGTTGGGGATCCCATCATCAAACCAGCACAAAGCCAAATAATGGCCATTATCCGTGATCCAGGGCTGGCCATCTTCCCGCAGCCAATGTTCCGCACGCACCCCAGGCAACGAATTCAACCAGCGAACTGTGGCCCGGGCCCCAAAGGGCGCGATCTCGACCGGCAAGGGCACATGCTCGCCTAATCGCTCCACCAACTTACTCTCATCCACAATTACCCAAAACGCCCGAGCGTGGATTTCCACAAGCTTCTCGCGTAGCAAAGCTTTGCCCAGGCCTTTGATGAGATTTAACTGGGGGTCCACCTCGTCTGCGCCATCGATGGCCAGATCGATGGCAGAGACATCATCCAGGGAAACCAAAGGGATGCCTAACGCCTGGGCCTGTCGCGCCGTGCGCTCCGAAGTGGGAACGCCACGGATATCTCTCAGCCGGCCTTGCTGTAACGCTTCCCCCAAATACTGCACAAAGAAGGCCGTGGTGGAACCTGTGCCCAGTCCGATCACCATGCCATCATCCACCAGTGCCAAGGCGTGGCGGGCAGCAGCTTGCTTCATTTGCGTTTGCGATGTAGTCATTTCGCCCTTTGTTGTTGAAGCGTGATGTTCATGGGTTCTGCTTCACGATGTAAAGCCATCGCGAGATTTTTAACATTCTTTTAGAAAACCCCCCCATCGCCATCGACTTTCACTACCCTTTCTTCGTAATCTTCGATATACTGGAACAATTCCCGCTTCAATTCCTGCCATTGCCGCGAATTCAAAATACCTGGCAAAGCCGCGATATCCGGAATATCCAGCACCACCATAATCTGCGGGACATTCCCGTAAGCGGTATAATACACATCATGCGGCGGCAGCCCCAATTCAACCACGCCTGGCGCCAACCTGTCGTTGACAAACATCGAGTATTCCTGTTCTCGCCCCGGGCGGATGTTCCAGGTGAGGATTAAGCGTAGCTTCGACGTCATGATGAAATTATCCTTCGGCAATAAATGGCAGTTTTATCAGCATAGCAGAAGCCGCATCTGGATGCAAGGATGGCGCGGGCTCTTGACTTTTGTTGCTTTCATGCTGGCAATGGCTAGCGGTCAGATAGTCGATGCTCAAGGCGAGTATCCGGGCGGTTACACGCTGATGCCCTTGCAGCGGGGTAAGATCGCGTTATTGTCCATGACCGTGGACGTGAGTTTTCATGATGACGGGCAAAGCACCATCGCCGAAGTCCAGGTCAATTACCGTCTGCACAACCGCAATAAAGGCGAGAAAGTTTCCACAAAGGTGGCGATCCCCGGTTATCCAGTGCCTAAACCTCCACCGAAAAACATCACCCTGCAATTGAACGGCCGAGAGCTGCCCCTAGAGCCCGGGAATCAGCAATGGTGGTTGGCCACCATCACGCTGAGCCCCGACCAGCGGGCCAACCTGGTGATGACGTATTCCGCCAAAGTGGGCGACGGCCCCCTGGCCCACTTTGTTTATCCCATGGACCTGACCGGTGAGCTGTGGCCCGGACGTTTGGAAAGCGCGCGTTTCACCATTGCCTTTGCCGAACCACCCAATCCCCAATCGTGGATCTCGCTGACGCCTGAAAATTACCAGCTCAGCGCCGAAGCGGTCACCTGGTCCTATGACCTGAAAGACCCCAAGCAGCCCATCGATTTCCTATTCATCCGCCCTTCGTTGTGGAAAGACATCCAGCAAGCACGACGTCGGGCGGCCCAGGAAGGCTCCCCCCAGGCCCATAAAGCCCTGGGGGCCATCTACACCCGACTCGCGACCGCCACGCAAAATCCCGCCATCTTCGAGCGTTACTATCCCCTGGCCGTGGCTTCCTATGCCCAGGCGCAACAGCTCAACCCCGACGACACCGAAGCCTATCTGGCTTTGGCTCAACTCTATCAGCTACGCGCGGAACGATCCCCCGAAGAAGCTGCCTCTTACACTTCCCTAGCCATTAACGAACTCACCCAGGCTTTGCAACGCGGGGCCGACGATCCAGCCATCCAACAAAACGTGATCGATGGCGTGGCTTCGCTGGTAGCCCGGGCTCGCGCTCGCGGTGACTTCGATGCCGCCAATGCCTATCTTCGACGACTGGAAACCATTGCCCAGCAATATCCTCAGTTGGCAAACAGCCAGGCCATCCAGGAACAGCGCCGGGCATTGACCATCGATTGGGTGCGCCATGTGTTGGAAGATCAGGGGCCCGCACCCGCCCGCCAGGTGCTCGCGCAAAGCCTGGGCGATGCAGCAGCAGCACCTCCGCCCGGTGCAGATTTTGCTCGCATCAATTCCTTAGACCTCGACATCCAAACCGAATCCCACCTGCGGACCATCAACCTCAGCGCTGCCCTTCGGGACAACGACCAGACCATTATCAACGAACTCGCGGCTAGCTTGGCCCAAACCGGAGCCGCTGATCTCGAACTAATCGAAACTGACCCTATCCTGCTTCACATCGCTATTCCTTTCGCGGATGACCAGGACTTAATTCATCGACAGCGTGTTCTGGCCGAGGCCATCCCCTCCCGGCCCGAATGGGCGTTGCTCCGCGGCGTACTGCTCCCTCAAAACCTCTTGTGGCAACGCATCGACCAACGCTGGCGTACTGTCGAGCGGTATGAGGAATACATCAGTCTGGTAGCCGTCCCGGCTGACGCGGGCCTCCAAGCCCTGACCCTGGAACGGGCCGCCAATGCCCTCGATCCTACCGACCCGCTCAATGCCGTACTCCAGGATATCTGGACCCGAGAAGCGCAGGTCTGGCGGGAGCAAACGGAAAACAGCCATGCACGCTTCACCCTTACCCTGTATCCTCGCCCCGGTGCGCCCCTCAAACAAACCTGGACTGCAACCCCCGGCGAGGAATTGCTGATGAGTGGCAACGCCGTGCAATATCATCTGAATACCATCCTGATTGTGGGCCTGGGCATCTATCTCCTTTTCGTCGTGGCCACATGGGCCCTGTTCAAACTTTTGACCGCCCGAACCACATCCCCAGATAACCCCTCATGAGCGTTACATACGCCCCCCACACCCACCCTGCCTCCGCCGAAGAGGCATCTTCCCCCCAATATGAAATCCCATCCCGCCGCTGGATCGATGTCTTGCTGCTGGGTTTTATGTTGAGCGTTCTGGCTTTGTCGCTGGACGCGGCAGGCTGGAGCCCAGGGCTGGACAAGCTGGCGGGGATCACTGCGATGGCCGTGATTGCCGCCACTCTCATTTCCTTCACCGATTTCGGCCCCCTATTTGCCCTGCTTTATAGCGTCATCACGGGCGCGGCTTCGATTCTATTTGGGCTTTCCAGCCTAGCCACGGGCTCGGCCACCCATCAGGAAGCAGTTTATCAGGTTATCCAGCGCACCTTCCGTTGGCTCACCGACGTCATGGCCGGGCAACCGGGTGCGGACTCCCTGGTCTTCGTCTTGTTACTGGCCATTCTGTTGTGGATCCTTAGCTTTAACGCAGTGTGGGTATTCTTCCGTGAACAACGCAAATGGCAGGCCGTACTCCCCACAGGTTTGGCCATGTTGGTGAATCTCTATTACGCGCCTGTGGATTTGAAAGCCTATTTTATTTTTTATCTTGTGGCGGCCATGTTGTTGTTGGTTCGAGCCACCCTGGGCGAACGGGAAGCGCAATGGTATCGCGAGCGCATCTATTTTCCCTTTGATATTGGTTTCGATGTCATGCGCGATGCCGTCATCTTCATCCTGTTCGTGGTGATCGTTTCATGGGTGCTGCCGAGCACACTGATGGAGCAAGATCGGCAGATGTTGAACCCTTTGCAGGAACCCTGGGATCGGGTGAAGGAGGAATGGACTCGGCTGTTCAATACATTGAATTATGGGAATGCCCAAGGACCGAACGCCGCGAGCGTGGTCTTCACCCTCAGCCATCCCTTGGAAGGGCCTCGCAATGTCAGCAACGATCCCGTCATGGTGGTAAAGACCTCAGTGAATCGCTATTATCAAGCCACGGTGCTGGATACCTACCTTTCCAATGCCTGGGAGTTGCGAAGTACGGTCAACGTGAATCTCGAGACCGCCAAACCGCCCATCCCCCGGTTTGCGGCCCGTCGCACCATTACGCAGACGGTCACCATGCTGCAACGCACCAACATCCTCATGGCCGCGCCCATGCCCGTATCAGTGGATGTCCCAGCCAGCGCCCGGGTCATCCCCCAAGGCATGCTACCCGAAGAAGCACTGGCCGCGGAGACCATCGGCGTTTCCGAACTGGCCATGCTCATTTCAGAAACCATCATCCAACCGGGCGACACGTTCACCATCACCAGCGCCATCAGCTTCGCCACCGAATCGCAATTGCGCAGCGACAGCACCGTCTATCCCCCCGATATCCTCGCCCGTTACCTCCAACTCCCCGACACAGTCCCTCAGCGCGTCTTC
The DNA here is from genome assembly GCA_011371305.1 of Anaerolineae bacterium. Classification (GTDB taxonomy): domain Bacteria; phylum Chloroflexota; class Anaerolineae; order J102; family J102; genus M2005. The sequence goes on along the minus strand of DRQW01000137.1, from coordinate 7,161 downwards.
GACTTAGCTGAGGATTTGGCCCAAGGGTACGACAACCCCTACGACATCGCCAAAGCCATCGAAACCTATGTGCGCAGCTACGAATACTCGGATCAGATCCCTGGACCGAAGCCGGGCCAAGACGCGGCCGATTACTTCCTTTTCGAAGAGAAGAAAGGTTACTGCGATTATTACGCCACCGCCATGGCCGTCATGTTGCGCCATTTGGGCATTCCCGCCCGGCTGGCTCAGGGCTACGCCACAGGTGAATATGACCCCATATCGGGTGGCTACCGGTTACTGGAGAAAGACGCACACACCTGGGTGGAAGTCTATTTCCCCACATACGGCTGGATTCAGTTCGAACCGACCGCATCCGAGCCGGTCATCGAACGGTTGAGTGAACAGGTCATTCCCCCTGCTCCTGGAGGACGCGAGAGCGTGTTAGACCGCCCCCAACAGGAACCAGAGGAGAACATTCCCATCGATGAGGAAGTGCCCAATGGCCCCAGCGTGCGTATCGAACAAGGCGCAGCGGAACGGATTATGTCTAACCTGGGTTTCGTGTTTATCTTGCTGGCCCTGTTGGGGCTGGGTGGGATCATTTATGCCCTTCGTCGCCTGATGACCGCACCCACTCACCCCACCAAACCCCGGATGCGTCATTTTCCCCAGGAATTCATGGATAGGTTGTGGGCACGGATGCTCTGGTGGGGACGTCTGTTGGGCATTCCTCAACGCCCCAGTCTGACGCCCTTCGAACAGGCGAAGGTCTTCGCGCATGCATTACCCCAGGCATCGGACGACGTTAACCAACTGGCGCATCTTTATGCCCAGGAAAAATATGCACCGCATCCCCTTGCAGAAGAAGACCTGGTTCGGGCCCATTATGCCTGGCTACGCCTGCGCAGCCAGTTCATCCGCGCCTGGCTGGATAAGCGTTTTCACTTTCGGCATCAGATCGCATTCTGGCGGTGAGAAAGCGGGGGCACCAGAGGATGAAAATGGCGGTTAATAGCCCGGTAACCTGGTAGCCCAGGAAACCAAGGAGACCGGATCGATTCGCTCATCCTCCCGGTCTACAGGTCTACTGGTTTCCCGGTCTACCAACTCGATTTTCGCAACGGCCATTCACAATCCCAGGCTAAGTTGTCCGGCGGGTTCAACGGGGTCAGGAGGGAAATCGACCTGTGTTGGTGCGATAGCCTCGTGGATGCGGGCGATGCGGGCCGCGAGTTTCCGCTCATACGCTTGCGGCGCGTTGCCCGCCGCGCCATACACCCGCCGATACCAGGGTAGTAAATGGGGGTGCGCCCGCTCCAGCCAAGCAAACAGGGTCTGACGGGTGTCCGCATACATCTTGAAGGTCTGATGAAAGCCCAGGCGGCCGCCATGGTCGTAAATGGCCTGGATCAGGTCCCGGAGCTGATGTTCACTATCTGTCAGGCCGGGCATGATAGGCGCGATAGCCACGTGCACGGGCACGCCCAACCGAGATAGCTCCTGGACCACGCGCAGCCGTTGGCCGGGCGAAGGCACATCGGGTTCCAGCGATCGGGCCAGGGCCTCGTCGATGGTGATCAGCGAGATGCACAGGGAGAACCCCGCAGCCCGATGCAGCGAGGCCATGAGGTCCGCATCCCGCAGGCACATGGTATTCTTGGTCACCAAGCTAGCAGGCGTGAGCTGATCGCGCAGGATGCGCAACGCGGCTTGGGTCAGACGGTAGCGCCCCTCGATGGGCTGATAAGGGTCGGTGGCTGTTCCAATGGACACCCGCTCCCGCTGCCACGACGCCTGACGCAAATCCGCGCGCAGGGCCTCGGGCAAGTTGCGTTTGACAAAAACAATCGAGGTGAAATCCCGATCGGGATCCAGGTCGTAAAACGTGTGGGTATAGCGCGCGTAGCAATAGACGCAGCCATGCTTGCAGCCGCGGTAGGGATTCAGCGACCACTTCATGCCCGGATATTGGGCGCTGGTCACCTTGTTCAGTGCGGACTTAACGTCGATCTCGATATAGCGAGTCCGATCCGAATTCATGTTCTTATTCTAAAACAGAACACATGTTCCTGTCAACATGACTGGACGTGAGGTCTGACCAAGGCTATAATGACCCCGATACCTTTACCCCGACACCAACTCCTAAATCCCTCATCTCAGCATATGCGCACCTTACGCCTGGCCCTGGCCCAAATCAACGTCACCGTCGGCGATCTCTCAGGCAACGTCGCCAAGATCCGTGATTGGCTGGAGAAAGCCCGTGGGCAAAGCGCGGACCTCGTCCTCTTTCCCGAAATGGCCATCACCGGCTATCCGCCCGAAGACCTGCTGCTCAAGCCGGATTTTATCGAGGCCGCGCGTCGGGCATTGGAGGATATTCTGCCCGCCACCGCGGGGCTGACCGTGGCCCTCGGGCTTCCCATCTCCAATCACTACGATCTGTTCAATGGGGCTGCGCTGATCCAAGATGCCCATCTGTTGGACATTTATTCCAAACATTTCCTGCCCAATTACGGCGTCTTTGACGAAAACCGTTACTTCGGCGCGGGGAAGGAGACCCTGCTGTTCGATTTAGGTGGCGATCGCATGGGGTTAAGCATCTGTGAGGATATCTGGTATCCGGGCGGGCCACCCCAATGGCAGGCGCTGATGGGCGCGGAGCTGCTGGCGAATATCTCCGCTTCGCCCTACGCCCGGGGCAAAGGTGCCGCACGCGAACGCATGATGGGCACCCGGGCGGCGGATAATGTGGCCTTTGTGGCTTATTGTAACCTGGTCGGCGGCCAGGATGAGCTGGTCTTCGATGGCCGCAGCCTGGTGTTTGGCCCCGATGGACGACTGCTGGCCCGGGGCCCCATGTTCGAAGAAGCCCTGCTGGTGGTAGATATCGATCTGGATGAGGTCTTCCGCCGACGATTGCACGATCCCCGGTACCGCCAGACCCGGGAGACCTTGCGGGCGCTGGCCGAAGAGGGGGAATCGTTTCGCACAGTGCAGGGCGCACGCATCAGTCACGACCTGCCCGACGCCCATCTGGAGCGCCAAAACGATATCCACCCCACCCCTGATCCAGTGGGCGAAGTGTATCAGGCTTTGGTGCTGGGTACACGCGACTATATCAGGAAGAACGGCTTCCAGGAAGTGGTGCTCGGCCTGAGCGGGGGGATCGACAGCTCGCTGACGGCGGTCATCGCGGTGGATGCCTTGGGCGCAGCGAATGTGGTGGGTGTTAGTATGCCCTCCCGCTTCTCCTCCGAACATTCCAAAACCGACGCCCGCCAGCTCGCCGAAAATCTGGGCATCCGCTTTCTCACCATCCCCATCGAAGAACCCTTCACGGCCATGCTCAACACCCTGCACGGCCCGCCCGATTATCCCTTCCGCGGCACCGAGTTCGATGTGGCCGAGGAAAACATCCAGGCCCGGCTGCGCGGGGTCATCCTCATGGCCCTTTCCAACAAATTCGGATGGCTGTTGTTGAGCACGGGCAACAAGAGCGAGAATGCCGTAGGCTATGCCACCCTCTACGGTGACATGGCAGGCGGTTTCGCGGTGATCAAAGACGTGCCCAAGACCCTGGTGTGGGAACTGGCCCGCTGGCGCAACGCCCAGGCCGGACGCGATCTCATTCCCGAACATATCATCATCAAGCCCCCCAGTGCCGAACTGCGCCCCAACCAACTGGACACCGACAGCCTGCCCCCCTACGATATCCTCGATCCCATCCTGGAAATGTATATCGAGCAGGATATGGGCCCGGAGGAGATCGTGGCCCGGGGATTCGACCCGGCCTTGGTGGCCCGCATCATTCGCATGGTGGACCGCAACGAATACAAGCGGCGGCAGGCCGCACCGGGCGTGAAGATCACTGTCCGGGCCTTTGGCAAAGACCGTCGCCTGCCCATCACGAATCACTACCGGCCATCCGGCATGGATTCTCAAGAAACAAACAAGTCGGAAAATCGTGTATGATAAGTTTCTGGACGGCAGGCTGACCGATTTCCCCATTTCTCTGCGTTCACTTGCTACCATGATGATGAACACATCTCCGCCTACCTCCTCACCCCGCTGGTCGCCCGAAACCAAACGTTGGGCAATCATCGCCATCCTCGTGGTAGTCTTGGGGCTGATCTACTATGCACGCTCGGCCTTAGCCTGGCTGGTCATCGCCGCTCTTTTGGCTTATCTCCTCCAACCCCTGGTTAACTGGCTGGAACGTCACCGATTTCCACGGGCTTTGGCCGCGATCGTGGGCCTGTTCGTTGCCATGGGGCTAATCATCGTTATCCCAGCCATCCTTTTTCCCTTACTGATCACGCAATTTCTGCAACTGACAAAGGATGTCTTTGATGCCAGCTTGCGAGGGCTAGACTTGTTGAATCAGTGGATTCAGGAGTCACGAATCATTTATTTATGGGGATTCCAGATTGATCTCACGCGTTTTTTGCAGGAATTATCCCAATGGATCGTTCCCGATGAAGATACCAGTGGGATAGTGATCCCCACCATGGATGATATCATCGTGTTTGCGCAGCAAATCTTTTCGGCGATATGGGGGGTTCTTGGCGGACTATCTGGATTCCTGACTTCTTTCATATCCCGTGCCGTCTCGCTGTTTTTTTCCATTTTCCTGCTCTTTTTCTATATCTTCTACATCACAGTCGATGGCCATAAACTGAAGCCCTGGGCGAAATCCCTGGTCAAACCCGAATTTTTACCCGAACTTAGCGAGTTGGGCTTTCGCATCAACCGGGTCTGGAATGCCTTCTTTCGGGGTCAGCTTATGCTCTCCCTGGTCATCGGCACCATGACCCTTTTCATTGGTTTGCTGATCGGACTTCCCAGCGCGCTGGCCCTGGCGATTATCGCCGGGGTGATGGAAGCCGTGCCAACCATTGGCCCCATCATCGCCGCTGTACCCGCGATCATCCTAGCCCTGGCCCAAGGCTCCTCTGTCCTACCAGTAAACAACATCACCTTTGCCCTGATCACCTTAGGAGCCTATGTGCTTATCCAACAATTGGAAAATACTCTGATAGTGCCCCGCATCATGGGCAGCGCGCTGGAGCTGCACCCCATGATCGTGCTCGTGGGCGTGGTCATTGGCGCCAGCTTCGCGGGAATCCTGGGCATTTTCCTGGCCGCGCCCACATTGGCCACGCTGAAGATCCTCTTCCAATACGCCCATGCCAAGATCCTTGACCAAGACCCCTTTCCTGTGTCCTTTGCCGAAGAACAGGCTCGATCTACTCAGGAGAGAGGCCCTACCTGGCGGCATCGGTTGCACCACTGGCGCCAACGTCTCGCTGCCATGACTCAGAAAAAGGACGCATCCGAATCATGAACGATGAGCTATTCTATGGCCAGGGCATGACCTGGGATGAATATTTCTACTCGATGCAGAAATACCAGCGTCTCATGGCCCGCAACATCGCGTTCTGCAAGCTTCCCGAGGAGGATCGCGAGACGTGGGCGGCTGCAGATCACATCGCGCATGTCCTCATCTTCACCGAAGACTACTGCCCCGACAGCCTCAACGCGATCCCGCCCCTGATGGCCATTGCGAAAGTCGCGCCCTTCGACTTACGGATTATGCGGCGGGATGAGGCCCCCGGCCGGATGATATCGATCACTGGTGATGAGCACCCGCGCGTCCCTACTTTTCTTTTCTACGACCGGGATTGGAATGAGATCGGGCGATTTGTGGAGCGGCCGGAAGCAGTCAATCGCTTGGATGAACTGGACCCTGAAACCGCGATGATGCTCCGCCAAAGCCGCAGCGCGTTCATGGAGTGGGTGTGGGAGCAGGTGTTTGAGGCGCTGCGACCGATTGCGGAGAAGACTCAGGACCAGGATTAGGATCAGGATTCAGGCAACGCGCGATTTCCAATCCTGGGACCTAACCTCGATCCTATCTGACCACACGCGGGCGGCGGGCATACCAGGGGGTGAGGTCGCTGGCCACGTTGGCATCGGCCGCGCGTTTGTGCCACACGCCAGGGATTTGTGCACCGCACTTGGGGCAATGCCCTTCGTCGGTGAGATAGTAGCCAGTGATGAGATACCCCGTGCGTTCCACCAGAAGCTGACCGCAATGGGGGCAATAGGTGTTTTCAAATTCCGCCACCTGACCGGGGAGGTTGCCCAGATAGACGAAGTGCAGCCCGGCCTCTTTGCCGATCTCGGCCGCGCGCAGCAGCTTCCGGGCCTGGGTAGGACCGCGGTCGGTCATCTTGTAGTCGGGATGGAAGGCAGTGATGTGCCAGGGGATATCGGGGGAGATGGAGGCGATGAACTCGGCCGCTTCGCGGATTTCCTCTTCGGAGTCGTTGAAGTTGGGCACGAGCAGGGTGACGATCTCCAGCCAGAAACCACGCTCATACACCATCTTGATGCCGTCCAGGATATTTTTCAGGGGCGCTCCGAGCTGGCGGTACTTCTTGTCATCCATGGTCTTGAGGTCGATCTTGTAGATCTGCGCCCAGGGCCGGAGATAGTCCAAAACTTCGGGCGTGGCGTTGCCGTTGGAGACGTAGCCGCAGATGAGGTCGTGTTTGCGGGCCTCCTTGAACACAGCAACGGCCCATTCGCTGGTGATGAGAGGCTCGTTGTAGGAGCTGACCACGGCCTTCGCTCCCGACTTGAGGGCCAGCCCCACCATCTCCTCCGCGGTGATGGGCGTGGGCAGCGTGCCCGCGGCGGGATCGCGCAGGGCCTGGGAGGTGAGCCAATTCTGGCAGTAATCGCAGTGCATATCGCAGCCCAACATGCCGAAGGTGAGCGCGTCTGCGCCCGGCAGCACATGGAAGAAGGGCTTTTTCTCGATGGGATCGGCCTGGATGCCCGCGGCGTAGCCGAAGGGCACATAGAGCACGCCCCCCTTGTTGAAGCGCACCTGACACACCCCGCGGCGGCCATCCTTGATCTTGCAGCGCAAACCGCAGGCATAGCAGCGCACGGTGTTGTCATCCAGCTTTTCATACAACTCGCCGGGCACGGCCATGCTGTCCAGATATTCGGCGAGGGTGATGACTTTCTCGGGCATGATGGACCTCCTTGAGAGCCATATTTTCATAGAACAACATTCGTACTATAATCATACCAGCAAAGTATTTGAAAAAGGTATGACTCAAACGCTCCAATGACAGATTCATGAAACGATGGCTTTTTGCACTTGTT
>DRQW01000136.1 GCA_011371305.1 Anaerolineae bacterium | reverse complement strand
GGCTTCATCCAGGACCGCGGGGACCTTTTCCCGCAGTTGGGCGATGGCGTTGGGCACTTCGTGGGGCGGGAGTTCCTCGACGCCGATCTCCAGCAGGAGGTCGGCCTCGGTCATGCCCTCGGGCAGGGGTTCGGGCGCGGGGGGAACAGGGGGCTCGTAGCGGGCCTGTTCCGGGTCCAGGAGGGGGAAGCCAGCCTCCCGGCGTTTTTCCACATACACCTCGGCCACGCGGCGGGTCATGTCCCGCATACGGCGGAAGTAGTTGGCCCGTTCGGTGACGCCGATGGCCCCGCGCGTGTCCAGCAGGTTGAAGGTGTGGGAGCAGCGGAGGACGTAGTCGTAGGCCGGGACCACCAGGCCCTTGCTCACCGCGTTCTCGAATTCGGCCTCATAGAGGTCGTACATTTCCCGCAGGCGATCCACGTCCGCCGCGTTGAACGCGTATTCGCAGTGTTCGATCTCCTGCATTTTGAGGATGTCGCCGTAGGTGTGGTGCTCATCCCATTGCAGGTCCCACACCTCCTTCACGCCCTGAATGAACATGGCGATGCGCTCCAGACCGTAGGTGATCTCCACCGAGACGGGGTTCAGGTCGAGGCCGCCGGCCTGCTGGAAGTAAGTGAACTGGGTGATCTCCAGGCCATCCAGCCACACTTCCCAGCCCAGGCCCCAGGCGCCCAGCGCGGGGCTCTCCCAGTTGTCTTCCACAAACCGCACGTCGTGCTTGTCCAGGTCGATGCCCATGGCCCGGAGGCTGTCGAGATAGATCTCTTGCGGATTGCCGGGGTCGGGCTTGAGGATGACCTGGTACTGGTGGTGCATCTGCATGCGGTTGGGATTCTCCGCGAAGCGGCCGTCGTCGGGGCGATAGCTGGGCTCGACGTAGCCCACGGTCCAGGGTTCGGGCCCCAGGACGCGCAGGGTGGTGGCGGGATTGGCCGTGCCCGCGCCGACTTTTTCGCTGTAGGGCTGCCAGATGAGCGCGCCCTGTTCGGCCCAAAACCGCTCCAGGCGCATGATGATCTGTTGGAAGGTGGGTGGGGTGGAAGGGGTGGTCTGGGTCATAATCAGAATGTTGGGATTCGGAACAGGATTTCGACGCAAGTTCAAGTTATTGAATATCGTCCACAAACTTCGGACGGTAATTTTACATCAAATGGATGGAATTGGGGCAGTTGGGAAAATCAATACTGCTTCTCCTGACCGATGACCATGAGCGCGGTGGAGAGGGCCTTGCCCATTTTCTCCATCCATCCGGGCTGCAGGGTGTCCAGCGTGTCGGTGGGCAAGCCGCTGTGCGCATCCCAGCCTTTGAAGCTGATGCGGATGGTGGGTGCTTCCTGCCCGCCCCAGTCGAAGAAGGTGCGCTGACGCGTGCGATAGAGCACGTTGAGATCAACGGCCTCGCGTTCGGCCCGGGCTTTCAGCCCCGCCCGTCCCGCGGCCTCATCGAAAACATTGGCCAGGCGAAGGTTACCCCCCGACTCATAGGCCATGACCTCGGCCTCGCCCGTGCCCAACCCCCGCAAAAACACCAGGGCCTCCAGGTCGAACGCGTTGAGAAAACCTGCCTTCGCCTTGAGAAAGGTCTTGGGGTCCAGAGCCTCGGTAGGGCTGTGACCCGTCTCATACCCCTCGCCTACATAGGCCACGAAAAGGAACGTGCGGTTGGGCTGATACCCGACCTGCTGCCATACTCGCAACATCTCCAGCATGACGCCGATGGAGGAGGCGTTGTCGTTGGCGCCCGGATAGACCGTGCCATCGGGCCCCACGCCCAATCCATCGTACTGAGCCAGGACCATGATCATCTGATCGTTCATGGTCGTATCCAGCCCCGGCAGATGGCCGATGACATGGCGCGCGGGCACCCGGGTATGCACTTCCATCTGCAAATCGATGTTCGCTTGCACATCGAGATCGATGGTAGCGACAGCCTCGGCCTCCAATCCCGCCCGATATCGTCGCAGATCGTCCACGGTCACGCCCTTGTGGGCCAGGAGTTGATTCGCGACCTCCTCGCTGATCCACAGTGCGGGCGTCACCGCGCCCACTTTGCGACCTGTGCCGAATTTCGATATCTGCGGGTCCCGGGCCGAAAACAGGGTGTAGCGCTGCATCACATCCCCCTCGGGCGCGATGATCAGCATCCCCTGCTTGGGTTCAAACCGCAAATAGGCCGCATCTTCTGGATCCAGCAGCAGGAGAACAGCGTCGCTGAAGTCCTGTTCCTTCAAGGTACGGGAGCGGGAGGGGCCAAAGCTGGAGGAGGTCATGGCTTCCAGAGGACCGAAGGTGAGGAATTTGATGGGCGCCTGGACCTGGCCTTGATTCAGGTCGGGGGTATAGAATGCCGCGAAATCCTGGCCATAGGTCAGCGACAGGCCATCCACCCCCGGTCCGGTGAAGTTTAAGGTGGGGATTTGAGCCAGAACGGCGAAATCTCGACGACGCGTCTGGAAGAATGTGCCCTCTTGCCCCGCGGGCTGCAGGCCGAAAGCTCGGAATTGCGCCGCGATGTACTCGGCCGCGGCTTCGCCATCGGGCATATCGAAACGACGCCCCTGGGTGTCGGGCCCGGCCAGCATAGCCACATGGTCATAGGCGGCTTTCCCGTCGTAGCCCTGGGATTGCTCGGCATAAAGGGCCGCGGCACTGGAGCGGGACCCCACCCAGTTCACGAACAGGAAGAGTGCGAGGAGGGCCAAGACGGTGCGACGGTTGAAGATGCGGCCGAAGGCCGCGCCGATTTCGTGGATCAACCGTCCCAAGCCTTCGCCCAACAGGTTGAAGCCCAGAATGGTGACGGCAAACGCTGCGGCAGGGTAGATGGCCATCCAGGGATAGGCCCGGGCGTAGGTGCGGATATTGGCCAGGAGCGCGCCCCATTCGGGCACGTCCGAATAATGATAGGCCGCCGCGCCGATATCCAGCTCCGCGAACGCGCCGCCGCCGATGAAAATGCCGATGAAGCCCAGCTCGCCCAACAACATCAACGCGGCCGCGATCTCCAAGGCAGCCAGTGCGATGATGGCCGTAGCCAGGTTGGGCAACACATGGCGCATGATGAGTTCGGGCGTGCGCAGGCCGGTGGCAATGGCGCTTTCGATGTAGGGGGTGGGACGGATGCTGATCACCTTAGAGCGCACGAACTGCATCGTCTCGCCCCATCCTACGAGCCCCAGAGCCACCACAAACACCCACGGCCCGTTACGGATGCCCAACGCCAGGATGAGCATCATGGCCAGGATGAGCACCGGAAAAGCCGAAAGCACCTCGGCCGCGGCCATGATCAGACGATCCAGTTTGCTTCCCTCGGACCATCCCGCGATGGCGCCCAACACAAACCCGATGAGAATGCGCATGACCATGACGGCCAGCGCAATCCCCACCGTCAAGGAAGCCCCCGCCATGATCAGGCTCATGATATCCCGGCCCAACGCGTCCGTGCCCCAGGGATATTCCGCATCGGGCGGGAAGGGGGGCACTTTGAATTCCCCACCCTCGATGACCAGGCCCGTGGTCGTGTACGGGTTATGAGGCCAAAGCCGTGGTCCAGCCACAATCACGACCAACAACACCAGCACGATAATACTCCCCAACACCAGGGGCGGGTTGCCCACCGTGCCTCGCATCCAGGCCCGGCGCCGCTCCCGTTTGCGCTCCGCCTCCCCCACATCGATGACTTGTGGGTTCATGGCGATCTGCTTTTGGATCGCGTCTCGGAACGCGCTATCCCACGCGGGTTCTTGATGCCGAAAGCGGGAAAGGCCAGGAAGGTTGAGGATGGCATCGCGCAGGGTGTAGAAAAGTGCAGACAGGCTCTCGCGCCAGGTGCCGCCTGCACGACGATGTGCGCGCAAGGCTTCCTTCACCCGCGGATCCAAACGCCGATAGGCCCATTCCACCAGCCAGTTGATGAGAATAAAAAGGATGCCCAAGCTGAGAAGCAGGGCGACGGTCAGGTTGACATCCCCCGAGCCGATGGCACGTAGCAGATTGAAGCCGAGGCCGGGCCAGCCGAAGAACAATTCCACGATGGCCAGGGAAGAGAGGGTGAAGCGCAAAGTCGTGGCCAGCGTGGTGAGGATGGGGATGGCTGCATTACGCGCGATGTGTTCGGTCCAGATACGCCATTCCCGCAACCCCTTAGCCCGGGCCGTACGCACGAAATCAGCATCCAGTTGTTCCAGTAGAGAGAGGTGGGTGACTCGGGCCACCTGGGCGATGGGCCGCGCTGCCAGCACCAGGGCCGGAAGCACGATGTGCGCGTCCCAACCAAAGCCGCCCAATGGTAAGGGCGCGGGTTGTCCTGTGCGCCGCATGTACCACAACACGGCCATTTGCAACAACATGGCGATGAAGAAAGTGGGCAAGGACGCGCCCAACAGCGAAAGCACAAACGTCAGCAACGAGAGCCGGGAATTGCGCTGCTTGGCCGAAAGTGCGCCCAACGGCACACCAATGGCAAGGGTCAGAATCAGCGCGGCAGCCATGAGCCCCAAACTGCGCAACAGGACGGTGGGCAAGATGCTGCTCACAGGCACGGGGCGCAACCCCTTGGATGCAGACGAACTCATGCCCAAATCCCCTTGCAACAGGGCCCGCAGCCACGCCCCCATATCGTGCAATCCTTGCGTCAACGCGGGCACAAAATCCAACCCCTGGGCCATCCGCAACCCAACAAACGCAACATAGGCGATGACAAACAGGGTGACGAGGGCCATGCCCAACCGCCCGCCAAAGAGCAAAACCATCTCCGTACCCGAACGGAGGCTATCACGCATAGAAAGGCCCGTTTCCCCGGGTTCAGGTTTGGGGCCAAGGGGTGAGGTCAGTTGTTCGGTGGAAGTCGTCATGGATGCCTTTCCCGAAAAAATGTTGTGTCCGTCTGCAAAATCAACTCGAAGCCTACGTTGGGCGAAGCGCCAACGGGCGTGACACGTGATGCGAAAAACGTGAGAATTTACGCATCAGCATCACGGAATCGGCTTCCCGCGCCAGCGTGGCCGCGAGGCGTTTTCATCGATATCGACGCGAGCGTGCCCGCCGTCGGACTATTCCATATTGGAAAGCACCTCGTCGTGTGCGCGCATGTCCGTATTATACCGAACAAAAGGCCATCTGGTAGAATGTCCGATGATGCCTACGTCTCATCTCCGAATCTGTGCCCGGCCGCGCGCACTGCTTATCCTCACATGGCTCCTTTTGTTGTTGACAGGGTGTCGCGCCACACCACCTCGCACCCAACCCCTGGACACACCTTGGGGGCGAGGACTGTGGGTGGGGACCGGACAACTGCACGAAGCCCCGGCCTTGCTGGTGGATGCGCAAGGGGAACGGGTGCAATTGGTATGGGGCAGCAAACAGCAGGGAAAAATCGATCTCCATCTCGCGCAGATGACCAGCCACGCTGGCGTCGTCTCAAGCATGGACCTGGACACGGGGTTGTTTTTGCCCAGGCACTACCGACTCTTTCCCCTCGCTACCGGCGATACCCTCTTGTTAACCCTGGCCCGCCCCCACAAAGACGGCGTGCCCGGCGTGTTTCTCGTCCGCCTATCCCCTCAGGGAACCCCTCAGACTCCGCCGCAACGCATCACACCGGCAGATGCTCACGTCGTGAACTACGATGCCGCGATGCGCTCGGATGAGAGCCTGGACCTGGTATGGGAAGCCTTGTCCCCTGACGAGGATGGGCGTGGACTATTCTATCATCGGCTACGCGGGCTCACCGCGACACCGAGCGCTGAAAACCTCCCACGTTTTCTTGCCCAGGGGCAAGGCCCCTCGCTGTTTCGAGATGGGAGGGGAAGATTGCATTTGCTTTGGCATCTCGACCGGACAAGCGTAGGGGATCGGGAGATTCTGTATGCGCGGTTAAACGAGGCGCCCGAAGGCCCCGTCGCAGGGGTACCGATTTATCGCCACGGGCGCAATCCTGGGCTTCGCCTCTCGGCCCCCGCGCTGACCGGCGATGATGAGCACCTCTACGCATTCTGGCATCTTGAACGGCTTTCGGGATTGGGGGCGGGAACGGCCTCGGTGACCGTCGTCACCTTCCCCATGGTCCAACCTGCCCAAGCCAGTGCATTTGATATCGTGATCCCCGAAGTCCTTCCCAACCCGGATGCCTGGCGTGCGGGCGGGGATGTTATCCCGATCTCTGAAACCACCCAGGCGCGCACCAGCGGCTATGTCTTCGATCCCAGAGCTCTTTATTTCCCATCCCCCACAGATCACGCCGTCCTGTTGATGAGTGCCAAACTCACTTATCGCATGAAAAGCAGGTTGCAGCCGGTCATGGTGCGCCTGCAGAATGGCAGACAGGTGGGATATGCGCCCATTGCCCGCAGCCGGTTTATCTCCACCAGGCCAGTGGGCACCGGCGATCTCGCGGGGAATCTCTATGCCGCATGGCTCGATTATCGGGATACAGGAACCTACCTGGTTCTCTTCTCCAGCACCTCGCCTGTCTGGAAGCAAGGTGCATTGCAGTTGAGCCTCGGTGACATGTTGGAGGATGTCCTGAGTGAACTCGGGTTCGGCCTGTTGGCAACCAGCGCCCTTATTCCCATGTTGCTGTTCATCTTTCTAATCCCTTTGACGCTTCTGGGATTACTGGCTCTATCGGGGCGTGATCGAAAGCTGGACACCCGGACAGGTCGTTTCCAGCTTCTTGTGGCCGTGGGCTGCTACTATCTCGGCAAAATCGTCGCCTTTTCGTCTGCACTTACCCGGCCGACGCTCATTCGCACCCTGCCCACCCCATGGGCTGAGATCTTGCTTCCCCTCATCCCCCTGCTCATTTTCCTGGCCGCCATGGGGGTGATGCTTTTCTACATCCGCCGGGCTGATCATCCCGGCCCCATCACAAGCTTCTTCCTCTTCGCCCTGGTGGACTTACTACTAACTTCCATTATCTACGCCCCCGCGTTTTATCCATAAACGTAAAACGGATGAACATCTCATGCAAAGGACCGCCAAGCAGGTGTGCAAGGGGCGGGTGGACCGCGCCCCTGGACTTACTTGTCGGCACCTGGACGTGGGAAGCCGATTTCATGAAGCGTGATGCGTAAGTCCTCACGTTTCACGCATCACGCTTCACGCCCGTTGCCGCTTGCGCAACGCGAGCTTTGAGTTGATTTTGCAGACATGCACCACGTTACTTTCGGAACAGCATCATTTGGGCATTGGCCGCCATTGAGGCAGAATATCGTCCGCGGGATGGTTGGTCACTCGCTTGACGTTGGAACCATCCGCGTCCATGATGTAGATTTCAAGATTCCCATCGCGGTCCGACACAAACGCGATCCGTTGCCCATCGGGTGACCAGACGGGATCACTATCCTGGGCGGGATGATTGGTGAGGTTGGTGAGCTCCCCTGTTGTCAGATCGAGGACGTAAATCTCCATATTCCCATCGCGATCACTCGTGAACACCACCCGTTTGCCGTCGGGGGCGAAGGCGGGATTCGTATCTCGGGCGGGATGCCGGGTCAGGTTTTCCTCCTCGCCGTTGGGATGGAGGAGATAAATCTCCTCGTTCGCGTCCCGGGTGGACATGAACACGATGCGATCCCCTTCCGGCGACCAATCGCCAAACATATCCAACCCCAACTCCGAAGTCATACGACGGGCGCCGACGCCTTCCACCTGGATGGTCCACAGCTTTGGGTTGGCGTCCACTTCGAGAAAGCCCCCCTCTTTGGGCTCGCGATAGGTGCGGTTGGAGAGGAAAAGCAGTCTTTTGCCGTCGGGCGACCAGGCGGGGTCCACATTGAACCCGCCGCCATTGGTCACCCGGCGCACGGTGCTGGTTTCCAGGTCGAGGATGTGCAGGTCGGGATTGCCATCGCGATCGGAGGCAAACGCCAACTGTTTGCCATCGGGTGACCAGGCGGGCATGCCGTCATAGGCGGGGTTCTGGGTGAGGTTGATAAGATTCCCGCCATCCTCATCGATGAGGTAGATTTCGGCGTTGCCATCGCGATAACTTTCGAAGGCCAACTGTGCGGGAGGTGGCGGGCTTGGCGTCTGACAAGCGGTCAGGAGGAGGATGGAAATCAGAGAGAGAAGGGGAAGCAATCGAAACATAGCCGTTGTGTCGGAAAGTGGGTTGGGAGATCATTATCCACTAACAACGAACCCTGGCCCAAATCCTTGAACCAGGGTGTGAAGTCGTTGGGATGGAAGTTTTGAGAGGATGGTTGGGTTATTCGCCACGCAGCCGCGGGTCGAAAGCATCTCGCAGGCCATCGCCCAGGAAGTTGAAGGCCAGGACGGTGATGGTCAGGGCCACGCTGGGCACGAGCACAGTCCAGGGGGCCGCGCGCAGGCCCTGATAGTTTTCGGAGATCATATTCCCCCAGCTCGGGCGAGGTGGGTTGATGCCCAGCCCGATGAAGCTGAGGAAGGCTTCGGTGAAGATGTAGCCCGGGATGGCCAGGGTCTCGTAGATGATGGCCGGGCCCAGGACGTTGGGAAGGATGTGTTGAAAGATGATGCGGCGGTCGGTGGCACCAATGGCTTTCGCGGCTTCCACATATTCTTTGTTTTTCACGCTGAGCACTTGCCCGCGAGTGATACGGGCCATCCCGATCCAGTTTAACAAGCCCAGGGCAATGAAGAGGAAGAACATCCCCCCGAATGCGTTGTCGATTTCCACCAGGCTGGCCATGAAGCTCCGGCCCGTGCGCATGACCAGGATGACGAAGAGCAGGAAGGACGCAAACATGGCGCCAGCCAGGAACACGAAGAGATATTGGGCGCCGCCGCCATCTTCCCGCCGGGCCATATAGATCCCCGCGATGAGCGCGACCGCGAAGAGGGTAAACATCACCCACCCGAACCAGCTCGGGAGGGTGAATGGCTCCAATCCCTCCGCGCTTTCCTTTCGGGCCACGGCCTTAAAATACACCTGCATCAGGATGATGAAGACCAGGATGGGAAGGGCATAGAGGAAGTCCACCAGGCGCATGATGAGATTGTCGATGGCAGGGCGGCTGTAACCGGAAATCAGCCCGACCAACATGCCCACCAACAGGCTGACCGTCGCCCCCACAAAGCCGACGGCCAGGGAGACCTGGGCGCCATAAAGGGTGCGGCTCAGCAGATCACGCCCCAGGTAATCGGCGCCAAGGATGAACACTTTGCCCTGAAATTCAGGATCGCGGCCGGTGTAGGGTGAACCGGGCGGGGCCAGGTTATCGTACAGGCTGGTTTTATCGTAAGGGAAGGGCGCCACCAAGTCGGTGACGGGGGGAATGGCGATGATCACTTCGATGATGATGAAGATCAATGCCGCCAGAGCGACTTTGTTTTTCAGAAACTGCGTCAGCGCATCACGCAAGGGGGAACGAGACCGTTGCGCCGCGAGATCCAGGTCCTTGGGCGATGTATCGGTGGCTGTGGTCATAACACCTCTCCAGAAATGAATAAAATCGATGCGAACGACAGTGGCTGCCGGGGGAAACTATTCCAAACGGACGCGTGGATCCAGCCAGGCATAGGTGATATCCACCAGCATATTGGCGATCACAATCGCCACGGCATAGACCAGGGTCGTGCCCAGAACGACGGGATAGTCACGATTGCCCACGCTGGTTACGAAGTGCCTTCCTAATCCGGGAATGGCGAAGATCTGCTCTACCACGAAGGTGCCGGTGAGGACGCCCGCAAACATGGGCCCCAAGATGGTCACCACGGGGATGAGGCTATTTTTCAGAGCATGGGTGACGATGACGGCACGTTCGCGCAAGCCCTTAGCCCGGGCCGTGCGGATGTAGTCTTCGCGAATCACCTGCAACAGGCTGCCCCGGGTGAGGCGGGCGAGGCTGGCGGAAAGCGCGGTGCCCAGGGTGACCACGGGTAACACCGCGTGCATGAAAAATTCTTTCGTGGGCTTTGGGATGAGATTGACCCACATGGGGACCTGTTCCCCCGCAGCGATGTATTTCTCGGCGATATTCGAAAACAGCGGCTCCGCGGCCCAGGTAGCCACGGGGAACCACCCCAACTTGAGGGCGAAGATCCAGATCAAGAATGGGCCCAACACCACATTGGAAATAGAAACCCCCAGCACCGCGATAAAGGTGGCGGTGTAATCGATGGGCGTGTTGTGCTTCAACGCAGCGATGATCCCGGCCGGGATGCCGATCAACATCCCTAACATCACGGCCATGAAGCCCAATTGGGCAGAGATGGGGAGCGCTGTTGCGATGATATCGTTCACCGTGCGGCCACGATAGCGGAACGAGGGCCCCAGGTCGCCCAGCAACACACCTTTACTGGCGACGCCGTTCTGCTTGCCCGGACGACATACCGCATCCCCGATGAGATAGGAACAGAATTGCTGCCAGAGGGGGTCATTCAGGTGATACTTGGCTTCCAGATTCTTGACAACCGTGGGAGGTAGGCTTTTGTCGCCGGCGAAATCAAAGGGGCCGCCGGGAATGGCGCGTACCAGGGCAAAGGTGAAGAAAGTCACCAAAAACAGCACAGGGATGGTCCAGATGATGCGCCGGATAACGAACTGTAGCATAATCCCGTGTCCTCGAAGGAAATAATGGTTAGGATATTAGAAAATGGGCATTGGACATTGCCACCCGCAACCTCCAATATCCATTGCCTAATATCCCGACGATGGTGGGGAAAGGAGGCTGGCGGCCTCACGACCGCCAGCCTCGGGGAACCGCGAGGTTATTTCAGACCGAGGGCCGCCTTCTTGGCTTCCCAATCGATCTTCCACAGGTGATGCCCAGGAGGTCCGACCGTGCCCCAAGTGCGGTAGGTGACCCACGGCTTGGTCACGGTGACGGTGGTGTAGTAGTAGATGGGCGCGATGGCGGCTTCCTCGTCCACCAGAATCTGCTCGCCACGCTTGTAGAGGGCCTTGCGCTCTTCGGGATCCAGGGAGGCGCGGGCCTTGCGCATCAGCTCCGCGAACTCCTGGTTGTTCCAGCGGATGCGGTTGGAGCCGATTTCGGGGTTGAATACCTCGTTCAGCCAGTTGTTCTGATCGGGGTAGTCGGCGCACCAACCGAGGCGGAAGACGTGAGGCACCTCTTCGATGGGGGTGTCCTTCTTGATGGTGTTCAGGTACACCTTCCATTCCTGATTCTCGATGGCCACGTCCACGTTGAGGGCATCCTTCCACATGGCCGCGACGGCCTGGGCGATGCGGGCATGGCCTTCGGAGGTGTTGTGCATCAGGGTGATGGTGCCCAGCTCGGAGCCGTCGTTGTAACCGGCTTCCTGCAGCCAGCCCTTGGCCATCTCGACGGCCTTGTCGTAGCCGGTGCCGCCCATCTCCTCGGGCAGCGCCCAAGGCGCGATGTCGGGATCACCCGCCGCGCTACCGAAGATCATCTCGGGCGCGAAGGTGTTGGCGGGGATCTGACCGCCCTTGGTCACATTCTCCACCAGGCCCTTGCGGTCGATGGCCGCGGAGAGCGCGCGGCGCACGTTCGCGTTATCCACGGGCGCCTTGGTGTTGATGAAGCCATAGTAGTAGGTGCAGGGGATGGGCGCGGAATGGAATTCCTTGCTCAGCACGGGATCGGATTTCACCCGATCGATCTCATCCAGCGGCACGCCCGCGGAATCGAGCTCGTTGGCTTCATACATGGCGAACGCGGTGGATGCCTCGGTGATCATCACGTACTCGATGCGATCGATCTGGATGTCGTCCGCACCCCACCAGTTGGGGTTCTTCTCCAGCACCAGGTGGTCGTCATGCGCCCATTCGACCAGGACCATGGGGCCGTTGGTCCAGATGATGCCAGGCTCGATCCAGCGCTCCTGCTTATCTTCGATGACCTCTTGGGGCATGGGCATGGCCACCCACATGCTGGCGATGGCGGGGAAGTAGGGAGCAGGATCGGCCAGGGTGAACTTGACGGTGTAATCGTCAAGGGCCTCGACGCCCACGCCATCCAGCAGGGCCTGCACTTCTTCCTCGCTGAGCGCGTCCAGATCCGCGGTGTTCAGCTCCTCGCCGCCCTTGATGATGTAGAGGACGTAGGCGTAGTCGGACGCGGTGCGGGGATCCAGGGTGCGCTTGACGCCATAAACCACGTCGTGCGCGGTCACCGGGCGCTGCACCTCGATCTCGCCGGTACCGGTGTTGTATTTCACCCAGTTGTTATCCTGGCGCAGCTTGAAGGTGAATTCCGTCAGATCGTCGCTGGCTTCCCAGGATTCGGCCAGATAGGGCACGGGTTCATTGGTCTCCACGTCGATCCAGGTCAGGCCAGCGAAGAGGCCGCCGATGACCGCGATGGAGGTGGTGTCGGTGGCCAGCGCCGGGTCCAGGGTGGGGGGCTCCGTGCCCAGGTTGAGGTTCAGGGTGACCTTGGTGGCCGGCTCGGGCGTGGGGGTGACGACGACCTCTTTCTCCACCACTTCGGTCACGACCACGGTCTTCTCGACCTCCTTCTCGACCACCTGGGTCACGACCACGGTCTTCTCGATAACCTTTTCCACGACCTCAGGGGTGGCCTGGCCGCCGCACGCGCCCAGCGCGACCACGGCGAGAGCAAGCACTAAAACCAGAATAATCCACTTGTTACGAGACATACGTCGTTTCTCCTCCTATTGAGTGGAAGATGGGGGTTGCGCACATGCGCATCGACAAAATGCCAAACGCCAGCTTGCCAGGCTGTCGTTTCGACGCGAGTTCTGCAGGCTTGGTCCTCACCTCCTTGTTATGAATATGGTAAGCGATCAGGAAGGGATGGTTGTTGATATCATGTGGCAGGGGAAACCTAACACACACTTACGGTTGGCACACCTCGCCCGGCATGTATGGGGCGAGGAATATAAACTAATACAGGTGACACGCGACCCAATGCTCCTTTTCCTCGGTGCCCACGTTCTTCCATTCGGGATCCACTTCGGCGCAGATGTCCATGACCTGGGGACAACGGGTGCGGAAATTGCAACCCGAAGGGGGGTTCGTGGGCGAAGGCACGTCCCCTTCCAGCACGATCCGCTGGCGCTTTTCCTCGATGTACGGGTCGGGAATGGGCACCGCGGAGAGCAACGCCTTGGTGTAGGGATGGAGCGGGTTTTCGTACAGGGTTTCGTGATCGGTCAGCTCGACAATCTTCCCCAGATACATCACCGCCACCCGATCGGAAATGTGGCGGACCATGGAAAGATCATGGGCGATGAAGAGATAGGTCAACCCCAGGTCCTCTTGCAAATCCTCCAGCAGATTCACGATCTGCGCCTGGATGGAGACATCCAGTGCGGAGATAGGCTCATCGGCCACGATGAATTTGGGATTCACGGCCAGGGCACGGGCGATGCCGATGCGCTGCCGCTGACCGCCTGAGAATTCGTGGGGATAACGGTTGATGAAGTAGGGATTCAATCCCACCAGTTTCAATAATTCCTGGACCCGTTCGCGCTTCTCCTTGCCCTTGGCCAGGTTGTGCACCTCCAGGGGCTCGCCGATGATGTTCCCCACGGTCAGGCGGGGGTTCAGCGAAGCGTATGGGTCCTGGAAGATCATCTGCATCTCGCGACGCTGCCGACGCAACGCCTCGCCCTTGAGGGTGGTCAGCTCTTTGCCCTCGAACTTCACACTGCCCGCGGTGGGCCGATAGAGCTGCAGGATGGCGCGGCCTGTGGTCGATTTGCCGCAGCCCGATTCCCCCACCAGGCCCAGGGTTTCACCCCGTTTGATGGTGAAGCTCACCCCATCCACGGCTTTCACATCCGCGATCTTGCGCTGGATGATGATGCCTTTGGTGATGGGGAAGTACATCTTGAGGTCTTTGACCTCCAGGAGGATATCCTCTTTTTTGCCGTTTCCATTGGTGGTGGCTGGGGTTTGCTCAGGCATACACGCCTCCTTTCTCCCTGATGTCGGCCACGACGGTTTCCCAATGCCAGCACGCCACCCGTCGGGTGGGGGAAATCTGTTCGATGGGGGGATCTTCTTGCTCGCACTTTTCGGTGCGATATTCGCATCGCGGGGCAAAGGGGCACCCCTTGGGATAATCGATGAGGTCGGGGGGCAGCCCTTCGATGGGGATCAGCCGTTTGCTTTTGCCCATATCCAGGCGCGGCACCGAGCGCAGCAAGCCAATGGTGTAGGGGTGATGGGGATCGCTGTACAGCTCATGTACCTCGGCCTCTTCGACGATCTGCCCCGCGTACATGACCAACACCCGTTCGGCAAGGCCAGCCACCACCCCCAAATCGTGGGTAATCCAGATAATGGCCATGCCGATTTGCTCTTTCAGCGATTTGACCAGCTCGACGATCTGAGCCTGGATGGTGACATCCAGCGCGGTGGTGGGCTCATCTGCGATAAGCACTTGTGGGTTACAGGCCAGCCCCATGGCGATCATCACGCGCTGCCGCATGCCACCGGAAAACTGGTGAGGATACGCGTCGAGCCGGGTGGCTGCGCCAGGAATCCCCACCATCTCCAACAATTCGATCGCGCGTTTGCGGGCCTGGTTCTTATCCATGCCCAGGTGCAGTTGCAGCGGCTCCATGAGTTGGAACCCGATGGTCAGCACGGGATTCAGCGAGGTCATCGGGTCCTGAAAGATCATGGCGATATGTTTGCCGCGGATCTGGCGGATCTCATCATCGCTGATCTGCATCAGATCCCGCCCCTGGAACCACACCTCCCCCGCGACGATCTTGCCCGGCGGTTGAGGGATCAGCCGTAAAAGGGACATCACACCGACGCTCTTCCCACTGCCACTTTCCCCGACGATGGCGATGGTTTCCCCTTCGTTGAGATGATAGGATATCCCATTCACCGCGTGCACAACGCCATCTTGGGTAAAGAATTGCGTTGTCAGTCCTTTGACTTCAAGTAGAGCTGCCATTGACTCTCCTTACATCATTTCATTTGTGAACGGAAGATTACAAGTCCAAAGAAAGATAAAAATATGATGAGAAAAACCTGCCGTTCCAGGAAAAATTTTCCGGCGTTTGAGTTTAGCATAAGAGGAAAAAACCTGTCAAACAAAGGAATGGGCATGATCTCCCCTCAGATTGGGGCTGCTCATTCCATGCTGATGAGCTTGGCCACCCATTGGATCTGCTGAGACACCAATGCCTCGGCATCTTGGGTGCTTTGGCCTTGGGCCACGATGTGGAGGAGGGGGCGGTCCGCGTCGGGACGAATGAGCACCCAACGGTCCTCTCCGGCAGAAAAGCGAACGCCATCGATGGTATCGAGGATGTAGGGGGCTACGCCTTCGTTGATCTCACGCATGAGCCGACCTTTCTCTGAGAGGGGGCAATGGATGGTGGCGTGGATGCGATAAAAGGACGGGAGCTCGGCCACGAGCTGGGAGGGCGCCATCTCCAATAAGGCCAGAAATTCCAGCATCTTGGCCAGGGCGAACATGCCATCGGGCGCGGGATGAAAGCAGGCGAAGATGAAATAGCCATTGCCATTGAGGGCCAGGACCACGTTTTCGGCCGCGGCTTCGGCCATGAGCGCCTGCAGGTCCACCCGGGTTCGCACCACGCGGCCACCATGCCTGGCGGCCAGGGTTTCGAACACCGATGGCGCGTCCACCGGTACCGCGATGGATTTTCCAGGATGCAGCCGCCACAGCATTTCGGCCATCAAGGCGGCGGCCACCATATCGGGGATGCGCTGGCCGCGATCATCCACCAGATAGAGTTTTTCGCCCCCCACATCCAGCATGGCGCCCATGTCCAGGCCCATGGTCACCGTGAGCTTGCCCAAGCGCTCCAACAATAACTCCCACTCTTCCGGCGACGTGGAAAGCATCGAGAAGTCGGGGCGGGCATTCAGGCTGACCACATCCACTTCCATGGTTTCGAGCAGGGGTTCCAGCACCTCGGTCGTCGCCCCATGGGCATAGTCCACAGCCAGGGTAAACGCGCGCGTTTGAATCGCGTCCAAATTCAAGCTTGCCAGGAAATCACGGGCATAGCGCTGCACCACCTCGGCCGCGTAGCCGATATGCCCGATCTCATCCACCTGCACCCGACGGAAATCCTCCCGGAAGAAAAGGCGTTCCACTTCCCGTTCCTTGGCCCGTCCCAGGTCCAAACCGAGGTGATTCATGAAACGAATGTCCACCACCTGGCGATCATGAGGGGAGATGCGCACATGCACGCCCGCGGCCGCCTTCGAGACCCGGGTAAAATGGCGGGCAACCGGAATGGGCTGGGTGCGCAAGTCCAGCACCTGTACCCCCGCCGCGGGCAGCCCGGAGATGATCGCCCGTTTCAGCATCCGCGAGCCGGGGTGTTGATCGCGGTTGATGGTCACCACACTGCCTTTGGGCAGGCTGGCGCCGAAGGCCACGCCCAGTTTGGCCGCGAATTCGGGCGTCAGGTCCACATTCACCACCCCGGTCACCCCAAAGCGCCCGAACAGGGTCCTGCGCCCCCGCTGCCCCGCCCAGATGATGCTTTCCCGCACCTCGGCCCCGGCCTCCACCTCTTTCTCGGGCCAGATCTTCACATTGGCATGGATGATCGCGCCCTCGCCGATCACCGTCTTATCACCGATGACCACGCCTTGATGCACGATGGCGTTCCGCTTGATCACACACTGCTTGCTGATGATCGCGCCGTTGAGCTCCGCACCCTGGCCCACATAGCAACCTCGCCATAAAATGCTGCGAGAAATGCGCGCACGCGCATCCACGACCGTATCATCCCGAATGACGGCCGGCCCTTCTACCACCACATCCGCTTTGATGTGCACATTGCTTCCCAGAAACACCGGGCCCCAGATGTGAGCTGAATCGTGAATCACCACATTTTCGCCAACCCACACGCCCGGCCGGGATTCTTCGCCGAAGGGCTTGTGCCAGACGCGGTCGCGCAGCATGTCGAAACTGGCCTGCATGTAGTCGGGCGGCGACCCCGCATCGGTCCAATAACCCTCCATGACGAGCCCGTACAGCGGTTGGCCTTCGGAAAGCAGTTGAGGGAAGAGGTCATTGCTGAAGTCGAAAGGTGCTTGGGGGGGCACCCGGTCCAACACTCGGGCCTCCATCACATAGATGCCCGTATTGACCAGGTCGCTGACCACCTCGGCCCAGCCCGGCTTCTCGACAAATTGCACAATGCGCCCCCCCTCCTCGGTGATCACCATCCCATATTCCAGGGGATTTTCCACGCGATAGAGCGCCACGGTCACATCCGCTTGCTTCTGCCGATGAAATGCCGTCAGCGCGTGTAAGTCGAAATCGGTTACCGCATCCCCGCTGACGATAATCACCGTTTCATCCAGCCCCACCAATCCCTGTTCGATGGTGTTACGCACGCCCCCGGCCGTGCCCAGGGGTGATTCCTCCACCGCATAGGTGATATGCACCCCCATACTTTCCCCGGTGCCCAAATACCCCTGAAACCAATCCGCCTGATGCTGCAGGGTGAGGACCACCTCGGTGATCTGATGGCGGCGCAGCCAATCGATGATATGCGCCACCATGGGTTTGTTCACCAGGGGGATCAGGGGTTTCGGGCGAGAGACGGTAAGGGGTCGGAGCCGCGACCCCTGCCCGCCAGCCATGACAATGGCTTTCATGGAGATGGATGATGTGAATTCGGAAAGGGTAATCGAAAGCGGTCCATCGGTTTGGCGCAGGAAGCCAATTCCGTGATGCGTCATGCGTGAAACGTGAGGACTTACGCATCACGCATCACGCATCACGCCCGTGAGCGTTTCGCCCAACATGGCGGATGAGCCCGCGGCCGATACGGACGAAAATCGTGGGCGGTAACCCGGTACACCTGGAAACCAGGAAACTGGTAGACCGGGCCGATTCGCTCCTCCACCCGGTCTACGGGTCTACCGGTTTCCCGGTTTACCAAAATCTATTTTTGGAACAGGATACCACAATTCAGAAAAGGAAGCGAACTTACGCCAGTTGCAACAGAAATCCCTTCAGATAAGCGGCTTCGGGAAAGGTTAGCAAGACGGGATGATCCGGAGCTTGCCGGAAATGTCCGACTATGCGCGCGTCTCGGCCCGCGTCCAGGGCAGCGCCGAACAGAATCTTCTGGAACAGGTCCTGGCTGACCAGGCCCGAGCAGGAAAAGGTCGCCAGCAGGCCGCCGGGCCGCAGCAGCCGCATGGCCAGCCAGTTAATGTCCTTATAGCCGCGGGTCGCCCGTGGCAGATTGCCGCGCGAGGTCGCGAATTTGGGTGGGTCCAGGATGATGAGATCGAACTGTCGCCCTTCATCCCGCCAGACGCGCAACTGCCTGAACACATCGGCTTCGATACGCTGCCAACGGTCGGGGGAGAATCCGTTGAGGCGGAGGTTGGCGTCGGCCAGGGCCAGGGCGTCGCGGCTGGTGTCGAGGTTGATCACATGGTCCGCGCCTGCGGCCAGGGCATAGACGGCAAACGCGCCCGTGTAGCTGAACGCGTTGAGCACCTCTTTGCCCGCGCAATGGGGCGCCAGCGCCGCCCGGTTCGCGGCCTGGTCCAGATAGAAGCCCGTTTTCTGACCCGCGCGCAAATCCACCAGGAATTTGAGCCCGTTTTCGATGATGGTCAGCGGTTCGGCGGGCGGCTGGCCGTACCATACCCCCTCCGAAGGTGGCAGCCCCTCCTTGCGCCGCATGGGATCATCCCGCTCGATGATGCTGGCAGGGGAAAGCAACTGAACCAGATGTTGCACCACCATCCTTTTCCGGGCCTCGGCCCCGGCCGTGAGGAACTGCACCACAAGATGTTGACCGTACTGGTCCACGATGAGGCCGGGCATGCCATCGCTTTCGGCAAAGACGAGGCGGCGGGCTTCTGCGCCCGGCATGAGCGCATCCCGCCGGGCAATGGATGCGGCCAACCGTTCTCGCCAGAACGCCTCATCCACCTCCACCTGCGCATCCCAACAGAAGGCCCGGGCCCGGATCTGCGACCGGGGATTGTACTCGGCCCAGGCCAGCCAGCGCCCATCGCTCGCCCGCACCGCCACAGCCTCCCCGGCCGCGGGCGCGCCCTCCACCCGGGCGATGGCCCCGCTGAAGATCCAGGGGTGGCGTTGCCGCACGGGCTTGTCTTTGCCGGGCTTGAGGAAAATCGTTGCCATGGAGAGAACGCTTCTTTCGTGCACTGGGACCATGATATGAGATGAGAAAATCTATCAGCCTGATTGGCGCCGCAAGCCAGGCCGTGAAGTGTTGCGTGATGCGTCACGTCCTCACGTTTCACGCATCACGCTTTACGTCGGTGACCGCCTCGCCCAACTTTGGACGCTTCGTCACCAAGGCCAGCCTGCTCACTCCAGGAAAAAGGGTGCGTTGCCCTGTTCCCAGCCCCATTCGTTGATGCGGATGACCCGGGCATCCTCCCCTTCGCCCAGGGTGATCACTCGATTCTGCCGGTCATAGACGAAAGGAATCCATTGGCCATCGATGCGCACCAGGCCGCGGGCTTCGGTTTCGGTGCGTTGGGTGTAACGGAGCCGGTAGGGCTCGGGATACTGGTCCCGGGCCCACATGACCAGGGGTTTGAGGGACATGGAAGGGATGGACGATGGATGTGAACAAAAATCAAATCCGACAAGAAACAAAATCATTGTACCGAAAAGCTGCCGGAAAGAAAAAAGGCAATATCCCAACGATGCCAGGGAACCCAGAAACCATCATCCCAAAACACGGATAAGATGAGACACGGATAATGAATAATGTCCTATCCCTATCCGTGTCCTTTCATCCGTGTTTGACATGAACACACTTCAAACTTCCATCACCACCGGAAGGATCATGGGCCGGCGTCTCGTCTCTTTGTAGCAGAAATCGGCCAGACGTTTCTTGACGTACTTCACAACCTGGGCGGTCTCCTCGAACTCATCCAACACATCCCACACCACTTCCCTGGCCGCATCCAGGAAGTCATCGGCCTCTTCCAGATAGATGAAGCCGCGGGTGAGGATTTCCGGGCCGAGGATGACCTCTCCCGAGTCCTCATCCAGGCCGATGATCACTGCCAGGAACCCATCTCGGCTCAAGCGACGACGCTCGCGCAGCACGACCGCGCCGATATCTCCCACGCCCGAACCATCCACAAACACCCGCCCGCTGATGACTGAATCACCCGCCATGACATATTCGGACGTGACCGCCATGCACTGACCATCCTCGATGACGAAAATGTGGTCTTTGGGCACCCCGGCTTCTTCGGCCAACCGGGCATGAAGCACCAGTTGGCGATATTCACCGTGGATGGGAATGAAATACTCCGGTTGGGTGAGTTCGATGAGCTTCTTCAGGTCCTGTCGACTGCCATGCCCGCTGACGTGCACGTCGAACAATTCATCATAGAAGACGTTCGCGCCCAGCCGGAAGAGATTGTCCAGGGTGCGCTGGATCATCTTCTCATTGCCGGGGATGGGGGTGGCGCTGACGATGACGGTATCGCCCGGGCCGATCTTCAGGTGTTTGTATTCCCCCCGGCTCATGCGCACCAGCGCGCTGGTGGGTTCGCCCTGGCTGCCCGTACACACGACCACGACCTGATCGGGTGGGAGATGGGTCATCTTGTCAGGAGTCATCAGCCCGCCGGGAGGCGGGGTCAGGTAGCCCAGTTCGGTGGCCATGCGGGTGTTCTGGATCATGCTGCGGCCTGTCACGCCTACCTTGCGGCCATGCCGGGTGGCCACATTGATCACCTGCTGGATGCGGGAGATGTTGGAGGCGAAGGTAGCCAGGATCACCCGGCCCCGGGCCTGGCCGATGATCTCATCCAACGTCCGTTCCAATGCCTGTTCCGAAGGGGTAAACCCCGGCGTCTCGGCATTGGTGGAATCGGAAAGCAACACCCGCACACCTCGCTCGCCCAACCGGCGCAGCTTGGCCTCATCGGTGAGCCGCCCATCCACCGGGTGGGGGTCGAATTTGAAATCGGACGCGTGGAGGATGGTCCCCACCGGCGTGTGGAGCGCAACCGCGAGGGCATCGGGGATGGAATGGCAAAGGTGGATGAATTCGACGCGGAATGGCCCGATTTCCAACAGGCTGTTGGCGTCGATCTCGCGCAGGTCCACCTGTTGGGTGAGTTTGTGTTCTTTCAGTTTATTGCGCACCAGACCCAACGTGAGGCGGGCACTATAGACGGGCGCGTTGACTTCGCGCAGCACGTAGGGCAAGGCGCCGATATGATCCTCATGGCCATGGGTGAGGATGATGGCCTGGATTTTCTCCGCGTTTTCCGCCAGAAAGCTGATGTCGGGGATAACCAGGTCGATGCCGGGCATGTCATCTTCGGGGAACATGAGCCCCGCATCAATGATGATGATGGTGTCTCCGTATTGATACACCATCATGTTTTTGCCGAATTCGCCCAAACCGCCCAAGGGGATGATACGGAGGGGCGCGGTGGGGTCACCATGAATCGGAGATGGCGGGTTCGTCATGGGTGAATCAGGGATCCTTGGATGATGGGTCGTTGCGGTGTGTGGTTAAAAGAGGCGGAGTTGCTTTGGCCCGGCATCGTCCTGGTCTCGAGCAGCCCGCTGCGCCCGCAGCGTTTCCAACAGCGCGGGGATGCGGGCGAAGTCGGCCTCCATCTCGCGCATCCACACGGGGTTTCGCAGCGCCGCGGCAGGATGGAACATGGGGATGATGGCGCGGTGGTCTTGCATGAGGGGTTGGCCATGGACCCGGGTGATGCGGGCCGAGGGCGGAAAGAATTGGGCCATGGAGAAACGCCCCAGGGTGATGATGAGCAGCGGATCGATGATCGCGATCTGCTGCTTCAGCCAGGGCAAACAGGCGTCGATCTCGGCGGGCAGGGGGTCGCGGTTGGCGGGCGGTCGGCATTTCACCA
The DNA here is from genome assembly GCA_011371305.1 of Anaerolineae bacterium. GTDB lineage: Bacteria > Chloroflexota > Anaerolineae > J102 > J102 > M2005. The sequence continues at coordinate 412 of DRQW01000136.1, read as the reverse complement.
CATTGGTGATGAAGACTTCCTCCCGGGAAAGCCCAATGCCCGCCAGGAGCTTTTCCAGCAACTGGCCCGAAGCCCCCACAAAGGGCCGCCCCTGTTTGTCCTCATAGAAGCCCGGCGCCTCACCGATGAGCATGATCTCCGCGTCCGCGGGTCCTTCGCCCGGCACGGCATGGGTGCGCAATCGGGCCAGGGGGCATTGCTGGCAGGTTCGGATGGCAGCAGCGAGCTGCTCGAGTTCAGCCTGGGCAGACATAGGGTAAACGGGTTCCTTTGTATGGGCATGGCCGCGTCGCTTCCATCAGCCACGACGCGCCGCGTTCAACGGTGTTTCTTGCCAGATCCTTTCGAGCCTGGGATGAAGGTGAGCCAACTCCATTTGCAATTCCTCCCGCACCAAGGAAGGGCGGGTCAT
>DRQW01000135.1 GCA_011371305.1 Anaerolineae bacterium | reverse complement strand
CGCCTGATAATACAACCGCCGCGCGTGTTGCCAGGGAGCCAGATAGTAGGTTTCGGGCGCGATGTCCAGTTGGAGAACACGGGCAGGGGACTGCACCTGCGGATGGGTTGCCGCGAAGCGGCGGATGACCTCGGCATGGGGTTTGAGGCTGCCATCGGGCCGTATCAGCCCGAAATGGCGCTCATGCCAGCTCTCATCGCAGGGCGGTCGATCCCACAGCGCGGGGTCATAGTCCGCGAAGCACCAGAGGAACGCGCCCAGCGCCCCCGCCTCGACCAGCCCGTGCAGAGTCGCTTCCAGATAGGCCGCGAAATCCTCCTCCGAAGCCAGGAATTGCTGGCGGCGTTTGCCGTAGCTGGTCCACTCCCACACGCCCGAAGGACGCCCTGGCGGCTGCGTGGGTCCACCGAATTCCTCCATCAGGCAGGGCTTGCCGCTGAGCGCGGCCGTCAGGGCACAGAGATAGGGCACGAACTCAGGATCCAACGGGTCGCGGGCCCACTCGATATACATGGGATAGCCGTGCATCACGGCCACATCGGTCTCGGCGAAGACATCGTGCACGCGCAGGCCGTTATCCTGCAGCAAGTTGGCCGTGTGCAGGCCGCAGGTGATGGGATGGGCGTCGTCGATGGCCCGAATGACCCCGGTCATTTCCCGCACCCAGGCCCGGCCCGCGGCCGCGTTGGTCGGCCAGGCGAAGAGATCGGGCTCGTTGCCCAGGTTCCACATGCCCACGCCGGGATGCGGATGCAACGCGGCCACGACCGTGCGCAGCAGCAGGCGCGCCGCGTCCAGGGCCTGGACATCGGTAAACATGTTGGCATAGCCGGCATCCACCGCCCGGCCGCGGCTGACCACCTGACGCACGCCGGGCGCGGGGAGGGAGCCGTCGGGGCGGAGCAGCCAGGCCGGGGCCCAGTTCGGCCCGCTCATGTGCCCCACAAAGAAGGTGATATCCAGCTTCAGGCCCAGGTCCGCGGCGATGTCGGCCACGGTCTCCAGGTCGGCCAGGGCCTGCTGGTTCACGGCATCCGGGCGGGGTTGCCAATCCTCCCACAGCAGGAAGATGCGCACCCAGGTCATGCCCAGGTCGCGGATGAGCGTGAACTCATCCCGCACCTCGCCCGCGTCGAAATCGGCCCACCAATACATGGCCTTGCGCCGGGGCCAGTAATTGACGCCCAGGAGAAAAGGTTGTCCAGATGCGTTTTGGAAGGTCATGAGATGATGGCCATGGTGAGACGGGCCACCGCGATGAGGCGGTTATCCTCATCCCGCACCCGGATATCCCACACATGGGTGCGGCGGCCGATGCGGATGACCTGGGCCCGGCCCGTGACCACGCCCTCGCTCACCGACCGCAGGTGGCTGATGTTCAGTTCGATGCCCACGGGCTGCTGTTGGGGCCAATCCACCACGAGCACCGAGGCCACGCTGCCAATGGTTTCGGCCAGGAGTGCGGTGGCCCCACCGTGGAGAATGCCCGCGGGCTGTTTCGTGCGATGGTCCACGGGCATGGTGGCTTCCAACCAGTCATCCCCGATCGCGGTGAACTGGATGCCCAGATGGTCGACCGCAGTGCCTTGACGAATGGTGTTGATCGCGTCGAGATTGGGGGGGTATTTCCAAATCATGGGCTGAGAACCTCATTGTACGCGAGCGAGTTCCACGACGAGCATGTCCAAAGCCAGGTTCGCTTCGAGTTTGCCCGTCTTGATGGCCACATCGGTCTCCAGCAGGCGGTCGTAGATGCGCTGGAGCTGGTCGAGGGTGTAACCGCGGGCCTGGCGCATGGCCTTTTCGGTGGGGTAGGGATGCAGTTTGAGGGCAGAGGCGATGTCGTTCAGCTTCATGCCCTGGTTCATGTAGTCCTTCACCTGGAGGAGGATGCGATATTGGCGCACGATCATGGTGAGGAGATAGAGGGGATGGGCGCCTTGGTTACGCATCTGGGCCAGCAGGCGGAACGCGACCGGGGTGCGTCGGTTGCCCAGTGCGTCCACCATGTCGAAGATGCTGGCTTCTTTGGCGTAAGGGCACAGAAGCCGCACGTCGTCCAGCGAGACGGGCCGGTCGCCCGCGTAGATGGCCAGTTTCTCCAGTTCGCTGTGGATGATGCGCAGGTTGGGGCCGATGAAATTGGCCAGGGCCTCGGCCACGCCCGGCTTCAGCCGCACGCCCATCTTCCGGGCGTGTTGCGCCACCCATCGGGTTAACTCACCCCGCCGCAATTGCGGGGTCTCGAACAACACCACCTCCCCCCTATCGCCCAGCTTCTGAATCGCTTTCAACACAGGATTCCGGGCGCTGATCTTTTTGCTTTCGTTAAACACCAGCACAGTGGTCTCGGGCATGGTGGGCAGGTAGTCGGCCAGCCAGGTGAGGAAGTCTTTGCTGGCCTGGGATAGTTTCCCGTTCGGTCCCTTTTTCTCCAGGCGGGAAAGCAAATCCTCCACCACCACCAGACGAAAATCCCCCAGGAACGGAGGCACATCGCAATGATGCAACAAAGCTTCCTGGGAAAGGTGGCGCCCGTCCAGCGTGACCGCGTTCATTTCGGCCAGATCGCCCAACCTGGCCTTCAGCGCGGCGATGCGCTCGCTTTTACCGAATTCTTCCTCACCGTGAAACAGGTAAATCATGGGCGTCTGCAGCCTGGTGGCAGGTGTTACCGGTTGGCCCCGGGGCTTTCGGGATGCTGGCCCGTGGCCTCGGCAAGGGGCGCATAGGCCAGGCCCACCCAGTGGAAGACACGACGGCCTAGCTGTCGTCGTTCGATTTCGGTGACGTGCACGGGCGGAAGATCGGCATCGGTGGTGATTTTGGCCTGCAGGCGCATGCCCACCAATTGGCCCAGCACCACGCCGATAAGCGCGCCCAGCACGCCCGCGGGCGCTTGTTCGATCCACCCACGCCCGCGCGTGCCCGTCACCCCCAGCATGGTGCCCCCCGCGGCCAGCACCGCGGAGGCCAGCATGTTCGTGCCACAGTTGGGATGAATGGCCAACTGGCGTTCGCCCTGCCGCAGCCGACGGATGGCCTCATCCACAGCCTGGCGTACCATCTCGGTGGGGATGTCGCCGTAGATGTAGAAGCCACGGCTGTTGGACCGCCCCGCCATGCTGGTGAAGGGCGTCATCCGGCTGAGGATGTGGATGGTTGCGTGTTCGATGGCGTGATTCCACCGGGTGAGGGTAAAGAAATTCATCGGTGACACAATGGGTTGATGTGTGGCGGAAGCCATCTCCATAATGGGATTTGGGGTTGGATGGGGAAGGTTTACAAAATGATATTTTACCACATCCCGCCATTTGGGCCTGGTGAACCAAAGCAGGCATCTCGCGCGGCCGCGCGCCGATACCGATGAAAATCTCATGCAAAGTCGCAAAGACGCTAAGCAGGTTTGCAAGTATGCAAGTTTGCAAGTGGCAGATGGCAGGTGACCTGCGCATTGTGGGCGGTAGCCCGGGATACCGGGAAACCGGGAAACCAGGGAAACCGGGCCGATTCGCTCACCCCGGTCTACCGGTCTACCGGTTTACTGGCCTACCGAAGGCGGGCCACCCCGCGCCGATACCGACGAAAATACCTCGCGGCCAGGGCGGCGTGACTCGTATTCCGTATTGCGTATTGCGTAACGACTGGACGGAATACGGAATACGCAATACGAACCTTTGCCGACTCGCCCAACGTCGGCCTGGCGATCCTTCCGCAGCCGACGATCATGCTATTT
>DRQW01000134.1 GCA_011371305.1 Anaerolineae bacterium | reverse complement strand
TACGGACGAAAATCGTGGGCGGTAACCCGGTACACCTGGAAACCAGGAAACCAGGGAAACCGGGCCGATTCGCTCACCCCGGTCTACCGGTCTACCGGTTTCCCGGCCTACCAAATCTATTTTCATAGCAGCGGCTCCAGCGACGTAGGCACTTCGACCCAGACGAACTCGCCCGTCCCTGCGTCGTACAGGCCCCAGGTGGGCGCGTGTTTGAGGCCCAGCAATTCGCCCGGATTGACCAGCAGGGTGGAGCCGACGACCTCGCGGTGCTGCGTATGGTCGTGGCCGTAGCACACCAGGTCGAACTGGCCCGATTGGGCGATGCGGCGGGCGGGCTCGGGGTAGTGGATCATGGCGATTTTGCGCCCGAACAGCTCGAGCTCCGCGTAATCGCCGTGATGCGTGACGTGGTCGTATTTGGCCACCTGCGTCTGGATGAGGCGGCCGTCGCCCTCGTTGTTGCCGAAGATGATGTGGATGGGACCGTCGAAGTTGCGGGCCATCAGGCCCACGATGAAGGGCGCGTTCATGTCGCCACAATGGAGCAGCGCGTCCGCGCCCGCTTCGCGGGCTTGCTCCAGGGCTTTTGTCAGGTGCCAGACGTTGTCGTGGGAATCGGAGAAGATGGCGATTTTGGACATGGCGAACCTCTTGGGGGCAGTTTTTCAGTGTTCAGGTTGTTTTTTCGCGGCGGATAGCAGGCCGTGTCCACGTCGGTTGAAGGCAAACCATGCGGCCGCGCCAATCCACGCGCCTATTAGATCCACGCCCAGGTCGAACCACTCATCCCCGCCCCAGGCCCGGTGCTTGTATGCGAGCTGGATGGCTTCCTGCAGGAAAGCGGCCACCAGCACGACGCCCAACACCATCGCCAGCCGTGGCCAACGCATCTCACCCCCGGGCATGAGCAGGATGAGGAGCAGGCAGGCAAGCACGCCGAACAGGAACGCGTGGCTCACCCAGTGCATCCAGGCCGGGCCGAATACGAAGGCGAAGGCCGCGTCGTAGCCGGGGATATGGCGGGCGATCCAGGCCATGGGCGCCAGCATCCCCAGCAGCCAGAACAGAAGCAGCGTCTTGCGGTTGATCATTGCACCAGGGTGATGGGGATAGGGGTGAATAGCAGGACGAGCAGGAGCATCATGAACCAGCCAAGGGCCTTGTATTTGCCGGGCAGGGGCGTGAGATCATCGCGCGGGACGGCATAGACTCGGCCCAGGAAGAAGAGCAAAGCCGTCCAGATCAGCCAGCCGGGATATTTGATGGAGAGCAGGAGGAAACCGGCGACGACGACGTAGCTCAAGTATTTCGCTTTGGGCCCGAGCAGGGTGTAGATGACATGGCCGCCGTCCAATTGTCCGGCCGGGATCAGGTTGAGGCCGGTGATGAATAGGCCCACCCAGGCCGCGAACGCGATGTTGTGGAGCATCACGTCCATGCCGCCCGAGGGCAGGATCTGGCCGAAGACCAGCCATTTCGCGGCCAGGTAGAAGATCGAATTGCCTTCGAGGATGTAGGGAGGCGGGGGCAGAGGCGACACTTGGGAGAGGGAGAGCCCGTAGAACAGGAAGGGAATGGCCAGGAGTAACCCGCCCAACGGCCCGGCCACGGCCATTTGGAAGAGTTGCTTGCGGTTCTTAGGCGGCTTGCGCATGACGATGACCGCGCCCAGGGTGCCGAAGATGGAAAAAGGCATGGGGATGAAATAGGGCGGACTGGTGGCCATCTTATTGCGGCGGGAGACGAGAAAATGCCCGAACTCGTGGAAGAGCAGGATGAGGATCAAGGGGATGGCGAAACTCACGCCTCCCTTCCAGTCCAACCCGTTGGGGGTGATGGCATGCACCGAGAAGACCGAGGCCAGGGTGGCGATGAGCAAGACGCCGAAGAGGAGCCAGTTGGGTTTGGTCTCGGGCCATTGTCCGGGTGCAGCGTAGATGACCTGCTCCCCCGCTTCCTCTCGAAAAAACACCTGCCATCCTGCCCCCGCCAACCGTTCCGAAAGGATATCGAACGCGGATTCGGTGTCGCGCACGAAGCGCCCGCTGAGCCGGATGGCATGTTCAAAGGGGCGGAATACCACATCAAAGCGCATGGTGTCCACCACGAACACGCCCTCCACCGCGTCGAGCACTTGTTGCGTCAATCTGCCTTGGACGATGGGATCGATGGTCACGTTGTGCGCCTCCTGGATGGCTTCAGTATATCATATCCCAAGGCCCGACACAGATTCGGGTCCAGAGACCGATTGATGATGTCGATATCGGTGGGGGTCAGAAGCTCTCGCCACCGTTCATTGAGATAATAATCCTGATAATAGCCAAAATCCCGGCCCGATTCATGTTTGGCAGAGGCCCACACAGGCGTGAATGTCTCACCCCGCCAGGCCAGGCCGACCGAAGCAATGGTGTGCAGCATGGCCTCGGGGTCCGCGACCAGGTCTTCGTAGCGGATGATCTGGCCTTCAACGTCTCGGGCCAGGGTCAAATAAGAGGCATTCTTCTGGTTCCACATGACGACGGGGTTGGGAAAGGGCTCCCGGCCGACGTTCTCTCGCCCCAGTGTGGGCCACGCCGTCCGGATGAAATCGCTGAAATTATTGGCCGGATTGGGATGATGGTAGGGATGGCGGTGGAGGGAGAGGAGCCAGGCGTAGGGATTCTTGACCAGAAAGAGGAAATGGGTCTGGCTCAGCGGGCGAATGCTGCGCTCCAGTCGCCAGAGCGGAGGCGCGAGCATGTGCTTCCAGCCCAGATTACGCCCGAACGTGGCGTAAAAATAAGCGTCAATGGCCCGCTCCCGCAGACGGGGATGGTTGCGAAAGCGGCGTCGCAGCCAGGCCGGGGCCACGCCTGGCAGGATGGCTACCTCCAGATTGCGCCGGATGAGTTGTTCCAGATAGTTGGTGCCGCAATTGCGCTCGCCGTAGATTTTGATGTATTGGGGTTTCATGGTGTGGGGTGGGCGAGTTCGAGGATTTGATCCGCGGGGAGATGGGTGAGGGTTTGGGAGACGCCATCGGGCCAGAGGACCGTCAGGCGGGTGATGGTGGTCTGGTCACCCAGGCCGAAATAGACGCGCTCATGGCCCTGGCCGTAGTGGCTGTTCTCATGCCATCCCACACGGCTCATTTGTTGGCCCGCGGGCGTTTGCACGATGACCCGCGCCCCAATCGCGGACGTGTGCGCGCGCGGGTCCTGGAGGATGACTTCCAACCAGTGGTTGGCTCCCGCGCGTCGTTTGAGATAAGTCACCCGCCATTGTTTATCCAGGGTTTGCGTGGCGATGACCACCTCTCGGTAGCCATCGTTATCCGCGTCGAACCAGACCGCGCGGGCGCTGCGCAGTTGGGCCAGGGATGGTGCCGGGGGCCAGGAAGCAAGCTCGGCCAGCTGAAAGTCCCCCTCATTGGTTTGCAGAAACACGCCATTCGGGACTGCGTGCAGGTCGATGCGGCCATCATTATCCACATCCACCCATTGTGCGGTCAGGCTGGCCGCGGGCAACCCCAGGGCGACGGGATCATGGTATCGTAAGCTGCCATCCTCGTTGACCAGCAACACGTTGGCATCCTTGGATGCGATGAACGCGTCGCCATCCCCATCCCGGTCGAAATCGGCCAGGGCAATGTGTTGGGCCCACACCTTGGGCACATCGAGCTTCTCTCCGCGAAACCCATCCCTTTGGTTCCGATACAGCCAAATGCCATCTTCGCCCGCCCAGATCAAATCGGGCCGATGGTCGTCATCCACATCCAGCCAGGCAAAGGTTCCTGCATCGGGCATGGCCAGGCCCAGGTCGGCCGCAGCTTCGGTGAAGCGCCCATCCTGAGAGCCCAAAAACAGTTGATTCGGGGTCTGCCGCACGCACACCACATAAAAATCGCCCAAACCATCCCCATTCACATCCCGAAAACTCGCCTGCCGGGCCGCGCACGCTCCCTTGTCCAGGCCCCACTGGGCGCCATCCAGCCGCCTGAACTCCGACCCATCCATTTGAAAATACTCATAAGCCCGGCGGTCCGGGGGGAGCACATCGGTCAGGCCCAGGTTGCCGCCACCGGTGATGAACAAGCGCGTGTTTCCTTCTCCGCCCGACAACCAAACCAACCCATGCCGGTCCTTCAGGTCCAGGAGGACGCGGGGCTCGGGCGGTGAGATCCGCTTCTGGCCGATGAAGGTGCGCCGGGTCATGGCCGCATCCGCGAGCTCCAGGCGGACGGGGGAGCCCACCCGGGGATAGGGCTGAGGCGTAAGGATGAGTTGTCCCTCCCCCCTGGCCTGAAATCGCACCTGGGTGCCCGCGGCCCCTGCTCCAGTGGGACGCGTTGCCCATGTACCGAAGTCCCCGCGACTTTCCAACGTGAGGGGGGTGAAGAAAATCAGTTGCCCCTGAACGGGATTTGATGTCAGTTGATGGCTGTGTAGGATCAGACGGGAGTCGTGCCAGAAGATATACAGGCCCGGGGATGTGAACTCGGGGGCGTGATCGGAATCCTCCAGGCCCGGGAAGGTGGGGGATTGGGAAAGGCCGGAGGCTTCCAGAGGCCACGTCTTCCATCCGCCGCGGCCATCTCCCAACAGAAAGCTTTGCCGCGCGCTGTGATTGGCGGTAAACAGGTCCAGCACGTTGTCCTGGTTCCAATCGGTGACGCCGATGTCGAACAGGTGGAAGGTTTCGATGGGCAAGGGGCGCGGCTCAAACGGGGGCCCGGCCTTGCGTGAAAACCATCCCGCAGGCTGACTGCATCCCATATTCCATCCCACAAGCATCAACATACCCAGGATGAGAAGGCGACGTTGCAACATGGCCGCAAGCGGATTCATATCCGAGATTTTACATTACTCGACTGCATCTTCCAATGAGCCCTGATGCTGTTTCAGGTAGTCGCGGGCATGCGCGTGGAGCGCGGCGTCCAGTTGGTTATAGGCCCGGATCAGGGCAATGACCTGGGGGTCCAGCGCGTGGGTGGGTGGGCGTTTCCGGGTGCGGTTGATGTGCTCCACGAACACTTGCTGCCAGCCGAACACCCGGGCGAAGTGGCGCAGTGAGTCAGCATAAGCTTCGGTGATCCCCAGCTCGTAATGGGTGTCGAGGATGTCGCGGGCTTTTTCCAACGCGACTTGCAGGCCCGCGGGTTGCCCTGGCAGGAAGGGAATGGTGGTCACGTCGAAGTGGGGGCCGAGGATGGCGCGCGTCTGGCCGTTAAAGAACGGGGCCAGGAGGGGATGACTTTGGGGGGTGATGTGCCCCTGTTCGGCATGCCGGTAGATATCACCCAGGTCCCACCCCCATGACGCGAGGAGCTGTCCGATGGCCGCGCCCTTCCCCCGACCTTTCTTGGCCAGGGTGCGTGCGAAATAGTAAAGGGAGATCACCCGGTCCACCGGGTCGCGCAGCAGGGTGAAGACGCGGAAGGGCCGGTCGAGCACGGGGATGATGTAGTGGGCGGAGTGAGCCGCGATGCATCGGATCGCGGCTTTGCGCTCGGGGGGCAGGGAACGATAGTACTGCTCGTACCAGGCTACGGAGCCCCGATTAGGGCCGTAGAGTTCCAGCAGGGCATTGCCTTTGTAGTTGGCTTGCACCACTTTGCGCAGCGATGTGCCGCCCGTCTTGGCGATGTGATGGTAAATGACCACGGGCCCATAGGGCGGGCCTGGGCTGGAGGCGCGTTTCTTCCAGAATCGTGGGATCATGGGTGATGAAAGGTATGACAAAAAGCAGCGCACCCAAGGTGGATGCGCTGCTTTGGACTGACCATGTCAGTGAAGGGAGGAGAGGTTTATTCGGGGATGCCGTTGGTGGTGCCGGAACCGGCATTGGGGGCCTTGGAGACGCCGTTGAGTACGACGCCGATGGGGCCATTGGCCGTCACCACCGCGTGACCCTCGAAGTTGTCACCCAGCGGGATGAAGTCGGCTGCGTCGCGGCTACCGCCGTTCTTGGTGTTGTAACCGATGGAGGCACCGCCGGCCAGGGTGTCGGTCAGGGTGAGTTTCAGGTTGCCGTTGCGATCGTAGAAGTCGATCTTGACGGTGTTGCTCGAGTTGGTCAGGTTCTGGACGATAACGGCGCTGAATTCCTTCCAGGTGCTTCCGTCCTTAACACGGCGGATGCCGGGGACGAAGTATTTGGTGGCCTGGGACTTGGAGGCGTCGGGGGCTGCGTAGTAGCCCGATTCTTTGCCGGTGGAGCGCCACCACTGGGTGATGACGTTGGCGACGATGGCCTTGTCCGATTCGATCCGGACGGAGCCATCCCAGGTGGTGCCCAGGTCATCGAAGAAGTCCGCGGGCTTGTCGCCGCCGTTACGGGTGTTGAGACCGGCCGCGGAGTAGGGCGGAATGGTGATATTCACGGTCTTGGAAGGATTGACGTTGGCATCGCGAGGCGTGTAGTAGAGGGTGACGTTCGCGGTGCTGCCTTCCAGGTTCTGGATGTTGATGGCGGAGAAGAGGAGCCAGCGGCCATCGTTGGTGGCCATGCGATACTGGCTGGGGACCACGAGAGTGGTGGCGCCCGACGCACCGGCGCAGTCCGCCGCGTTATAGGTAGCCGTGCGGCCGTTCTGATAGACCACACCGACGCCCGCCACGGTCTGGCCGTTGGTGACTTCAACCACGGCGGAGCCATCCCACGGGGCGGTCAGGTTCGGCACCGCACCACCGGGGTTGCTCAGGTCATAGGTATGCTGCGCACCCGCGGGGATGGTATCGGTGAAGGAGCCTTCGTTGGTGCCATCACGCTTGAAGTAGGTGATTTTGATCTCCGCAGGGCCGGTGCCGGTGTTCTGCACGGTGAAGGAAGCGTAGATGGTGGGCGGGATCTTGAAAAGGCTGGGGAAGCAGATCTGGCTGGAGCCTTCGGACACGCCCGAATAGAGGGCCATCTGATAGCCATCGCCAGGCCCGCCGGTCCATACGGTCTTCACCACCGAAGCCAGGGGCTGGTTGGAGGAGACCACGCCCGCGCCCTGGAAGTTCTGGGGAAGCTGGACGCTGTCGGGATCGATCATGATGGAGCCGTTGGCGGGAATGGTGCGCTGCGGGCCCTGGTGCATGCCACCGCTGGTGTCATAATAGGTCAACTGGGCTGTGGCATCCGTGCTCGTCTTGTTGGCCAGTTCGGTGTAGGTGCTGCCCACGCCGGGGTTGGGATAGCCCTGCGCGGCCGCGGGCAACGCGACCATCGCCAGTAGCACGATCACAACAAGGGCAAATGTGATACGTCGTTTGGTCATGGGTGTCTCTCCTTAAGACAATGGGGTTAAGATGAAGATATGGGAATTTGGTTTTTGTCTTCGCCGGGGAGCAGGCTTGTACTGTGTCCAGTGTAACAGGCCGGGGGATGATTTTCAATAACTCAATCGGTGTATTTTGGCGATAGCATCCCCGGATGACAGGGAAAAAGGACTAATACTATCGGGTTATTCCACGATTTCTGCCCGGTTTTGGGTTGGGATCAACCGGATACGGACGCCCTGGGACCAGGTCGCGTAGGATGCACCCCCCGTCAGCGCGGGCAAATCGCCCGAACGCGCTACCGAAGCCATCCAGGTCAGGATATTCCCCCCGCGGTCGATGATGCCCTCGGCCTTGAGCACCACCTGCCACCAGCCGGGATGCCAGCCTCGGGCCAGGGCCATGAAACCTGGGGGGACATCCAGTTGGTCGGCTTCTTCAGGGTGCTGGAGCAGGAACAGGGCCCCTTCGGTGTCGTACCCTGCGACGCCCAGGGGATGGCCATGCCCGGCATCGTCATCGGGTTGCGCGTCATAGGCGGCCCGACGTTCGGTAATGAGCGTTTCGACGTGGGCCCGGCTGTGCCATTCGCCGGTCATCATTTGTTTGATTTCCTCGATTTCCAGCATGAAGATTTCGTCGGGGTGGTGGATACGCCCGTCCGCGGCGCCTTCTTCCGCGGCGGCCAGGGCCCAATGTCGGGCCGCGGCCAGCACATAAGCCAGGGCTTCGCGTGCTTGGGCATGCGCGACCAAGGCTTGTTGCGCCATCTCCACGGCTTTGCGCAGGCCCGAACGTCCCAACATGCCCGCCTGGGCCAGCGCCTGTTTTTCCGCCTCTCCCCGACGTTTCTGTGCCCGGCCCGGGGTCCAGTTCCAAACTTCCATGCCTGGGTTGGTCAACCGATGCTCGGCCGCGTCGCCCACGCGAGGGGCCGCGATCTCGCCTTCCCGGGCCAGGGGCATATGCCCAAATGTGGCTCGCAGTTCATCCACGGGCTTGCCCACCGCGAGGGCGTGCAGGAATCGGCTGTCGGGGGTCTCCAATCCCGCCACCAATCCCAGTCGCAGCGCTTCTCGCTTGGCGTTATCCTTTTCCTTCTTGGCCAGCATCGTGCCGAGGTGATGGTAGCTGCCGACGGTGACAATAGCGCAGCGGTGGACCCAATTGAGGGCTTCGGCCACCCGGGGTTCGATCTCTTCCATGACCTGCAACAACTGGGCCTGGCTCCATTCCGAGGCGAAAACCCATTCCGACCAGCGTCGCAACCGGGCGTACGCGGCAGGAAATTCCCGGAGCGCGACCCGGGCCTGTTTCATGCCCTGGGAGGGTTTACCTTGGCGAGGTGCCGTGGGCGGCTCGATGCCAAACAAATGGCCGATCTCGGGCTCAGAGCCACCCCAGATGCCTAGCGTCGCCTGTGCCAGGAAGGTGTTGACAGCTTGGCTATGAAATGAATGAGGGAGGGTAGGCGCATGGCTGGAAAAGACCTGCGCGAGGCGTTCCAGCGAACTGGCTAGCGCGGGATGAAGGATGCTGTGGCTGAAAGGCGTCAGTTTGGTGGGAATGTTCATGGGCGTTTTGGTGAGGAGCGATATGGGGAAGAGGCCTCACACAAGTCGCTAAGGGGCACAAGGAATCAAGTGTGCAGGTGGCAGGTAGCAGGTGGTAAGTGCTTTCTGGGCGACCTTGCGATGAAACGGTTTACAAACCTGCATACTTGCAAATAATCTTAGCGACTTAGCGTCTTTGCGTGAGACGGTCGTTCAATGGCCGCGAGTGTGACAGCGGCCGGATTGTTTTGGGTATGGACACTGCCGTGGCAGGAGTCAGGGAAAATGAACGGGCTGATGAAACCATAGATCCCAGGGAAATGCCAAGAAACCATGCACGTGGCGGGGGCATTTGGCAAGGGTTTATGATATAATGAAATGCAACGCAAGGCACGGTGCGTCGAAGGCATTGACTTTCCACGCGCGGTGTCACCATTTCATTTTCGGAGATCGATTTTCTATGGCAGGACATAGCAAGTGGGCGAATATCAAACGCCGAAAATCCGCTGTTGATGCCAAGCGCGGCAAGCTCTTCACCAAGATCGCGCGGGAGATCCAGGCCGCGGCCCGCATGGGCGGGCCGGATCCCGAGACGAACATCCGGCTGCGCTTCGCGCTGGACAAGGCCAAGGCCGCGAACATGCCCAAAGAAAACATCCAACGGGCTATCAATCGCGGCGCGGGCCTGGAGAAAGGCGCGGACCTGGAAGAGTATGTGTATGAGGGTTACGCGCCTTACGGGGTTGCGGTCATCGTCGAAGTGTTGACCGACAACAAAAATCGGACCGTGGCCGAATTGCGCCATGTTTTTTCCAAGGCAGGGGGCAATCTGGCCAGTAACGGTTCGGTGTCCTGGCAATTCGAGCGCAAGGGCCAGATCACGGTGAAGTTGGACGGCGCGGATCCGGATGAGCTTTTCCTGGTGGCCGCGGACGCGGGCGCGGAGGATGTGGAATTCGACGAAGGGGTGGCCGTGGTCACGACGGCAGACACCGACCTGGCCGCGGTGCGAAATGCCCTGGTTGAAGCAGGTTATGAAGTGGAAGAAGCGGAATTGACCATGGTTCCTAAGACGGAGATGACCTTGCCTTTGGACCAGGCCATGAAGGTCACCGCGTTGCTGGAGCGCCTGGAGGACCTGGATGATGTGCAGAAGGTGCATTCCAATCTGGCCATGAGCGATGAGCTCTATGCGGAGCTGGCGGCCGCGTGAAGCTGCAACACCCGGTGGTGTTGGGCATTGATCCCGGCACCGCCATCACGGGTTTTGGCGTGGTAACGGAGGAAGGGCACACCCCGCGGGCGTTGGACTATGGCGTCATCCGCACGCCCGCGCACCAGCCTTTGCCCGACCGCCTGGTGACCATCTACGCGGAGCTGAACGCCCTCCTGGAACGTTATCGACCCGATGCCGTGGCGGTGGAAGAGGTGTTCTTTTCCAAGAACGCCCGCACCGCGCTCAGCGTGGGTCATGCTCGCGGCGTGGTGCTGCTGGCAGTGGCCCAACGAGGTATCCCCCTTTTCCACTACAAGCCCACTCAGGTCAAGCAGGCCGTCACCGGGTACGGCGCCGCGGATAAGCGCCAGATCCAGGAGATGGTGCGCATGTTGTTGGGCCTGGAGGCCATCCCCCGGCCCGACGACGCGGCCGACGCACTGGCCATTGCCCTATGCCACCTGCACTCCGCCTGGGCGTATTAAATCGACCCCTCATTATCGTCCTAATGATTTATCAAACCAAGGCTGCTTGAATATCGTGATCCGTCGGTTGCGCGGGCGCATCGAAGCCCTGTACGAGGATTTTGCCGTCGTGGACATTGGGCCTGTTGGCCTGGCCGTGTATGCCCCCGCGGCCCAGCTGGCCGAATGGCAGGTGGGGCAGCCTGTGGCCCTGTTCACCTATCTTCATGTGCGGGAGCAGGAACTCACCCTGTTCGGATTCGCCACTGAGGAGGACCTGGAGCTTTTTGAAGTCCTGCTGGGGATTAGCGGCGTCGGACCCAAACTGGCCCTGAGCATCCTCTCCACCCTCCCGCCCGACACCATCCGCTTGGCCGTAGCCAACGATGAGCCCGGCCTGCTCACCCGGGTGCCAGGTATCGGCGCCAAAAGCGCGCGCAAGATCCTCTTCCATCTCAAAGATAAGATCGGCGTATCCGAGTTGGAAGGGGTGGGCATGGCGGCCATCACCGACGAGGACGCAGAGGTCATCGAAGCTCTGACCAGCCTGGGATACAGCATCGTGGAAGCCCAGCGCGCGGTGCAGGCCGTGCCTAAGGACGTGTCGGGCGTGGAAGAGCGCCTGCGCGCCGCCCTGGCGCAACTGCTTTGAAAATCGATCTCACGCCAAGTCGCTAAGTCGCGAAGTAAAAAAGAAGCAAAGAATTCCTGGCGGTCTTTGCGTCTTTGCGTGAGCTTTTCATCCGTATCGGCGCGGGCTTGCCCGCCTTCGGACTGCTTTGAAAATAGCATGATCGTCGGCTGCGGAAGGATCGCCAGGCCGACGTTGGGCGAGTCGGCAAAGGTTCGTATTGCGTATTCCGTATTCCGTCCAGTCGTTACGCAATACGCAATACGGAATACGAGTCACGCCGC
>DRQW01000133.1 GCA_011371305.1 Anaerolineae bacterium | reverse complement strand
GTGTGGCGGTGGGCGTGGATGTGGATGTGGGGCTGGCGGTGGGTGTTGGGCTCGAGGTGGGGGTGGGGGTGAAGGTTGCGGTGGGCGTAGCAGTGGCCGTTCCCACCGGTAGGGTGGGGGAAGGCGTGATTGGCGTCGGAGTGAAAGTAGGCGTGGGCGTGAAGGGAATGCATATCTCATCGAAGGGGATGACTGGCGGCTCCACGCTGGAACCTCCACCGCTGAAGGAGCCCGGTCCCCAGGCCCAACCCTCCACATCGCCATCCTTCACTAACCAGTTCGACGCCCCAAGCTGGGAATATTCCCAGGCATTGTCTTGGAGATGGTAATACGCCCAGTATTCGCAATCTGCGCCCGTACATTGACAGAAACACTCTTCCAAAGGGAAATCGCACCCATCGCTAAAATCGCCCACACTGATTTTACAGATAGCCTCGCCGAACCCACTGTTGGGGTCCATGATCACATCCATGCCCGAAAGCCGCAGCAATTCAGCGCCGGTCACCCTTTCCGAAGTGAATTGCACGCACGCGGTGACCACATTCCCATCGCCAAACTGTACAACCAGGCCCGCCCGGTTCACCCCTTGTGCGCGAATGCCCTCCCACCCCAAAAGAAGGAGCAGGAGGGCTAGCAGGAGCGAGAGGCGAAGGATGCTTCGCATGGCGGAAGGGGTTTACACGGGCCAAGGCCGGGTAGCCAGGCCCAGACGCTACGCCTGCTGGCGTCGGCGCCGGGCATAAGCAGCCAGGCCGGCCAGGCCGCTCCCCAGCAAGAGGATGGTCGTGGGCTCGGGGATCTCCGCGGGAGGTGGATTCAACTCCGCTTCGATTTCGTCAAAGGTCTTGACAGGGGGATAGGTGGTAGGATTGTAGTTGGCGTCGAAACCGGACCAGGCAAAGCCTTCGACCGCTCGGTCTGCGGGCACATAATTGCTGACCCCCACCTGCGACACTTCCCAGGCGGTTCCCGCGGCATTCAGGTGGAAATAGGCCCAGAAATGTTCGGGATCAGCGAAACAATCATCCACCGGGTTGCCTACGCCGTCGATATTACACACGGCCTTACCCCAACTGAAATCGGCCATGCCCACCGGAATTTGGGCGGCTTCCAGCACGTCCGCGGTGGTGGCGTCGGCGGACACGCGCACGATCTCGGTGTAGGTGCGGTCGGGGAACTGGATGACCAGGGCCACGCGTTTTTCACCGCCTTGGGCGAAAGCCGTGGTGGCGATGAGAAGCAATACCAGAACGGTGGAGAGGAGAACCAGTCGTTTACGCATAAGAGCAGCTCCTTTGGGAAGATGAAAAAGGGATTGATGTAGGTTGTTTCATGCCTTGTTTGTGAATCGCGTTGGCGATAGCAGTCCGATGGCGGGCAACCCCGCGCCGATACCGTCGAAAATGATTGTCGGCCCCGTTGGTGCGGGAAGCCGATTCCGTGATGCGTAATACGTAAGTCCTCACGTTTCACGCATCACGTTTCACGCCCGTTGGCGCCTCGCTCAACGTTCAACGTGGGCCTGGTGTCTTTTCCGTTATCGACGATCATTCTATCTTCAGAGCATAAAAAAGCCCTCATCCTGGTGGACAAGGGCCTCATGTACGATCAAGACCGGGGCCTGTCCGCGCAGGCGTCCGATGTCGCTGCAGCGCGGGGTATCTGGCTTGGGCCGAAGCCCTCACAGTTGCGGGACAGCGCCGGACTTGCACCGGACTTCCCCCGTGCCCCGGACGTTTGCCCGGAGCGATGCTGCAACCACTTCGATATGCGATTATAAGGGCATTCTAGCAAATGGGCGCTGGGCTGTCAAATTGCTTTGGCCAGGGGATAAGCCACACGATGACAGGGGTGAATTAGGATGGCGGAGGAAGGATTGATACAATGTCGCCATGAGCATGATCGAACGTCGTTTCCTACGCATTTTGGTCGTCTATGCTCTGGCACTGCTGGGATTGCACCTGCTGGTGTCGCGCATCCCGACGACATGGGCGTTTTTCTGGTATCCGCCGAAGCTGGTGGGGGAAGGAGGTCGGTTGGCGCCCGAGGAATGGCTGTGGGGCGTCTATCCCTATACTTACCTGGCCCGCTGGCTTCAATTCGCGTTTGCGGCCGGAGTGGGAGCATGGACTCTATGGCTAGGTTTCGGGCGGGATACGCCGTGGAAGCCCCTGGGATTTCCCTCCCGGCCACACACCCAAGCCCTCCTGGCGCTGGCGTCCTTCCCGCTGTTTTGGTTCGGGCGCACGGTGCATACCCGGTGGGGCGACGCGTACATCCTGGTCAAGGGCATCGCCCATCCGGATGTACGGCTGACCTACAACTGGCAGGCACCACTGGACACCTATCTCCATGCGCAACTCTTCCGCCTGGGCGAACGGTTGTGGGGCTGGGAGGATGCCCTGCCCGCGTACTGGATCCTCTCCAGCATGGCGGGTGTGCTGGCAGTGTGGGTATTGTTGAAGCTGGCTGAGAACCTGGGGCGCACCCATCTTGAGCGTTGGGTGGTGTTTGGCGTGATGGTCACGTTGGGGACGATGCAGCTTTTCTTCGGTTATCCTGAGAATTACACCATCATCAGCCTGCTCATGCTCACGTTCTTTTGGCTGGGATGGCGTGTGGTCCAGGGAATTGGAAGCTTGTGGGGCCCAAGCATCGTGCTGGCCCTAGCCCACGGCTTTCATCCCTCCACGTTGTTCCTGCAACCCGCCATGGCCTTTCTGGTCTGGTGGCTGTGGCGTAGGCGGGGCGAACCCGTGGCCCAGGTGCTGGCCGCGTGGTTGTTACCCGTGCTGGTGGTGCTCGTGGGCGTGCTGGCCTTGATGACCGCGGGCGGGCATGGGCTGGATGCCTTTCTGGGACCAGAAGCGCCAGGCGGGGGTGATCACCGCTGGTGGGTTCCTCTTTCCCAACCCACGGGCGAATGGGAATATTACACCCTCTTCTCCCGCGGCCATCTCATGGACATCCTCAACGAACAATGGCTCACCCAGCCATTCACCCTGATCACGTTAGCGCTGCTGCTAATTTTTTTCTGGCGAACGTGGCCGCGTGATGCCTACTCGGGGTTCTTGCTCCTGGCCGCGGGCGCGTATCTCTTCCTTATCTTCACCTGGAATCCCGACTACGGCGGCCAGCGAGACTGGGACCTTTTTTCCACCGCGGCCTGGCCCGCCACCTTGCTCATGGCCTACTGGCTCATCCGCACGTTGGGAACCGAGGCGTTGCTGCGCACGGGCGGCGTGCTCATCGCCCATCAACTTCTCTACACCGCGGCATGGGTCTATTCCAACACCCGCCCGTGGGAATGGTCGTAAGGGGTTGTGATATAATGGACATGTTGTTTAATTCCTCACCCCTCAAGGAGATGGAACGATGTTGGCTCAATTTCTCGGCGGCCTGCTCCTGTTGCTGATCGGCCTGGTCTTTGTGTTCTACGGTTACCGCATCTTTCTGGTCATGTTGCCTGTGTGGGGCTTCTTCGCCGGGTTCTGGATGGGGGCCAATGCCCTGACCCTGCTCTTTGGCCACGGCTTTTTGGCTACCACCACCGGTTGGATCGTGGGGTTCTTCGTCGGTGTTTTCGTGGCATTGTTTTCCTATCTGTTTTATTTCCTGGGCGTGGCCATTGTGGCCGGTATTGTGGGTTATGGCCTGGGCGTGGGATTCATGGGCGTGTTTGGGCTGTCTGGGGGCATCCTGGCCTTCATCGTCGGGGTGATCGTAGCCCTGGTGGTCATTGTGTTGACCCTGGTCTTGAACCTGCAGAAATACGTGGTCATTGCGCTTACCGCGTTTGGGGGAGGGGTGGCTGCGGTAGCTGCGGTGTTGGTCATGTTCGGCCAACTCACCGTGCAAACCCTGCGGGAACAAGGTGACGCGCTGGTCGCCATTGCCAACATTTCCCAACTCTGGGTGCTTGCAGCCCTGGTACTTGCCATCATCGGCATCATCTGGCAATTACGCAGCAATCGCACCTACGAATTCCACAAAGCATACTACGTTCAATCCTGGGGATAAGGAAACATGTTTTGGATCGATCCCACTTATTTTTGGTATGTCTTCATCCCGACGCTGCTTATTTCCATCGGCGTCCAAATTTATCTTAAATCCACAGTTTCGAAATGGAGCCAGGTCCGCAACGGCGCGGGCCTGTATGGCATCGATGTGGTCAAACAGCTCTTTCAGCGGACCCGGCTTCAGCCTATTCAAGTAGAGCGCGTGCCTGGCGAGATGACGGACCACTTTGATCCCCATCACAATGTGGTGCGCCTCTCCGATACGACCGCGGGCAAAAATTCGGTAGCGGCCATGGCCATCGCCGCGCACGAATTGGGCCATGTAGAGCAATATCAAACCGGCTCGGCCCTCATCGGCATGCGCAACTTCCTGCTGCCTGCCCTCCAATTCAGCCCCACCATCTCCTACATTGCCATCTTCCTGGGGCTGTGGTTCAACATGACGAATCTGCTGTGGATCGGCATCCTCTTCTTCGCCCTGATGGTGCTGTTCTCTATCCTCACCCTGCCCGTGGAGATCGATGCCAGCAGGCGGGCCTTGCGTTTGTTAAATGAAGCCGGACTGCTCGTGTCGGATCAGGATCGGCGGGGCGCCAAGGCGGTGCTCACCGCCGCGGGCCTGACCTATCTCGCGGCCGCGGTGACGTCCATCCTACAATTGCTTTACTACATCCATCTTGCGCAACGGCAACAGTAAGTGCGATATTTACAACAACTTTCCGCGTTTTTGCGCGCATATACTGGCCGAAGTTATGCCCGCAACCTGCTGGTGGCCGCGATGGGGTTCACGGTCGCCGGTGGATTGGGGATGTTTCTGGGCGTATTGCTGCTGAAAAGCCCGCTGATCTCAAGCCTGATGAGCCTGGTGGACCAGGCCCAGCCCCTGCAAAGGCTGGTGGTTGCGCTGGTCATTTTTTTCGTGGGCATGGCCCTTTCCGGCGTCATATTGGGGGCATTGGGCGGATGGGTATTGACCCTGGTTGACTCCCTGGCCCTGCAACGCCGCTACATCCTGGCAGGGGCCGCGGCTTTTGCTGTTGCCCAGGCCATCTTCGTGCCCCTGGGCTTATTCCTGGCCTCCCTGTTGGGGATCTACTACAATCAAATTGACGCGGATCCCGCGCATCTTCCCATTTTGCTGGGGCTGTTTGGGCTGTTCTACGGCATGGTGGTGGGGATTATCTTCGGCTTGGCCAGCGTAGGGTTCAAATATGGTTGGGGTGTACTTTTCGCGGCCATGATGGGCGGCCTGTTGGGCGGAACCTTCGCGGGTGAGTTGCTGCGCCTGACGCTTGGGCGCATGGGCATCAGCGAGCTGGTTGCGCGGGGGTGGTTGATCTGGCTCATCATCATGGTGTTCTATGGGGTGGTGGGCCTGGCCTTGGGCCTGGTCTTCACCTGGTTTCACCGCGCCCGAGCCTATGGCGGGGACCTGCCTCGCTCCATGGGCCGGATCTGGAGGCTGCTCGCGATCTTCGCCATCGCCATTCTGCTAATGAACTTGACCGGCGCGTTTTTGCAGGTGTTTTCTTTTGCCATGATGAAACAGGGCAGCACGTCAACGGTCCTCGGGCCCAAGGCGGAGGGCGTAGCCTGGACGGAACGGCTGCCTTTGCCTTATCCCGTTGCCGCGATCGAACCACCTTCCCTGACCATCGATCGTCAAAACAGATTGGCCCTGGCCTGGACCCGCTATGACGAAGACGGCGAAAAAAGCGCCTCGCTTTCATGGGGCGGGGTGGATGCCAATGGTTGGGCTCGATGGGAGGCCACACAGTTTCTGGATGAAAAGCTCAGCGAACAGCCTGCCATCGCGATGGACGACGCCGGGAACCAGCATATCGTATGGGTGTCGTTGGCCCAGGAAAACGCGCCCAGGATTTTGTATCAATTATGTCACGATGGTGATTGCGATCCTGCCATCGAATTGACGTACCTGCCCAGCAACTGCCCTATGCGAGGTGCGCCTGCCTCCCCCACCATTGCCATCCATGATGCCGGGCAGATCATGGTGGTTTGGGCGTATGAAGACGCGACCCTGGCCTACCTCACCTGGCAGGTGGGCTCTCCTGTGCCCCTTCGGGTGGATTGTCTCCCCATCCGTGGCCAGCGGCCCCGCCTGGCCCCGGCGGGCAAAGCAGCATTTTTGCTCGCTTGGGAAAAGGACGGGGATGTGCGACTGGCCCGCATCACGTCCGACAGTCGTTCTGTCCAACCCTTGTATCAGGCCCCGGGCCAAGCGCCGACCCCCCTGTTCGATGCTGAAGAGGGCAAAGTCCATCTGGCCTGGTGTGGCGAAGACCGTCTGCCCCATTACTGGACGCCCGAGAGCGGCGAGGAGGCCCTGGCCGGTCCCGGTTGCAACGGCCGCGTGATTCCCCTCCGGGATCAACAGGGGCATTTGCATCTGTTGTGGGAAAGTTACCAGGCAGTCAACCCCTTCGATTTCGTACACACGGGGAATTTTCTCTACGACAGTGTTCGCACCGCGGGTCAGTGGGGCCCGCCCATCCTCATGGATGCGGCCACCCAGCCCCTGCCTTTCGATGCGGTGGCGGACATGAAAGGCGGTTTGCACATGGCGGTGATGCGCGGTGGCGGCCGCTATGCATCCCGTCCCCGTTATACCTGCCCCGACAGCACCGGCTCACCCTACGGGGATGCCATCCTTCACGTCCTCCGTACTGCTCCCTACCGCCCATCTGACGCTTTCATTCCCTTCTGCGGCAATCAATTCCTGGGCCTTTTCCTGCTCCCCCAGCCGGTTCCCGATACCATGCCGGCCGAAGCTGTTGCGGTCCAAACCCCAGCCAATGCCACGGCCTTCGACGCGATAGCAGACCAGATCCGCAACGCCCGCTACGAAGTCCTGTTCGCCACCATGGAGTGGATGAAGGATGAGCGGATGGACAGTCCAGGTTTCCAGCTTGCCCAGGCCGTAACCGATCTCTACTATCAAGTCAAAGCTCATCCCGAAAACTATCCCCGTGGAATGACTGTGCGTATCCTTCTGGGCAACTATCCGGTTCTCGCCACGTTCACGTGGGGCGAGCAGGTGTGGAATGTCATGGATGTATTGCAAAAGGCGGGCCTGCCCGAGATGACGAACCCCGAACTGGGTTGGAAGGTCGAATTGGCCAATTTCGATGGCCAAAACCCCCACAGCCACGCGAAATTTCTCATCGTGGATGGGGAAAAGGTCATGGCTGCCGGTTTCAATTACAGCTACCTCCACTTCAGCCGCCACAATCCTTCGGGTTTGGGTGTCTCATTGGTTGATTACGGCATGTTGATGCGAGGGCCTGTGGCCCAGGACGCCCTGGCGGCCTATGACGACATCTGGGAAGGCGCAGACCTGGTCCAGTGTCCGGGCCTGAATCCCCCGAAAGGACGTTGGGACCGCTATTGCACCGTGGCCGAGGGCGCGGCCGAGGCCCGACACGTCCCCGAAGTGCTCCTCTATCACACCACGCCGGGCGATGAGGTGGCCTTTTCCCTGCTGCGCACCTCCCATCGTCCCGAAAGCGACAAAGCTCTGGAAGCCCTGATCCGCAGCGCCCAGAGGCGCATCGACATCTTTCATGTCAATTTTTCCCTGGAAATCTATTGCGCCCTGGGCATTGTCATGGATGACTTCTGCTCCATGCAAGATGGGCTGGGCTACACCCAGGCGCTGTTGGACGTGATGGAGCAAAAGCAGGTGCGCATTCGGGTATTAACCACGGACGTGAACATGAATGGCATTGAAAACAGCGTGGCTATCGAGGCGTTTCGTAAGGAACTGGCCCGCCGCGGACTGCTCCACCTGGCTGAATTCCGCTACTATGAAGGCCGCATGCACGCCAAAGCCCTTCTCGTGGACGACGCATTTCTGGTGGTGGGTAGCCAGAATTTCCATTACAGTGCCTGGGGTGATGGCCGCGGCCTGGTGGAATACAATCTGGCCACAAACGCGGAGGAAGCCATCGCCCAGTTTCAGGATTCCTTCACGTATTTTTGGCAACACAGCAAACCAGTCCTCCCGGGTGAAGTGCGGAATGAATAACCCAGGGACCGGGACGATCTCCAGCCATGCATCCTGAAACCGGAACGCAAAAGCGCGCGGACCTGCGACATCCCAAGCAACCCCGTCGTTTCACCCGACGCCAGTTTCTCAAATTGGGCAGCGCGGCCGTGGCCGCGGGCGTGGTGCTCAGCTCAACCTCGCTGGTTCTGGCCAACGAAGTAGGCGAGCTGAGCATCGAGCGGATAGAGCTGCCCATCCGGGGCCTGCCGCCCGCGTTCGAGGGCTTCACCATCGTCCACCTTACCGATATCCACCTGCTGCCCTACACCCGGCCCGCGTTCATTCGTGAAGTTGCAGCCACGGCCAACGCACTCAACCCGGACCTGATCCTGCTCACGGGGGACTACGTGTGGCATGATGTCCGGGCGATGGATGAGCTCGCGCCCATCATGGCGACGTTGAACGCACGGGCGGGGGTCTTCGGTGTGCTGGGCAATCATGACTACTGGTTGGATGTGGAAGCCGTGCGGGAAGGGTTTCGCCAGGCCCGAGTACCGCTGCTGGTGAACCAACATCTCGTGCTGGCCCGTGGTCGTCAGCACCTGGTGCTGGTTGGGCTGGATGATGGTTGGGCAGGCCATCCCGACCTGGTCACGGCGCTGGATGGTGCGCCCGCGAATGCGCCCATCCTGCTGATGTTGCATGAGCCCGACCTGGCGGATGTGTATGCCGCGCAAGCGAATTTCGCCTTGCAGATGGCCGGGCATTCCCACGGCGGCCAGGTGCGGATACCGGGCAAAGGCCCGCTGGTGTTGCCCTATCTGGGAAGCAAGTACGACATGGGATTGTATCGGGTGGGGGACATGTGGCTCTATACCAACCGCGGTCTTGGCGAGATCGCTGTCCCCTTGCGCATCAATTGCCCGCCCGAACTGACCCTTTTCACCCTGATCCGGGCATGAACCAGTTCCTGACGCGACCTGCTTCCCGAAAATGCGGTATAATGAGTAAGCGCCGCGTGTTATTTTCAAAGCAGTCCGACGGCGGGCCACCCCGCGCCGATACCGACGAAAATGCCTCGCGGCCAGGGCGGCGTGACTCGTATTCCGTATTGCGTATTGCGTAACGACTGGACGGAATACGCAGTACGCAATACGCACCATGGCAGACTCGTCCAACCTGGACTTTGCGAACCTTCAGCGACCAGCGAACCATCATGATCGACCTCCTCTCCGCCTTCGGGCTTTCTTCGGCCGCGGGCCTCAACGCCTATCTGCCCCTGCTTATCGTGGGGCTGCTGGCCCGCTTCACCGATTTCATTACCCTGAACAAACCCTGGGACCTCCTCGAAAATCCCTGGATACTGGGCTTGCTCGCGATACTCCTGGTCATCGAGATGACCGCGGATAAAATCCCGGCGGTGGACACCATCAACGATGCCATCCAATCATTCATCCGCCCGACCGCGGGGGCCATTCTCTTCGCGTCCAGCAGCAACATCATTTCCGATATGAGCCCGATATTGGCGCTGGCTGTGGGGTTGCTGGCCGCGGGCGGGATGCATGCGGTCAAGGCCACGGCCCGGCCCGTGGTCACGACTACCACCGCGGGCGTGGGCAATCCCGTGGTCAGCTTCATCGAAGATATCATCGCGGCATTGATGACCCTGATCGCCATCCTGCTACCTGCCATCGCCGCCTTTATTGTGCTGGTAGTCGGTTTCTTCATCGGGCGCTGGTTTTGGCGACGCCGGGCACGACATGCCGCAACCACCTCCTAATCCATCCAATCTTCTCCCAAAGGAAGCATCATGTCGCAAATCACCATCATCGGCTTAGGACTCATCGGCACTTCGATTGGCTTGGGGCTTAAGGGCCTGGACCGGGATTTCGTCATCATGGGCCACGACCGGGATCACGCGGCGATGAAACGCGCGGCCAGGATGGGCGCGGTGGACAAAACCCATTGGAATCTCATCGCGGCCTGCGAAGAGGCCGATATGATCATCCTTGCCATCCCCTTGGATGGTATTGCGCCCACCTTCGAGGCCATCAAAAGGGATGTCAAAAGGGGCTGTCTACTCATGGATACCGCGCCCCTGAAACGCCCGGTGGCGCAGGCTGCGGAAATGCACTTGCCCGACACAGTGCATTTTGTTGGCAGTCATCCCATTCTCCCCCATGCCGAAGCCTTCCAGGCCCAGGATGCCTCTCCAGCTCTGTTCCAGGACGCGCTGTGGGCCCTCTGCCCCAGCCATCACGCTCATCCCGACGCGGTCAACCTGGCCACCAACCTGGTCCAATCCCTGGGCGCCAAACCCTATTTCCTCACACCTGAGGAACATGACGGGCTCGCGGCCGCCGCGGTCAGTCTGCCCACGTTAATTTCGGGCGCGTTCATGCACGCGGTCAGCCAGCACGCCTCCTGGCGAGAGATACGCAAAATGGCAGGGGCTCAATTCGAACAGGTGACGGCCTTGCCCGATTTCGATGCCGAAGCCCTGGCCCGCATGGTCTTCGATAATCGCGACAACGTCGTGACCTGGATTGAGTCCCTGGTCGGGGAGCTGGAAAGATGGCGCGCGGCCTTACAGGCAGAGGATGAGGCGATCCTGCGGACATGGTTTGAGGCCGCACAACAGCAACGGGCTCAATGGCTGAAATCGCAAAAGACGGGCGATTGGGAGCCCGCGAAACGGATTCCGTTGGAACAGCCGGGCTTCCTCAGCCGCATGCTTGGGCTTGGCGGCATGGGCCGCAGGCGAAATCAAGAGAAACAGCCGTGATCCCCTTTATCGTCATCCGCCTGCACAGGGTGACTTCAACCCAGAGCTGGGTTAAGGACTGGGCCGAGATGGGGGCGCGGGAAGGGCTGGTCCTCATTGCCCGGGAACAAACCGCGGGCCGGGGCCGCCTGGACCGGCGCTGGGAATCTCCGCCAGGTGGGCTCTATCTTTCCCTGCTCCTGCGCCCGGCCATCCCACTGGCCCAAGCCAACCACCTGACCATGCTTGTTTCGTTGGCTGCCATCGATGCATGCCAGGCCATAGCGGGGGTGCATCCCCGCCCCAAGTGGCCCAACGATCTGCTGCTCCATAATCGCAAGCTGGCTGGGGTGCTCACCGAACTGGCAGGGGAACATAATCGGCTTCGCTTCGCGATCATTGGGCTGGGCCTGAATGTGAACAACACATTCGCGGACGGGGCGCTATCCCACGCAGCCATCAGCCTGCGAGAGGTGGTGGGCAAGCCTCTGGACGTGGACGCATTAGCCGATGCATTCCTGACTGCCCTGGCCCAACGCTATGACGCATTCCTGGCAGGCACCTCGCCCCATGCCGCATGGGCCCAACGGCTGGAACCCCTGGGCCGACGGGTACGAGTCATGCAGCGGGGACAGCCGCCGCTGGTAGGCCGGGCCATAGGCGTTACGGCCGCGGGCGCGTTGCAGGTGCAGGATGATATGGGCGTAGTGCATCTCATTTGGGCCGGGGATGTGGCGATCTTGCAGTCGGAATAGCTGGCTTCCTGGCATGGGGGCTGATGCAAAGGCTTTCCGGGCGGGTGGACGTGGGAAGCCGAGTCCGAGTCCGTATTTCGTATTGCGGGAGGCGCTGACGGAATACGAAATACGCAATACGGAATACACATGACGCCTGGTTTGAACCATCCACGCCCTTCTTTGGCCATCTGTGTGCTCTTTTCGGAACCGAGATTTGCCCCCCTGCCCGATTGTGCTATCATTGGCATCTATGAGCGATCAAGAAAGGCGGATTATCCGTTTTGGCGACAGGCTGGCTATTGATCGGGCGGTGAAGAATCTGGCCAATGCCCGGAATGCGTATGAAATGGACCGACAGGCCCGGGAGCTGGCAACCCGAGGCAAACCCGCGCTCAATGCACTCCTGCGCCACCTCGACGCCAGCGATCCCGCCCTGCGCGGGGGATTAGGACGCCTGGCCCAACACCTAGACCCGGAGATGGTCATTCCTGCCTTGCGCCAGGCCGCGATGGATACATCCCGCACCGATGCCGCCCGCTTGACCGCGGTGATGATCCTGGAACGATACCTGGGTCAGGAAATCGATCCCGCCCTGGCTCAACGCATCCCGGCATCTTATGACGTAGCTCGGGAAAGCGGCGAGGAAGCCATTGCCATCGCGGAGACCGAGCCCCTGGTGCTGGTGGAATACGCGGATCAGCTTCTCGATGAACCGCCCGAGATTGTGCACGCGGTGTTACAGGTCATCAAAACCATGGAGGATCCACGGCGGGCGCGGCTGCTCATGGCCGTGGCCGCCTATGGCGATGCCTCCTTGCAACGGGATATCATCCCCGCGCTGGGCGCCATACGCCATCCCCTGGCCGTGCAGGCGTTGCAAACCCTATGGCACCTCACCCTGCCCGAATTGCGCCCCCTGATACAACGCCAATTGCAGAAACTGCGCATGGCGGGCGTGCAGGCCCATCCGCCCGGCGAATTGCGGGCGTTGTGGTCTCCCGTCAATGCCCAGGGCCATAGCTTCCTCTGGTTCATTCACCATCACCAGGAAGAAAATCGGGGGGATCTGCTCACCCTGATCCTCCACGACCAACTGGGCATGGTCTATGCCTCCGCTTATCCCGACCTGGAGCTCAACACCTTGCCTATGCCCGCGCCCAAAGGCACGATCCATCGCGTCCGCATGGTGGACAGCCACCACCAGGTATTGCTGGTGGAATTGGATCCCGCTCTGGGATTGCAGATGCTGGACGAGGCGCTGGAACGGATGGCCGCGAACGAGGCCCCCTGGCCCGGCGAGATCGTCGTGTTCGGGCATTGGTTGTGGGGGGACCGCCCCCTGCCTCCCCAACAGATTCCCTGGCCTCCCCTCCCCGCCCCCCAGGGGAAGGAGGCCACCGCTGCCTTACTCGAACACCCCGCCTTTGCCGGGTGGCTGTGGCTGTTATCGGACGCCTTCCTCGCGGCCCATGCCGAGAAAACCCTGCACAAAGATGGCCCCAGCCATGAGCAGGTCGTAAATACGCTCCTCGATGAGCCCAATCGCGGCCTGCTCAGCCAGCGATTACAACAGCAGGCGCGCTGGTTGCAGCTTGCCCGACAGCACAACGAAGCCTCCCAGGTCCTGGCCGTGCGCGAAGCGATCGATGCCGGCGATCGCACCCATCCTTTCGTGCGAGAGCTGGCCTGGCGCAGCCTGATCGCGGCCACGGCCGACCGGGCCATGCGCCAGACCCTGCGCATGCTTTCCCCCGAATAAGCGCTCACAGGCCGGACTCTCCCCATCCTGACAGCCAACCATGCTCATCCCCACAACCCTCGTCCGATGACCCAACCTACCACCCCCCTCCTCCAACACCTTTATCCCACCATTCTCGCTGGCGGTGTAGGCACGCGGTTGTGGCCTCGCAGCCGTAAACACCTGCCCAAGCAGTTCCAAGACCTGACCGGCAACGGCCGCAGCATGCTGCAAGAGGCTTACGATCGCGTCACGCCTTTGGTCCCCCCGGACCACGTTTACGTGATCACGAATCACGAGTACGTGGACATGGTCCAGGCCCAACTCCCGGACATCCCCACCGCCAACATCGTGGGTGAGCCCGCGGCCCGTGGTTCGGCCGCAGCCATCGGCCTGGGCGCCATCCACCTGCTCCATCGCGATCCCGACGCGATCATGGCGGTCCTCACCGCGGATCACCTCATTCGCAAGCCCGATACCCTGCGGGAGACCCTCATTGCCGCCACCGAGCTCGCCCAAACCGGGGAACTCATCACCCTGGGCATCCGTCCCTCCTACCCCGAAACCGGATATGGGTACATCGAAATGGGCGATACGCTGGGTCAATTCCGTGGCATGGAAGCCCGCCGCGTGCGCCGGTTTCGCGAAAAACCGGATCTTGCCACCGCCCGAGCCTTTCTGGCAGCGGGCAACTTCGCATGGAACAGCGGCATGTTCATCTGGCGGGCCGATGTGATCATGGCTCAATTCCAGCGCTTCATGCCCGAACTTTACCAGGCCCTGACCGCCATCCAACCTACGCTACATACCTCCGAGGCCGAAACCGCATTCGCCAGGTTCTGGATGCCCCTCCAGGGCAACGTAACCATTGATTACGGCGTCATGGAAAAAGCAGACCGGGTCGCGGTGTTTCCAGTGGACCTGGGGTGGTATGATATCGGGTCCTGGGCCGCGTTGCTGGATGTATTGCCCAAGGACGACGCGGGCAATGTGGTCCAGGCCCGGCATCTGCATCACGACAGCCGAAATATCCTTGTCTTCAGCAAGGACCGCCTCATCGCTACCATCGGCCTGCAGGATATGATCGTGGTGGACACCGATGACGTGATCCTGGTCATGCCCGCGGATCGGGCCCAGGACGTAAAAAAGATCGTGCAGGCATTGCAGGAAAATGGACTGAACGAGTATCTGGAATGAGTGCGAACGATTATCGCTATTGCCCATACTGCGGTCATGAACTGGAAACCCGGCAGCTCTTCGGCGCGGATCGGGGCTATTGCCCGGCCTGCGGCTTCATCCATTTTCGCGACCCGAAACTGGCCGCGGGCGCGCTCATCGTAGAAGCAGGGCGGGTGTTGCTGGTGCGGCGGGATGTTGTTCCCCGTAAGGGTTTCTGGGCCATGCCCTCCGGTTTTGTAGAATACGACGAACAGCCCCGGGACGCACTGGCGCGGGAGATCCGGGAGGAAACCGGGTTGGAAGCTGAAATCGGACGGATCATCGATGTCTATCCCATCGCGGACCCCAACAAGCCCGGCGTTTTTTTGCTCTTCGAGGCCCGCATCCTGGGTGGACAACTGCAACCGGGCGATGACGTTTCGGAAGTGCAATGGTTTCCCATTGATGACATCCCTTGGGAGGCACTGGCCTTCCCCCAACTGAAAGAAGTACTGGCTCATGAAACGCATTGAAATCACGTTGCGCGACCAACCCCATCAATCCCCCAACGCAGTTTCAGAAACCGTCGATGGCCAGGCGGTGATCATCAACCTCGCCAAAGGCACGTATATTTCCCTCAACGAGACGGGCAGTTTTTTATGGGATCGGCTGGATGGCAAGACCAGCCTGGAATCCATTGCCCAGGCCCTGGCCGAAGCATACGATGTGGACATCACCATCACCCGGCCCGATGTGCTCGACCTGGCCCGGGAATTGCTGCACGAAGGGCTCATCACCTTGGCGGCCGAAAGGGCTTGACCAAATCCCTGTTTCAGGGTAGTATAAATGCATCATGGGAGCGGATGCGTCCCGGTGGGCGTCCCGGTCTTCAAAACCGGTGGCGGGCGTCGCGGAGACGTCCGCGGTGGGTTCGACTCCCATGCGCTCCCGTTGCTTTGGAAATAACGTTGCGCTGGTTTGCCAAAATGACTCCAAGCC